>NZ_JBQXXG010000002.1:0-335495 GCF_052644995.1 Quadrisphaera sp. KR29
GAGCGGGGCCCCCGGCCCCCCGGGGGGGGCGCCGCCCCCAGGACCCCGGGGAGGGTGGCGGGTCAGTCGGTGCCGGACTCCATGGCGGCGCGGTCGATGGCGCGGTCGTCGGGGGAGGGCAGCCCGCTGGAGGCGATCTCCTCGGAGCGCCCCGGCTCGAGCACCGCGGCCTCGAGGCCGCCGACCAGGCCCACGCCCGGGGCGTCCGGGCCGACCAGGCCCAGCGCCGCGTACTGCTCGAGCTTGGAGCGGGAGTCGGCGATGTCGAGGTTGCGCATCGTCAGCTGGCCGATCCTGTCCACCGGCCCGAAGGCGGCGTCCTGCGTGCGCTCCATCGACAGCTTGTCAGGGTGGTAGCTCAGCGCCGGTCCCGTGGTGTCGAGCAGGGAGTAGTCCTCGCCGCGGCGCAGCCGCAGCGCCACCTCACCGGTCACCGCCGTGCCCACCCAGCGCTGCAGCGACTCGCGCAGCATGAGCGCCTGCGGGTCGAGCCAGCGGCCCTCGTAGAGCAGCCGGCCCAGGCGGCGGCCCTCGGAGTGGTAGGTGGCGATGGTGTCCTCGTTGTGCACCGCGTTGACCAGCCGCTCGTACGCGGCGAAGAGCAGCGCCATGCCGGGCGCCTCGTAGATGCCGCGGCTCTTGGCCTCGATGATGCGGTTCTCGATCTGGTCGGACATCCCCAGCCCGTGCCGCCCGCCGACGGCGTTCGCCTCGAGGACCAGCTCGACGGGGGAGGCGAAGGTCTGGCCGTTGATCGAGACGGGGCGGCCCTGCTCGAAGCCGATGACGACGTCCTCCGGCTCGATCTCCACGGCCGGGTCCCAGAACCGCACGCCCATGATCGGCTGCACGACCTCGATGCCGACCTCGAGCTGCTCCAGGCTCTTCGCCTCGTGCGTGGCGCCCCAGATGTTGGCGTCGGTGGAGTACGCCTTCTCGGTGGAGTCGCGGTAGGGCAGGTCGTGCGCCACCAGCCACTCCGACATCTCCTTGCGACCGCCCAGCTCGGCGACGAACTGCGCGTCCAGCCACGGCTTGTAGATCCGCAGCGCCGGGTTGGCCATGAGGCCGTAGCGGTAGAACCTCTCGATGTCGTTGCCCTTGTAGGTGGAGCCGTCGCCCCAGATCTGCACGTCGTCGTCCAGCATCGCCCGCACGAGCTTGGTGCCGGTCACCGCCCGGCCCAGCGGCGTGGTGTTGAAGTAGGCGCGTCCCGCGGAGCGGATGTGGAAGGCGCCGCACGTCAGGGCGGCCAGGCCCTCCTCCACGAGGGCCTCGCGGCAGTCGACCAGGCGCGCCACCTCGGCGCCGTACGCCCCGGCGCGGCCGGGCACGGCGTCGATGTCGGGCTCGTCGTACTGGCCGATGTTGGCGGTGTAGGTGCACGGCACGGCGCCCTTGTCGCGCATCCAGGCGACCGCCACGGAGGTGTCGAGCCCCCCGGAGAAGGCGATGCCGACGCGCTCGCCGACGGGCAGGGAGGTCAGGACCTTGGACACGGCCCCTGATCCTGCCAGCAGCGGGCGCGGGCGACGCAGCCCGTGGCGGCAGCACCGCAGATCACTAGGCTCCAGCGCCATGGCGCCCTCACCGGTGAAGCAGCACAAGTTCCTGCTCGACGAGTCCGAGATGCCGACCCGCTGGTACAACGTCGTGCCCGACCTCCCGGCGCCGCCCCCGCCGCCGCTGCACCCGGGCACCCACCAGCCGATCGGCCCCGACGACCTGGCGGGCCTCTTCCCGGCCGACCTCATCGCGCAGGAGGTCACCACCGAGCGCTACGTCGACATCCCCGAGGAGGTGCAGGAGGTCTACCGCCTCTGGCGGCCCTCGCCGCTGTACCGCGCGCACTCGCTGGAGAAGGCGCTCGGCACCCCGGCCCGCATCTACTACAAGTACGAGGGCGTCAGCCCCGCCGGCTCGCACAAGCCCAACACCGCCGTCCCGCAGGTCTTCTACAACGCCAGGGCCGGCGTGAAGAAGCTGACGACGGAGACCGGCGCCGGCCAGTGGGGCACCGCGCTGGCGTTCGCGTGCTCGCTGTTCGGGCTGGAGTGCGAGGTGTGGCAGGTCGGCGGCTCCTACGACGCCAAGCCCTACCGCCGCACCCTGATCGAGACCTTCGGCGGCACGGTGCACCGCTCGCCCTCGCGCCTGACCGAGGCCGGGCGCGCCTTCCCCGAGGACCACACCGGCTCCCTCGGCATCGCCATCTCCGAGGCGGTGGAGGTCGCCGCCCAGCGCGAGGACACCAAGTACGCCCTCGGCTCGGTGCTCAACCACGTGCTGCTGCACCAGACCGTCATCGGCGAGGAGGCGCTGCTGCAGCTGGCCAAGGCCGGGGAGACCGACGTCGACCTCGTGGTCGGCTGCACCGGCGGCGGCTCCAACTTCGGCGGCCTGTGCTTCCCGTTCCTGCGCGAGAAGCTGGCCGGCCGCATGAGCCCCGAGATCCGCGCCGTCGAGCCCGCCAGCGCCCCCAGCCTGACCCGCGGGGAGTACCGCTACGACTTCGGCGACACCGCGGGGCTGACCCCGCTCATGAAGATGCACACCCTCGGCCACGACTTCGTGCCCGACCCCATCCACGCCGGCGGCCTGCGCTACCACGGCATGGCGCCGCTGATCAGCCACGTCTACGAGCTGGGCCTCATGACGGCCACCAGCGTCGACCAGACCGCCTGCTTCGAGGCCGCGGTGAGGTTCGCGCGCACCGAGGGCATCGTCCCGGCGCCCGAGCCGACCCACGCCCTCGCCGTCGCGATCCAGGAGGCGCTGGCCTGCAAGGAGAGCGGGGAGGAGAAGGTCATCGTCACCGCGCTGTGCGGCCACGGCCTGCTCGACCTCGCCGCCTACGAGTCCTACCTGAAGGGCACCATGACCGACTCCGGCCTGTCCGAGGCGGACCTGCGGGCGGCCCTCGCGGCCGTGCCCGTGCTCGCCTGACGACGTCCCGGGGACGTCCCGGGGACGACGGGGGTCGTGCGCTCAGCCGAGCTGGCGCACGACCTCCTCCAGGTAGAGGCGGCGGATCGCGGCGTGGCGCTCCAGCTCGTCGCCGCGGGTCAGCAGCAGCCCCCGCAGCGCCAGCCGGTGCGCCTCCTCGACCGCCTCGAGGTAGTGGCGGGCGTGCTCGGCGGCGCGCGGGTCGAGCACCAGCTCCAGGGTCACCAGCTCGGCCCCCGCCTGCGCGGCCCGCAGCACCTGGGTGCGCACCTGCACCCGCGCCGGCTCGAAGGCCTGCACGGCGGCGTCGAGGCGGCGCGCGAGCAGCACCTCCTCGGGGGCGTCGTCCTCGGCGCGGGCGGCCGACGCCGGGTCGTGCATGACGATCTGCAGCTCGCGGACCAGGTCGTCCAGGTGCTCCTTGGCGGCCAGGAGCGCGGCCACCGGGAGGTCGGGGATGACGACGGTCACCGCGGCGTCCAGGTCCGCCCACATGGCGAGCAGGTCCTCTGCGGACGGCTCGTCCGGGTCGCTGCGCTCCTCGTCCCCGCCCAGCTCGAACCAGACGGTCTTGCCCTCCTCCAGCCGCTCGCTGCCCCACCGCGAGGCCAGGGCCGCCACGAGCACCATGCCGCGGCCCGTGGTGGAGGTCTGCGGCGTCGCCGCCAGCAGCGGCAGCGCCGGGCTGCCGTCGACGACGTCCACGCGCACCCGGTCCCGGCCGGCCCCGGAGACCACCACCTCGAAGGGGGTGCGCGCGTGCAGGACGGCGTTGGCGGCCAGCTCGCTGAGCACCAGGCCGGCGTCGTCGGCCAGGTCGGCCCGGCCGCGGGCGCCCAGCTCGGCCTCCACGAAGCGGCGCGCCTCGCGCACCGACGCCGTCACGGGCGGGTAGCTGGTGCACGTGCGCCACTGCGCTCCGCCGCCGCGCGACGCCTCGAGCACCACCCCGCCCCTTCCCGCCGGTCGGCCGCCGCCCCGTGAGGGCTGCGGCATCCGGTCAGCAGGGTCACCCTAGGTGACCGCTGCCGCCGGGGCAGCGCAGGCGCCGCCGACGACACCCGCTCGGCGGGCCCGCGCCCGCCGGGGCGCCCGGACGGCGTGGGACGCTCGACGACGTGCCCGACCCCGCCGCGACCACCGACCCCGAGGCGGCCGCCGTGGCCGCGCCCGGTGCCCCGCTGGAGGTCGACAGGGTCCCCGACCTGCCCTCCCGCCTGCCCGCCGACGGCGCTGCGCCGGACCCGGACGCCGTCTTCGAGGCCTTCGAGGGGTGGGCCACCGACCGCGGGCTGAGCCTCTACCCGGCCCAGGAGGAGGCGCTCATCGAGGTGGTGAGCGGCTCGCACGTGGTGCTCGCCACGCCCACGGGGTCGGGCAAGTCGCTGGTCGCCCTGGGCGCTCACGCCGCCGCGATGGCCTCCGGGCGCCGCTCGGTCTACACCGCCCCCATCAAGGCGCTCGTCAGCGAGAAGTTCTTCGCGCTGGTGGAGGTGCTGGGAGCCCAGAACGTGGGCATGGTGACCGGTGACGGCGCCGTCAACGCCGCCGCGCCGGTGGTCTGCTGCACCGCCGAGGTGCTCGCCAACCGCGCCCTTCGCGAGGGCGCGGACCTCGACGTCGGCCTCGTGGTCATGGACGAGTTCCACTACTACGCCGACCGCGACCGCGGCTGGGCCTGGCAGGTGCCCCTGCTGGAGCTGACCCGCGCCCAGTTCCTCCTCATGTCGGCGACCCTGGGCGACACCACCCGCTTCACCGACGACCTGCGCCGGCGCACCGGGCGCGAGGCGGTGCTCGTGGCCGGCGCGGAGCGCCCGGTGCCGCTGCACCACCGGTGGGCGATGACCCCCGTGCACGAGACGCTGGAGGAGCTGCTGGAGGCGCGCGAGGCGCCCGTCTACGTCGTCCACCCCACCCAGGCCGCGGCGCTGGAGCGCGCGCAGGCGTTGCTCTCCGTCACCGTCGCGGACAAGGGGGCCCGCGAGCGGATCGCCGAGGCCCTCGGCTCGTTCCGCTTCACCGCCGGCTTCGGGCAGGTGCTCTCCAAGCTGGTCCGCCACGGCGTCGGCGTGCACCACGCCGGGATGCTGCCCAAGTACCGCCGCCTGGTGGAGACCCTCGCGCAGGAGGGGCTGCTGCCCGTCGTCTGCGGCACGGACACCCTCGGCGTCGGCATCAACGTGCCGATCCGCTCGGTGCTCGTGACGTCCCTGACCAAGTTCGACGGCCGCCGCACCCGCCTGCTCAGCGCGCGGGAGTTCCACCAGATCGCCGGGCGCGCCGGGCGCGCCGGCTTCGACACCTCCGGCACCTGCGTGGTGCAGGCGCCCGAGCACCTCATCGAGAACGAGCGGGCCCTGGCCAAGGCGGGCGACGACCCCAAGAAGCGCCGCAAGGTGGTCAAGAAGAAGCCGCCCGAGGGCGAGGTGAGCTGGAACCAGGCCACCTTCGAGCGGATCGTCGGGGCGCCCCCGGAGCCGCTGACCAGCCAGATGCGCGTGACGCACGCGATGGTGCTCAACACCATCGCCCGCCCCGCGCCCACCGTGCCGGCCTTCCGGCGCCTGCTGCGCGAGAACCACTCCGACAGGGGCACCCAGGTGCGCCTGGTCAAGCGGGCCGTGGCCATCGTGCGCGAGCTGCTGGCCGCCGGCGTCGTCGAGAGGCTCCCCGAGCCGGACGAGGACGGCCGCACGCTGCGCCTCACGGTGGACCTGCAGGCCGACTTCGCCCTCAACCAGCCGCTCTCGACCTTCGCGGTGGCCGCGCTGGACGTGCTCGACCCGGAGTCGCCGACACCGGCGCTCGACGTCGTCAGCGTGGTGGAGGCGACCCTCGACGACCCGCGGCCGATCCTGCTGGCCCAGCAGTTCGCCGCCCGCGGCGAGGCCGTGGCGGCCATGAAGGCCGAGGGGATCGAGTACGAGGAGCGGATGGAGCTGCTCGAGGAGGTCACCTGGCCCAAGCCCCTGGAGGAGCTGCTCGAGGCGGCCTTCGAGCAGTACCGCCTGACCTCGCCGTGGCTGCCGGAGGACGCGCTCTCCCCGAAGTCGGTGGTGCGCGAGATGCTCGAGCAGGCGATGACCTTCGGCGACCTGGTCCGCCGCTACAACCTCTCCCGCTCCGAGGGGGCGGTGCTGCGCTACCTGTCCGACGCCTACCGCGCGCTGCGCCAGACGGTCCCCGAGGACCGGCGCGCCGAGGGCCTGGACGACGTCATCGAGTGGCTCGGCGAGGTGGTCCGCCAGACCGACTCCAGCCTGCTCGACGAGTGGGAGGCCCTCACCCACCCCGAGGCCCTGGTCGACGGGTCAGCGCCCCCGCCACCGCCGGCCCTGCGCGGGATCACGGCCAACGTCCGCGCGTTCACCGTGCAGGTGCGCAACGCGATGTGGCAGCGGGTGGACCTGCTGGCCCGCCGCCGGGCGTGGGACCTCGCCCAGCTCGACCCCGCGCTCGACCTCGACGCCTGGCAGGCGGTGGTGGCCGACTACTACGCCGAGCACGACGACGTCGGCGTGTCCGCGGCCTCGCGCGCCCCCGCGATGCTGCAGGTCACCCACGACCGGGAGGCCCGGCTGTGGCACGTGCGCCAGGTGGTCGACGACCCCGCGGGTGACCACGACTGGGGCTTCCTCGCCACGGTCGACCTGGAGGCCTCCGACCTGGAGGGCACCGCCGTCATCACGTGCCACGGCCTGCAGCGCCTGTGAGGCGCGTCTGGAGGGGCGTTGCTCAGACGCGGCGGTGGCGGCGCGCCGAAGGGGTGGGTGTGACGCCGGACGGGGTGATCGTCCCGGGTGGTCGGTGAACGTTCAACGTGTGAGGCTGGCCGCGCCGGCCCGCGAGCAGAGCTGGGCCGGGACCGACCCGGGAGGACCGCTGTGAGCGTCAAGCTCGCGATCGTCTACTACTCAGCCACGGGCACCGTGCGGGCGATGGCCCAGCGCGCCGCGCAGGCGGGCGAGGCCGCCGGGGCCGAGGTGCGCCTGCGCCAGGTGGCGCGCCAGACCACCGAGGGGGAGCGGCAGGCCAGCGAGGCCCAGCAGCAGCACGCCGCCGAGGCCGACGAGCCCGCCGTCACCGCCGACGACGTCGTGTGGGCCGACGCCGTGCTCTTCGGCTCCCCGACGCGCTACGGCAACATCGCCGGCCAGCTGAAGACCTTCATCGACTCCCTGGGGCCGCAGTGGGGCCAGGGCCTGCTCGCCGACAAGGTCTACGCCGGCTTCACCGCCAGCCAGACCCTGCACGGCGGCCAGGAGTCCACGCTGCTCGCGCTGTACAACACCATCCACCACTTCGGCGGGATCATCGTCTCGCCCGGGTACACCGACCCGCTGAAGTTCGTCGACGGCAACCCCTACGGCGTCAGCCACGCCACGGGGGCGAACAACGACGAGCCGCTCGGCCAGGCCCAGCTCGACGCTCTGGACCACCTCGCCCGCCGCGTCGTCACCGTGGCCGGCAGGCTCACCGCCGGCTGAGCCCCCCGCCGTCTGCCCCGACCCGTTGAGAACGTTCTCACCCGGGTCGGGGCATGATGGCGCCCATGAGCGCTGCGACGGAGCAGAAGGCCGGCAGGTCGGCCCCCGGGGTGCCCGACCGCCTGCCCGAGACGATGCGGGCCAGCGTGCTGCTGGCCGAGAACACGGTCGAGGTGCAGGAGCGCCCCGTCCCGGACGTCCCGCCCGGTGAGGTGCTGGTCCGGGTCGGCTCGGTGGGCGTGTGCGGCTCCGACGTCCACTACTTCCGCCACCTGCGGGCCGGGGAGTTCGTCGTGGAGTCCCCGCTCGTGCTGGGCCACGAGATGGGCGGCACCGTGGTGGCCGTCGGGCAGGGCGTGGACGCCTCCCGCGTCGGTCAGCGCGTCGCGGTGGACCCGCAGCGCCCCTGCCACCACTGCTCGCAGTGCCTGGCGGGCCGCTACAACCTCTGCCCGCACATGCGCTTCTACGCCACGCCGCCCGTCGACGGCGCCTTCGCCGAGTACGTGACGGCCCCGGCCGAGTTCGCCTTCCCCGTCGCCGACGGCCTGTCCGACGACGCCGCCGCGCTCCTGGAGCCGCTCAGCGTGGGCATCGCGGCCCTGCGCAAGGCGCGGGTGGTGCCCGGCCAGCGGGTGCTCGTCGCCGGCGCCGGCCCGATCGGCATCATCACCGCCCAGGTCGCCCGCGCCTTCGGCGCCCGCGAGGTCATCATCACCGACCTCGTCGGCCCGCGCCGCGAGCGGGCCCTGCACTTCGGCGCGACGGACGCCGTCGACCCGCGCGAGACCGACGTCACCGCCCTGCAGGTCGACGCGTTCATCGACGCCTCCGGCGCCCCGCCGGCCATCACCTCCGGCATCCGCGCCGTCCGCGGCGGCGGCACGGCGGTGCTGGTGGGCCTGGGCAACCCGGAGCTGACCCTGCCGGTGAGCTACATCCAGGACAACGAGGTGCTGCTCACGGGCATCTTCAGGTACACCGACACCTGGCCGCTGGCCGCGCACCTGGTCGCCTCCGGGCAGGTCGACGTCGACTCCCTGGTCACCGGCCGCTACGACCTCGACCACGCCGGTGAGGCGCTCGACTCCGACACCGACCCGAACAGCCTGAAGTCCGTCGTGGAGCCCTGGCGGTGACCGCCGCGAGCGAGGCCGGCGGCACCACCGCCGACGCCGCGGTGCAGGCGGCGCCGCAGGACCCGTTCCGGCTGGACGGGCGCACCGCCGTCGTCACCGGCGGCAACCAGGGGCTGGGCCGCGCCTTCGCCCTCGGCCTGGCCGCCGCCGGCGCGAAGGTGGCGATCATCGCCCGCGACGGCGCCCGCTCCCAGGCCTTCGTCGAGGAGGCGGCGGCCGACGGCGTCGAGCTGGTCCGCGTGGACGCCGACCTCACCGTGGACGCCGACGTCGAGCGCGCCACCGCCGAGGCCCTCGAGGGCCTCGGCGGCCGGATCGACGTCCTGGTCAACAACGCCGGCACGTGCTTCCACAGGTCCAGCTGGGAGGTGCCCGACGAGGAGTGGTCGGCGGTCTTCGACCTCAACGTGCGGGCGCTGTGGAAGACCTCCCTCGCGGTGGGGCGCCACATGCGCGAGGCCGGGGGCGGCTCGATCGTCAACATCGGCTCGATCTCGGCGATCATCGTCAACCGCCCCCAGGAGCAGGCGGCGTACAACGCCTCCAAGGCCGCGGTGCACCAGCTGACGAAGTCGCTGGCCGCCGAGTGGGCGCCGCACGGCATCCGCGTCAACGCCCTCGCCCCCGGCTACGTGCGCACCGCGATGGCCCCCGTCGACGAGCCGCGCTTCCGCCGCCAGTGGATCGAGGACGCGCCGCAGCAGCGGGCGGCCTCGCCGGAGGAGATCGCGCCCAGCGTCGTCTTCCTCGCCAGCGACGCCGCCAGCTTCATCACGGGCACCGTGCTCGTGGCCGACGGCGGCTACACCGTCTACTAGCCGACCTGCCCGAGGAGCCCTGCCGTGCGCGTCGTCGTCATCGGAGCCACCGGCCACGTCGGCACCCACCTCGTGCCCCGGCTGGTCACCGCCGGGCACGAGGTGGTGGCCCTCTCGCGGGGCACCCGCGAGCCCTACCAGCCGCACGAGGCGTGGGCGCGTGTGCGCCGGGTGCAGGTCGACAGGGACGCCGAGGACGCCGCCGGCACCTTCGGCGGCCGCGTCGCGGACCTGCGCCCGGACGCCGTGGTCGACATGGTCTGCTTCACGCCGGCCTCGGCGGGCCAGCTGGTCGAGGCGCTGCGCGGCAGGGTCGGGCACCTCCTGCACGCGGGGACGATCTGGACGCACGGGCGCGCCGCGGCCGCCCCGCTGCGCGAGGAGGACCCGCGCGAGCCCTTCGGGGACTACGGCGTGCAGAAGGCGGCCTGCGAGGACCTCCTGCTGGCCGAGTCGCGCCGCGGCGGGGTGCCCACCACCGTGCTGCACCCGGGCCACATCAGCGGCCCCGGGTGGCCCGTCATCAACCCCCTGGGCAACACCGACCCCGCGGTGTGGCCGGCGCTCGCGGCCGGGGAGGAGCTGGACGTGCCCGACGGCGGGCACCAGCTCATGCACCACGTCCACGCCGACGACGTCGCCCAGGCCTTCCAGCGGGCCCTCGAGCACCGCTCGGCGGCCGTGGGCGAGAGCTTCTTCGCCGTGTCCGACCGCGGCTGGACGGCGCGGGGGCTGGCCGAGCAGGTGGCCTCCTGGTTCGGCCAGGAGGCGCGGCTGCGCAGCGTGGGCTGGGAGGAGTTCCGCGCCGGCTACCAGCGCCGCCGGGGCGAGCAGGAGGGCGCTGAGCACGCCGGGGCCTCCTGGGAGCACCTGGTGCGCAACCACAGCGCCTCCCCCGCGAAGGCCGGGCGCCTCCTCGGGTACGCCCCGCGCTGGACGAGCCCGCAGGTGCTGCGGGAGTCACTGGTCTGGCTGAGTTCCCACGGGCGGGTCGACCTCGGTGGCAGGGTGCTGCCGTGCGCGTGAGGCTGCCGAAGGACACCAGGGCCCCCCTGCTGGCGCGGGCGTTCGTGCGCCGGGAGCTGGGGGTGCTGTGCCCCCCCGAGACCCGCGACCACGTGGAGCTGCTGGCCTCGGAGCTGGTGACCAACGCCGTGGTGCACGCCGGGTCGCTGGTGACGATGGACGTGGAGCTCGAGGCCGACGGCAGCGTGCTGGTCGAGGTCGCCGACGGCAGCCCCGACCACCCGGTGCTGCGCGACGCCGACCTGCTCGAGGAGAGCGGGCGCGGCCTGGAGCTGGTCGACAAGCTGTCGGTGGAGTGGGGCGTGCGCGACGGCGGGCTGCGCGAGCCCGAGCCCGCCGCTGCCGCGGCCGGTGCTGGCGCCGCTGGGGGCACGGCCCTGCCCGGGCCGCTGGCCGCGGTGCTGGGTGGCCGGGTGCCCCGCCAGGCCACCGGCAAGGTGGTCTGGTTCCGCGTCAGCAGCTGACCGCAGCCGCTCAGGTCCAGCGGCCCGGGTCAGCGGCCCAGGGGCGAGCCGTCCAGCCGGGCGAGCAGGTCGGCGGCGTCGTCGTGCAGCGGCGCGTCGGGGGCCTCGGCGCGCAGGAGCTCGTCGCAGAAGCCGCCGGAGCGCACCAGCACCACCTCGAGGCCGGCGGCGTGCGCCGCGCGCGCGTCCCACGGGGAGTCGCCCACGGCCACGGGGCGCTGCGCCCCGACCCTGCGCGCCCCGACGGCGAAGAGGTCGCCGGCGGGCTTGGACGCCTCGACGTCGTCGGCGGTGGTGACGGCGTCGACGACGGCGTCACCACGTCCTGGCCGATGACGGCGGCGTGGCGCTCCAGCAGGTCGCCGGGGCTGGAGCTGGCGAGCACCACCCCCAGCCCGCGCTCGTGGCAGGCGCGCAGCAGGTCAGCGGCGCCGGGCAGCGGCGGCACCCGGTCGAGCAGCGCCAGGTACTCGGCCTTCCACGCCTCGCGGACGGCGTCCGGACGGTGGTCCGCTGGGGCAGCCATCCCTCGAGCGTGGCACCGCCCGTGTAGCGTCGCGCGCTGTGCGCATCCTGGTGACGGGCGGAGCGGGGTACATCGGCAGCCACACGGTGGTGGCGCTGCTGGACCAGGGGCACGACGTGGTGGTGCTGGACGACCTGTCCAACGCCAGCGCCGAGGCGGTCCGGCGGGTCGCCGAGATCGCCGGGCGCGAGGTCGAGCTGCTCGAGGTCGACGTCACCGACGAGGCGGCGGTGCTGCAGGCCCTGCAGCGGGTGCGGCCGGACGCCGTCGTCCACTTCGCGGCCCTCAAGGCCGTGGGGGAGTCGGTGGCGCAGCCGGAGCGGTACTACCGCACCAACGTCGGGGGCAGCCTCAACCTCGTGAAGGCCATGGACGCCGTCGGCTGCCGCACGCTGGTCTTCAGCTCCTCGGCCACGGTCTACGGCGCCGCGACGCAGATGCCCCTGACCGAGGACTCCCCGCTGGGCGCGACCAACCCCTACGGCTGGACCAAGTTCGTGGTCGAGCAGGTGCTGCGCGACGTCGCCGCCAGCGACGACCGCTGGTCGGTGGCCCTGCTGCGCTACTTCAACCCGGTCGGGGCGCACCCCTCGGGCCGCATCGGGGAGGACCCGCGCGGCGTGCCGAACAACCTGGTGCCCTTCATCGCGCAGGTGGCGGTGGGCCGCCGCGAGCACCTGACGATCTTCGGGGACGACTTCGACACCCCCGACGGCACGGGCGTGCGCGACTACATCCACGTCGTCGACCTCGCCGAGGGGCACGTCGCCGCGCTGCGCACGCTCGCCGACCTGTCGGCCGGAGGGCGCGGCGCGGGCGCGCGCGCGTGGAACCTCGGCACCGGGCGTGGCTCCTCGGTGCGCGAGGTGGTCGCCGCCTTCGAGCGCGCCTGCGGGCACGAGGTCCCGGTGCGCGTGGCCGCCCGCCGGCCCGGGGACGTGGCCGTCTCCTACGCCGACCCGACGCGGGCCCGCGTGGACCTGGGCTGGAGCGCGCAGCGCGGTCTGGACGAGATGTGCGCCGACACGTGGCGCTGGCAGACGACCAACCCGCAGGGGTACGCCGGCGCGTGAGCCGAACGTGTCGAACCGCTCACGATGAGTGACGGCTCGGTGGGGGAGCGGCACGGGTCCGGCGTGTCTGGGCCGTTTCACGGCGGATCGGTCACGCGCGGTGACACCCTCAGGGCATGCCCCCGCCGCCGTGGTCACCGAGCGCACCGGCGGTGACCCCACCGCAGGCGCGCCACGGCCACGACCCCGCGGGTCCGGCGGCTGCGCCGCGGCCCGCCTCCCGCCGGCCGCGCCCCGCCGGGGGCATCAGCGCCGCGGTCTGGCAGCTCGACCTGCTCACCGGTGAGCTGACGTGGTCGGACGGCATGCACCGCCTCGCCGGCAGCGACCCGACCACCACCCCTCCGTCCATGCAGTGGTGGACGTCGCTGGTCGTCCCCGCCGACCGGGCCCGCGTGCGCGCCTGGCTGCTGGTGGTGCGCGAGGCGCGCCGCGGCGGGGAGGAGCAGTTCGACCTCGTGGGCGCCGACGGCGTGCACCGGCGCGTGCACGCCTGGACCGAGGTCGAGCTCGACGCGCGCGGCGAGGCGGTCCGGCTCTACGGCTCCGCCGTCGACGTCACCGCCGCCGCCCCCCTCGGCCAGCGCGACCCCCTCACCGACCTGGTGACCCGCCCGGCGCTGCTGGCCCACCTCGAGCGCGCCGCCCGCGAGGCCGAGCGCCGCCGCGAGCGCGGCGGCGCCGTGCTGGCCCTGGTGGACCTCGACAGGTTCTCCGTGCTCGACGACGCGCTGGGCCGCGCCACCGGGGACCGGGTGCTCGCGGTCTGCGCCGACCGCCTGCGCACGGCGGCGCCGCCAGGAGCGGTGGTCGCGCGGCTGGACGGCGACGTCTTCGCCGTCGCCGCCACCCCCGACCCCTCGGGCCCGCCCCCGCCCGAGGCGGCGTCGCTGGCCGAGCAGCTCGCGGCCGCCCTGCGGCGGCCCCTGGCCGTCCCCGGCGTGGCGGAGCCGCTGTCGCTGACGGCCTCGATCGGCCTGGTCACCACCGACGGCGAGGAGGTCGACGCCGAGGACGTGGTGCGGCGCGCCGGCCTGGCGCTGCGCAGCGCCAAGCGGCAGGGCCGCGACCGCGCCGTCCACCACTCCCCGGCGCTGGAGGAGGCCGCCTCCCGCCGCGTGAGGACGGAGGCGGTGCTGCGCTCCGCGCTCGACGCGGGCCGCCTGCAGGTGCTGTACCAGCCGGTGGTCGAACTGGCCAGCGGCGAGGTGGTCGGCGTCGAGGCCCTCGCCCGCGTCGTCGACCCCGACCAGGGCCCGCTGTCACCGCTCGTCTTCATCGAGGTCGCCGAGGAGACCGGCCTGGTCACGCGCATGGACGAGTGGGTGCTGGGTCGCGCCAGCGGGCTCGCGCAGCGGTGGCGACCGCCGGCGTCCGGGGCCATCGCCCTGCCCGAGACCGGCGCCGTCCAGGTGGCGGGGCCCCAGCACGCGCTGCCCACGGTGGCGGTCAACATGTCCTCGCGCACCCTGTCGCGCCCGGACCTGGCGCTGCTCGTCCGCGGGGCCCTGCAGCGCTCGGGCTCGGACCCCGCCCGCCTGCTCGTGGAGATCACCGAGCACTCCCTGCTGGACCAGGGCGAGCACGCGCGCCGCACCCTCGACGGCCTCACCGACCTCGGCGTGGGGGTCGGCATCGACGACTTCGGCACCGGCTGGTCGGCGCTGAGCTACCTGTCGGCGCTGGAGCTGGCGTTCATGAAGGTCGACAGGGCCTTCGTCTCCCGCCTGGGGCAGGACACCTCCGCCACCGCCGTCGTGCAGGCCGTCATCGACCTCGCCCACGCCCACCGCCTCACGGTGATCGCCGAGGGCATCGAGACCGAGCAGCAGGCGAGGATGCTCGTGGCGATGGGCTGCGACCACGGGCAGGGCTACTGGTTCGGCCGGCCGACCCCCGAGGCCGACCTCGACGCCGCGGTGGGCGCGTGGCACGAGCGCGCCCGCGCCGCGCGCTTCGGGGCCTGGGGCCGGCCGGGCGCGCCCGCGGCTCCTCCGGCCGCCGCGAGCACCCCGGCGGGCGCGCCCGTCCCGGCGCCCGTGCCGGCGTCGGCTGCGGTGCCGGCGCCCGCTCCCGCCCCCGAGCCCGGGGCTGCGCGGTCCCTGCGCCGGCGGGCGCTCAGCCTGCGGCCCTGAGCCACCCCAGGAGGCGCTCGACCGGCCAGGTGGTGACCACGCGGTCGGGGTCGGCGCCGGCGGCCGAGGCGCGCGCCGCCCCGAACGCCCGCCAGTCGAGCTGGCCGGGTGCGTGGGCGTCGGTGTCGATGCTCACCAGGCACCCGGCCTCCAGCGCCTGGCGCAGCAGGCGCATCGGGGGGTCGAGCCGCTCCGGGCGGGAGTTCACCTCCACCGCCACACCGCGCTGCGCGCAGCGGGCGAAGACCGCCGCGGCGTCGAAGGGGGCCTCGGGCCGCTTCGCCGGCCGGTGCTCGTCGGCGCCCGGGGACACCAGCCGCCCCGTGCAGTGCCCCAGCACCCTCACGCGCGGGTGCTCCAGGGCGCCCAGCATCCGCGCGGTCATCTCCTCGCTGCTGCTGCGCCCACCGAGCCGGCTGTGCACGGAGGCGACGACGACGTCGAGGCGCTCCAGCAGCTCGTCGGGGCAGTCCAGGCCGCCGTCCTCGGTGATGTCGACCTCGATGCCCGACAGGAGCCGGAACGGCGCCAGCTGCTCGCCGAGGGCCGCGACGAGCTCGAGCTGGCGCTCCAGCCGGCGCGGCGAGAGGCCGTTCGCCACCCGCAGGCCGCCGGAGTGGTCGGTGAGGGCGAGGTACTCGTGCCCCAGCTCCACGGCGGTGGCGGCCACCTCCTGCGGCGGCGAGCCGCCGTCGCTCCAGTCGCTGTGCACGTGCAGGTCCCCCCGCAGCGCGGCCAGCAGCGCCGCGGCCCGCTCGTCCAGCTCCACGAGGTCGCCGGACTGCTCGCGGCGCCGCTCCAGCTCGGCCAGGTACTCCGGCTGCAGCCCCTGGGCCGCCTGCGCGGCGACCGCCGCCGTCCTCGGTCCCACCCCGCGCAGCTCGGTCAGGCTCCCCTGCGCCAGGCGCTGCTCGAGCTCGGACGCCGGCAGGCCCGCCAGCACCGCCGCGGCGGTGCGGAACGCCTTGACGCGCGGCGTGGCGGCCTGCTCGCGCTCCAGGAGGAACGCCGTGCGGCGCAGCGCGTCGACGGGGTGCACCGGCCCATCCCAGCAGCACCGGGCCACCGGCGCAGGTCGCCGGGCCCCTCGCCGGCCCGGCGCTGCTCCGGGCGGGGCGGCGCGCGTGACGCGCCGGGGTCGCGGCACGTACGCTCTGGGTGACCCTCGCGGGAGGGACGTGCCGGGCCCAGCGCCCGCCGTCGCCCGAGGGGGACCCCGGACCCGTCGTCCGGGCGGCGGGACCCCCCCTCTCGCCGCCCGGGCGGCGGCCGTCGCCGCCGGCCCGGCGTCGCCTGAGCGGGTGGTCACGGCGGTGGTCTGCGGCTCAGCCCGCTACCGTGCAGGGATGGAGCGCAGCCGGCGCCTCGACGACGACGCCCTCGCCGAGGAGATCGAGCTGTACGGGGACCTCGTCGTCGCCGCCTCGGAGGCGGGTGACGTCCTGCCCCAGGCCGAGATCGACCGCCTCCTGGGCGTCGCCTCCACCGAGGTCGGCGGCGACGGGGGAGACGCCGCCGACGACGGCACCGGCGGGGCCGGCGGCCCCGGCGGGTCGCCGCAGGAGCGTCCCGCCGCGGGGACCGAGCAGGAGCACCGCGGGGCCTGAGCGCGCCTGGCCTAACCTGGGACGCCCGGCACGGCCGGATCCGACCGTCCCTGGAGCACCACCGATGCGCCTCACGCCGCGCGACAGCGCCGTCTTCGACGACGTCGCGGCCCTCGCCGGCCACGTCGCCACCGGCGCCGACGTGCTGGTGCGGATGCTGGGCGCCGGGCCGTCGGACCGCTCGGACCTCGCCGGGCGGCTGACCGACCTCGAGCGCGTCGCCGACGACGCCGCCCGGCTGGTGGTGCGGCGCGTGACGTCCACCTTCGTCAGCCCCTTCGACCGCGGCGACCTGGTGGAGCTGGCCCACCGCCTGGACGACTGCGTCGACGCCCTCGCCGAGGTCGCGGCCGTGGTGATGGCCACCGGCGTCGGGGAGCTGCCCGCCGCCGTCGTCGAGCAGGTGGCCCTCGTGCAGCGCCAGGCGGAGCTGACGGCGCCGGCCATGGCGCGCCTGCGCTCGGTGCGCGACCTCGTGGACTACTGGGTGGAGGTCCGCCGCCTCGAGCACGAGGTGGGCCGGGAGCACCTGGCCCTGCTCGCGCAGGTGCACCGCGGCGGCCTGCGAGGCGCGGGCGAGCTGCTGGACGCGCTGGCCGTCAAGGAGGTCGGGGACCGCCTGCTCGCCGTCGCCCGCGCCTTCGAGTCCCTCTCGCGCACCGTCGAGTCCATCGCCGTCCAGGAGGCCTGAGCGGTGGACCCCGCCACCGGGACGGTCCTGGCCGTCGTGGTCGTCGCCGCGCTCGTCTTCGCCGCCGTGAACGGCGCCCACGACGCCAGCGACGTCATCGCCACGCCCGTGGCGACCGGCGCCCTCACCCCGCTGGCCGCCCTGCTCATCGCGGCGGTCCTCAACGGCCTGGGCGGCCTGCTGGGCAGCCGCCTGGCCGAGACCGTCGCCTACGGGGTGCTGACGCCCCTGGACGGTCGCGCGGGCCTGGTGCTCGTGCTCGCCGCCTGGCTGGGGGCCACCGCCTGGAACCTGCTCACCTGGTGGCGGGGCACCCCCACCAGCTCCACCCACGCCCTGGTCGGAGGGCTGGCCGGCGCCGGCGCCGTGGTGGGCGCCAGCGTCGACTGGACCAGGGCTGCGCTCCAGGTGGCGCTACCGCTGCTCGTCTCGCCGCTCCTGGGCCTGGCGGTGGCCGGGCTCGTCTCGCTGTACGTCGCCTGGCGCTTCCGGCACGCGGCGCCGGGGCGCACCCACCGGCACTTCCGCTACGCCCAGGTGGTCTCCAGCAGCGGGGTCGCCGTGGGCCACGGCCTGCAGGACGCCCAGAAGACCATGGGCGTGCTGCTGCTGGCCCTCGTCGCCGCCGGGGCCCTGCCGCACGGGTCGGCGGTGCCCTGGTGGGTGACGGTGTCCGCCTCGGCCGCGCTGGGCCTGGGGACCCTGGCGGGGGGCTGGCGCATCGTGCGGACCCTCGCCGGCCGCATCGCCGCCGTCGACCCCCCGACGGGCTTCGCCGCGGAGGCGACCACCACGGGGGTGCTGGCGCTGTCGGCCGCGGGGCTCGGGGTGCCCGTCTCCACCACGCACACCGTCACCGCGGCCATCGCCGGCGCCGGGGCCGTCCGGCGGCCCTCCGCGGTGCGGTGGCGGGTGCTGCGTCGCATCGCCTGGTCGTGGGTGCTCACCGCCCCCGCCGCGGCGCTGGCGGCCGCGGTGCTGGCAGCGGTGCTGCTGCCGCTGCTCGCCTGAGCCCTCGCCCCCGGAAGCGCAACCAGGCGCCCGGCTGCGGTCCGGGGCTCGCCGGGAAGCGCAACCAGGCGCCCGGTTGCGGTCTGGGGCTCTCCGGGAAGCGCAACCAGGCGCCCGGTTGCGGTCTGAGGCTCCCCGGGAAGCGCAACCAGGCGCCCGGTTGCGAGACGGGGGCGAGCAGGGCCAGACGCGAGGAGGGGGCGCCGGCCTCCTGGGCCGGCGCCCCCTCCCGGTGGGCTGCTGCGGGCTCCGCGGTGCGGGGCCCGCGCAGGTCACCCGAAGCGGCCGGAGACGTAGTCCTCGGTGGCCTTCTGGCTCGGGTTGGAGAACATCGTGGCGGTGTCGGCCATCTCGATGAGCTTGCCCGGCTTGCCCGTGCCCGCGATGTTGAAGAAGGCGGTGGCGTCCGAGACGCGCGAGGCCTGCTGCATGTTGTGGGTCACGATGACGATCGTGTAGGTGGTCTTGAGCTCCTGTATGAGGTCCTCGATCGCGAGGGTGGAGATCGGGTCCAGGGCGGAGCACGGCTCGTCCATGAGCAGCACGTCGGGCTTCACGGCGATGGCGCGGGCGATGCACAGGCGCTGCTGCTGGCCGCCGGACAGGCCTGCCCCGGGCCTGTCGAGGCGGTCCTTGACCTCGTTCCACAGGTTGGCGCCCTGCAGCGAGGACTCCACCAGGTCGTCGGCCTCGGACTTGCGCATGCGCTTGCTGTTGAGGCGGGCGCCGGCCAGGACGTTCTCCGCGATGGACATCGTGGGGAAGGGGTTGGGGCGCTGGAAGACCATGCCGACGGTGCGGCGCACGTCCACCGGGTCGACCTCGGTGCCGTACAGGTCCTGCCCGTCCATGACGACCTTGCCCTCGACGCGGGCGCCGGGGATGACCTCGTGCATGCGGTTCAGCGACCGCAGGAAGGTCGACTTGCCGCAGCCGGAGGGGCCGATGAAGGCCGTCACCGACCGGGGCTCGATCGCCATCGAGACGCCCTCGACGGCCAGGAAGTCGCCGTAGTAGATGTTCAGGTCTGAGACGTCGATGCGCTTGCTCATGGCCGCCTTCCGGTGCGGTCGGTGTGCGTCAGGTCAGCGGGTCTTGGGCGAGAAGGCCCGCGAGACGACCCGTGCGATGAGGTTGAAGGCCATCACCAGGATGACCAGGACCAGCGCCGCCGTCCAGGCCCTGTCGATGGACGGGCCCGGCGGGATGGTGGGCGTGGCGTAGGAGAACCACGAGAACGTGGGCAGCGTGGACATGCGCCCCTCGAAGGGGTTGGTGTTGATGGCGGTGGTGACGCCCACGGTGACGAGGAGCGGGGCCGTCTCGCCGATGACGCGGGCGATGGCCAGCGTCACGCCGGTGGCGATGCCGCCCACGGAGGTGCGCAGCACCACCTTGACGATCGTGCGCCACTTGGGGACGCCCAGGGCGTAGGAGGCCTCCCGCAGCTCGTGCGGGACCAGGCGCAGGATCTCCTCGGTGGAGCGCACCACCACCGGGATCATCAGCACGCACAGGGCGACGGAGCCCATGATCCCCAGTCGGGCCTGCGGCCCGAGGACGAGGACGAAGAGCGCGAAGGCGAACAGGCCGGCCACGATCGAGGGGATGCCGGTCATGACGTCGACCAGGAAGGTGATGGCCCGCGCCACGCTGCCGCGCCCGTACTCGACCAGGTAGACGGCGGTGAGGATGCCGATCGGCACCGAGATCAGCGTGGTGATCGCGGTGATGATGACCGTCCCGTAGATGGCGTGGACGGCGCCGCCGCCCTCGCCGAGGATCCCGCGCATCGAGTAGGTGAAGAACTCCAGGTCGAAGCGGGCGGCGCCGCGCGAGACGACGGTCCAGGTGACCGAGATCAGCGGGATGAGCGCCAGCAGGAACGCGCCGACGACGAGGCTGGTGACGAACCTGTCCGTCGCCTTGCGCCCGCCCTCGACGGCCCGGGAGGCCACCACGAGGACGATCATGAAGGTGATCGCGGTGAGGACCAGGAAGCCCGCCAGGCTGAAGCCGGCCAGCGCCAGGACGGCGCCGGAGAAGGCGGCGGCCAGGGCCAGGGCGCCCCAGGGGGCCCAGCTCGGCAGGTGGCGGCTGTGGCCGAGGCCGACGCCGGTGGAGGGAGCGGTCGCGTGCGACATCGGTCTCAGCCCTTCGTGGAGCGCGCGACGACGGCCCGTGCCGCGAAGTTGACGAGGAAGGTGATGACGAACAGCACCAGGCCGGTCGCCACGAGCACGTTCACGGCCAGGCCGCTGGACTCGGGGAACTGCAGCGCGATGTTCGCGGCGATGGTGCCCGGGTTCTGGGTGCTGATGAGGTTGAACGTGATGCCCCCGGACACGGACAGCACGGCGGCCACGGCCATGGTCTCGCCGAGCGCGCGGCCGAGCCCGAGCATCGAGGCCGCGACGACGCCGGAGCGCCCGTAGGGGATGACCGCGTACTTGATCATCTCCCAGCGCGTGGCCCCGAGGGCGAGCGCGGCCTCCTGCTGCAGCGTGGGGGTCTGGCGGAAGACCTCGCGCGAGATCGCTGTGATGACGGGCAGGATCATCACGGCCAGGACGAGCCCCGCCGTGAACATCGTGCGGCCCGAGGAGACCGGGCCGGCGAACAGCGGGACCCACGAGAGGTTGGTGCCCAGCCAGGTGTAGACGGGCACCAGGGCGGGGGCGAAGACGAAGACGCCCCACAGGCCGTAGACGATGCTCGGGATGGCGGCGAGCAGGTCGATGACGTAGCCCAGGGGCGAGGCCAACCGCCGGGGGGCGTAGTGGGTGATGAACAGGGCGATGCCCACCCCCAGCGGGCCGCCGATCACCAGGGCGATGGCCGCCGACAGCAGGGTGCCGAAGACCAGCCGCCCCGCCAGCGGCCAGAAGCCGCCGCCCCCGACCTCCTCGGCGGAGGCGGTCAGCGCGGGCGCCGCCTGGTAGAGGAGGAAGGCGGCGACCCCGGCGAGGATGACCAGGATGGCCAGTCCCGCGCCGGTGGCGAGCCCCCGGAAGACCCGGTCACCCGGGCGCTGCTTGACCCGTGCCTGCTCGGGTGCCGCTTCGCGAGGGGGTGTGGTGGTGGCGGTCACGAGGTGCCTTCCTGGGCGACGACGGCGCGGGGTGGGGGAGGCTGGGGTGAGCCTGACGCACGTCCGGCGCCGGCACCAGACCCCCGCGGGTCCGCGGGGGTCCGGCGCCGGCGCCGGGAGCGCGGGCTGCTACTGGATGAGCTCGAGCGAGGTCGTGATCTGCTGGCGCAGCGTGTCGGAGATGGGGGCGGAGCCCGCGGTCTCCGCGGCGGCCTGCTGGCCCTCCTCGCTGGTGATGTAGGTGAAGTAGCCCTTGACGTTGGCGGCCTCGGCCGGGTCCTCGTAGCTGGTGCACCCGATGAGGTAGCTGACCAGGATGACCGGGTAGGCCTCGCTGTTGGTCGGCGTGCGGTTCACGTCGAGGGCGATGTCGCCCTCGGGGCGGCCGGAGACCGGGGTCGCCTCGTCGAGGGCGGCGGCGGCGGCCTCCGCGGTGGGGCCGACGAAGGCGTCGCCGACCTGGACGAGCACGTGGCTGAGGTCGCCGGCCTGGCTCTCGTCGGCGTAGCCGATGGAGCCCGGGGTCGCGCTGATCGCCGCGACGACGCCGGAGGTGCCCTGCGCGGCCTCCCCGCCCTGGATCGGCCACTCCTGGCCCGGCTCCGCGGTCCAGGCGCCGTTCGAGGCCTTGGACAGGTAGTCGGTGAAGTTGGCCGTGGTGCCCGACTCGTCGGCGCGGTGGACCGGGTTGATCGCCGTCGCGGGCAGGGTCACGCCCTCGTTGGTGGCGGCGATGGCCGGGTCGTTCCAGGTGGTGATCTCGCCGGCGAAGATGCGGGCGATCACGTCGGGGCTGAGCTGCAGGTCGTCGACGCCCTCGAGGTTGTAGGCGATGGCGATCGGGGAGACGTAGTTGGGGATGTCGATCGCGGTGCCGCCGTTGCAGCGCTCCTGCGCCTGCGTGAGCTCGTCGTCCTTGAGGTAGGCGTCGGAGCCGGCGAACTGCACCGCGCCGGAGAGGAACTGGGTGCGGCCGGCGCCGGAGCCCTGGGGGTCGTAGTTGACCTGGAGGTCCGGGCTGGACTCCGTGATGCCGGCGATCCACGCCTGCTGGGCGGCCTGCTGGGCGGAGGAGCCCGCGCCGTTCAGGGTGCCCGACAGGGCCGCGGCCTCGGAGGAGCCCTCCGACGAGCCGGGGGCGGCGGAGGTCTCGCCGCTGGGCTCGTTCGCCGCGCACGACGACAGGCCGAGGGAGAGCACGATGGCCGCGGGGATGGCGGCGCGACCGAGGGTGCTGCGCTTCACGTGAGGTACCTCTCGAAGGCGGGGGATGCGCCGCGGCTGGCTCGTGGCTGCGCGCTGGCGCGATCGGGCGGCTCGGAACCTACGGGCGGCAGGTGAAGCGGTGGCCCGACCCAGGTGAACAGCGGGCCAACACGCAGGTCGCGCGGCACATCACGATCTGGTCACGCGGGCGCGCCGCCCCGGGAGGAGCACCCGAGGCCGCGCACCGGTCACCACCCGTCAGCGCAGCGTGACCGGGCCTGGTCCTCCTGCGGGCCCGTCCTCCCCGGTCTCGAACAGGTCCCGCGCGGGGCCGAGCACCAGCGGGTCGCCCTCCCCGACCAGCGCGGCGTCCTTGCCGTCGTAGTCCAGCCGGCGCAGCACGTGGCGCATCGCCTCCAGGCGGGCGCGCTTCTTGTCGTTGCTCTTGACCACGGTCCACGGCGCGTCGTCGGTGTCGGTGGCCAGGAACATCGCCTCCTTCGCGCGGGTGTAGTCGTCCCAGCGCTCCAGGGAGGCCAGGTCCATGGGCGAGAGCTTCCACTGCCTCACGGGGTCGATCTGGCGGATGGCGAAGCGGGTGCGCTGCTCGGCCTGGGAGACGGAGAACCAGAACTTGACCAGGGTGATGCCCGAGCGGACGAGCATGCGCTCCAGCGCGGGCGCCTGCAGGTAGAACTCCTCGTACTCCTCGCGCGTGCAGAAGCCCATGACGCGCTCCACGCCGGCGCGGTTGTACCAGGACCTGTCGAACAGGGCGATCTCCCCGGCGGCGGGCAGCTGCTGCACGTACCGCTGGAAGTACCACTGGGTCTGCTCGCGCTCGGTGGGCTTCTCCAGGGCCACCACGTGCGTGCCGCGCGGGTTGAGGTGCTCGGTGAAGCGCTTGATGGTGCCTCCCTTGCCGGCCGCGTCGCGGCCCTCGAAGAGCACCACGAGCTTCTCGCCGCGCTCGACCAGCCAGCGCTGCATCTTCAGCAGCTCGATCTGCAGCGCCCGCTTGGTCGCCTCGTACTCCCGGCGCGTCATCCGGGTCGGGTACGGGTAGCCCTCGCGCCAGGTGTCGACCTCGGTCCCGTCGGGGCGCAGCAGCACCGGCTCGCCCTCCGGGTCGACCTCCACCCGCAGGCCGTCGAGGTGCTCGCCCAGCGGTCCGGGGGGTCCCTCCTCGAGGTCGGCGTCGTCCACGTCCAGCCGGTCCACGGCGCCTGGGTCGTCCACCCGACCGACGGTGCCACCGCCGCGGGGGTCGGCGCTCCCCGGGGCGTCCCGGGACGCGGGGGTGCGGGGGCTCGTCGGCGTCATGCAGGGGTCGTACCGCGAGCCGCCTCCCGGGCGGCGAACGGCGGGTGAACAGCGCGGGGCGGAGCGCTCCGGCTGGCTGCGGGTCCCGCGGGCGGGCGGCGACCGGGTGGCGGCGTGACCCGCCGTGCTGCCGTCGTGACCCGGGCGTGACCTGGGCGGCGGGTCGCCGGTCGACATCCCGGTGCGCTCCAGGAGTTCACCGGACGGCCGCCGCGCGGTCGCCCGCCGTCCGCCTGCCGGGCCACCCGCGCGCTCCACCTTTCGCCGGGCGACCCGCACGGGTCGCCACCACGAACCGCTCGGAAGAGGTCCCATGCGCCCGTCCGCCCGCCTGGCAGCCCTGATCGCCGCCGGCGCCCTGATGATCCCGCTGGCCGCCTGCGCCCCGCCCACCTCCGACGCCGGCGCCTCCGCCGCCGCCTCCGGCGGCACCGACTGGTCCACGGTCACCTCCGCCGAGGAGGGCGGCGGCATGGACGCCCTGGTCGAGGCCGCCAAGGCCGAGGGCGAGCTCAACGTCATCGCCCTGCCCCCGGACTGGGCCAACTACGGCGCGATCATCGACGCGTTCGAGCAGGAGTACGGCATCACGGTCAACTCCGACCAGCCCGACGCCGCCAGCCAGGACGAGATCGACACCGCCAAGCGGCTGGCCGGGCAGGACCGCGCTCCTGACGTCTTCGACCTCGGCCAGTCCGTGGCCCTGGCCAACACCGACATGTACGCCCCGTACCAGGTGTCCACCTGGGACGACATCCCGGAGGCCAACAAGGAGGCCACGGGCCTGTGGGTCAACGACTACGGCGGCTACATGTCCATCGGCTACGACTCCTCGAAGGTGCCCGCGCCGACCACCGTGCAGGACCTGCTCAAGCCCGAGTACCGGGGCGCGGTCGCGCTCAACGGCGACCCGACCTCGGCGGGCGCGGCCTTCAGCGGCGTGGTGATGGCCTCCCTCGGCAACGGCGGCAGCGCCGACGACCTCGCCCCCGGCGTGGAGTTCTTCAAGGAGCTCAAGGCCGCCGGCAACTTCCTGCCCGTCGACCCGACCGCCGCGACCATCACCTCCGGCCAGACCCCCGTCGTCATCGACTGGGACTACCTCAACGCGGCCGTCACCTCGCAGCTGCCCACCTGGGAGGTCGTGGTGCCGGAGGGCGCCGTCACCTCGCAGTACTACAACCAGGCCATCAACAAGGACGCCCCGCACCCGGCGGCCGCGCGCCTGTGGCAGGAGTTCCTCTACTCCGACACCGGGCAGAACCTCTGGCTGGCCGGTGGCGCCCGTCCGGTGCGCGAGCAGGCCATGGTCGAGGCCGGGACCATCGACCAGGCCGAGTACGCCAAGCTCCCGCCCGTCTCCGGCGAGCCGGTCCAGCTGACCCAGGAGCAGACCGACGCCGGCGCCCAGCAGCTGGCCAGCACGTGGGCCGCCGCGGTCTCGTGACCGACCAGTGACCACGCCCCCCGCAGGTGCGCCCGGGCGGCGGGGGCGGCGGCTCGGCAGCGAGCTGACCGCCTCCGCCGGTCTCCTGCCCTTCGCCGCCCTCGTCGTGCTCTTCCTCGTCGTCCCGCTCGCCGTGGTGGCCGTCGGGGCGCTGACCGACGCCCAGGGCCGCCCGAGCCTCGGAGGGCTCGCCGCCTTCGGCGACCCGGTGGTGGTCTCGGCCTTCGCCCGCAGCTTCCAGCTCTCGGCGCTCACCGCGGTCCTGGGCGCCGTCCTGGGCGCGGCCGTGGCCGCCGTCGTGGCGGCCTCCCCGGCCACCTCGGTGCTGCGCCGCGTGGTGGTCGCCGCGTGCGGGGTGCTCTCGCAGTTCGCCGGGGTGCCGCTGGCCTTCGCCCTCATCGCCACGATCGGGCTGTCCGGGGTCCTCACCGGGCTGCTGCGCGACGCGGGCGTGGACATCTACGCCGGCGGCGTGTGGCTCTTCGAGATGCCCGGGCTGGTGCTGGCCTACACCTTCTTCCAGGTCCCGCTCATGGTCATCGTCTTCCTGCCCGCCCTCGACGGCGTGCGCTCCACCTGGCGCGAGGCCAGCCTCACCCTGGGCGGCACCGCCTGGCAGCACTGGCGGCTCGTCTCGGTGCCCGTCCTGGCACCGGCCTTCACCGGGTCGCTGCTGCTGCTGTTCGCCAACGCCATGTCCGCCTACGCCACCGCGGCCGCGCTGGTGAGCCAGGGCTCCTCGATCGTGCCGCTGCAGATCCGCCGCGCCCTGTCCAGCGACGTGCTCATCGGCCAGCAGGACCTCGCCAGCACCCTGGCGCTCGGCATGGTGGTGGTGGTCGCCCTGGTCATGGGCGCCCAGGCGGCCGTGCAGCGCCGCACCGCGCGGTGGACCCGGTGAGCGCCGCGACCCCGGCCGGCGCCGGAGCGCGCGGCTGGCCCGCGCGGCTGGTGCGCTGGGCGGTGCTCGGCGTCGCGGCGGTGGTGGCGGTCGTGCCGCTGCTGGCCATGGCCGACTTCAGCACCCGGACGCCCACCGCGGGCCGCACCGGGCAGGCGTGGGCCTCCCTGGTCACCGACCCCGACCTGTCGGCGTCGATCCTGGTGTCGCTGGAGCTGGCCGTGCTCACGGCCGCGCTGGTGCTCGTCCTGCTGCTGCCGACCATGCTGCTCGTCGCGCTGCGCCTGCCCTGGGCCCGCCGCCCGCTGGAGCTGGTCTGCCTGCTCCCGCTGGCCGTGCCCGCCGTCGTCATCGTCGTCGGGGTGGCCCCGGTCTACGCGTGGGTGGTCTACCTGCTCGGCAGCTCCCCGCTGACGCTCGCCTTCGCCTACGCCGTCCTGGCGCTGCCGTACGCCCACCGGGCGCTGGACGCGGGCCTGGGGGGCATCGACCTGCGCACGCTCGTCGAGGCCTCCCGCAGCCTCGGCGCGCGCTGGACCGACGTCGTCCTCAAGGTCGTGCTGCCCAACCTCGGCGGAGCCGTCGCGAGCACGGTGGTGCTCGTCGTCGCCGTCGTGCTCGGGGAGTTCACCGTCGCCTCGCTGCTCGGGTACGACACCCTGCCCGTGGTCATCAACCTCGTCGGCAAGCGCGACGCCGGCCTGTCCGTGGCGGCGTCGCTGGCCTCCCTGCTGCTCGCCTTCGTCCTGCTGCTCGCCCTGTCGCTGCTGCCCTCCCTGCGCCGCCGGCGCCGGGACGGAGCCGCGCAGGCCGCCACCGTCGTCGCCCCCGTCCCCGGAGCCCGCCCGTGACCACCACCTCGCCCCGCCCTCCCAGCAGCACCGGTGCCTCCTCGGGCACCCCGGGCGGTGGGCCGACCGACCGCGGCGACCGCACCGACCGCGCCGTCGGGGTGAGGCTGGAGGGGCTGCAGCGCCGCTTCGGCGACGTCGCCGCCCTCGACGGCCTCGACCTTGAGCTCGAGCCCGGTGAGCTGGTGGCGCTGCTGGGCCCCTCGGGCTGCGGCAAGACCACCGCCCTGCGCGTGCTGGCCGGCCTGGAGCGGGCCGACGCCGGGCGGGTGCTCGTGGGGGGTCGCGACCTCGCGCGGGTGCCCGCCCACCGGCGCGACATGGGCGTGGTCTTCCAGGCCTACAGCCTGCTGCCGCACCTGGACGCCCTCGACAACGTGGCGTTCGGCCTGCGCCTGCGCGGCGTGGGCACCGCCGAGCGGCGCCGCCGCGCGATGGAGGCCCTCGAGCTGGTGGGGCTGAGCGCGCAGGCCCACCGCTTCGCCCCGCAGATGTCCGGCGGCCAGCAGCAGCGCGTGGCCCTGGCCCGGGCCCTGGCCGTCGAGCCGCAGGTGCTGCTGCTCGACGAGCCGTTCTCCGCGCTCGACGCCAAGGTCCGCGAGCAGCTGCGCGAGGAGGTGCGCCGCATCCAGACCCAGGTCGGCACCACCACCCTGCTGGTCACCCACGACCAGGAGGAGGCGCTGTCGGTCGCCGACCGGGTCGGCGTGGTCCGCGCCGGCCGCCTGGAGCAGCTGGCCAGCCCCCAGGAGCTCTACCGCCGACCGGCCACCGCCTTCGTCGCGGAGTTCGTCGGCCAGGTCAACCGCGTGCCCTGCCGGGTGGTCGGGAGCGGGCAGGACGCCCGCGCGCAGGTCCTCGGCGCGCTCCTGCCGCTGCTGCCCGGCTCCGCCTCCGACGGCACCACCGCCCTGCTGCGCCCCGAGGACGTCAGCCTGGAGCTCGCCGGCGCCGCGCCCGCGCCCGGCCTGCCGGCCGGGCTGCCGGGGACGGTGGTCGAGGTGGTCTTCCTCGGCGCCGCCAGCCGCGCCGCGGTGCGCCTGGACGGGGGCGGCGACCCCGTGCTCGTCCACCTCACCGGCCGCTCGGCGGCCGCCGACGTCGGCGCCCGGGTGCTCGTCAGGACGGCGGAGGTGCCCGTCCTCGTGCGCTGAGCCGAGCAGTGCACGGCTCCACGGCGGGTCAAGGGCGGGTCGAACACCGTCACGGCGCGCCGACGCGCCGGTGAACCCTGGGAGAACCCTCCACGCCCTCGGCGAACGGGGCTGGCGCTGCCGGGGAGCGGGCAGGAGATTGGTTGCCCGTGACCACCGCCACCGTCATCCTGGTGCTGCTGGTCGTGGTAGCCCTCTCGTTCGACTTCACCAACGGCTTCCACGACACCGCCAACGCCATGGCGACCTCCATCGCCACCGGCGCGCTGAAGCCGAAGACGGCCGTGCTGCTGTCCGGCGTCCTCAACCTCGTCGGCGCTTTCCTCTCGGTGGAGGTGGCGCTCACCGTGACCAACGCCGTGGTCAGGATCCAGAACGGTGACGGCACGCCAGCGGCCGGGCTGACCGGTGACGGCGGCACCGCCCTGCTCGTCATCGTGCTGGCGGGCCTGGCCGGCGCCATCGTCTGGAACCTCCTGACGTGGCTGCTCAGCCTGCCGTCCAGCTCCACCCACGCCCTCTTCGGCGGCCTGCTCGGCGCGACAGTCGCCGGCCTGGGCTGGGGCGGGGTCAACTGGGCCGGGGACGGGGAGGAGATCGACGGGCTCGTCCCCAAGGTCGTCGTGCCGGCGCTGGCCTCGCCGGTCATCGCGGTCCTCGTCGCGGGCCTGGCCACCTGGCTGGTCTACCGGATCACCGCGGGCGTCGCGGCGCGGTACACCGAGAGCGGCTTCCGCTGGGGCCAGATCGGCTCCGCCTCGCTGGTCTCCCTGGCGCACGGGACGAACGACGCCCAGAAGACCATGGGCGTGATCACGCTGGGCCTCATCGCGACCGGCCACTGGACCGACACCGAGAACATCCCGTTCTGGGTCAAGGCGGCCTGCGCCCTCGCCATCGCGCTGGGCACCTACCTGGGCGGCTGGCGCATCATCCGCACCCTCGGCAAGGGGCTGGTCGAGATCGCCCCGCCGCAGGGGCTGTCGGCTGAGAGCTCCTCGGCCGCGGTCATCCTCGTCTCCAGCCACCTGGGCCTGCCGCTGTCGACCACCCACGTCACCACCGGCTCCGTGCTGGGCACCGGCCTGGGCCGGCCCGGGGCCACGGTCCGCTGGCGGGTCGCGGGCCGCATGGTCATCGCCTGGGTGATCACCATCCCGGCCGCCGCCGTCGTCGGGGCGACCCTGTGGTTCCTCGCCGACCTCCTGGGGGGCGCGCTCCTCGGGGCCGTCGCCGTCGTCGTGGTGCTCGCGGCCGCGGCGGGCGCCATGTACCACCGGTCGCGCCAGGCGCCGGTGCACGCCGACAACGTCAACGACGACTGGCACGACGGCGGTCCGCGGGCGGGCTCGTCCGCCCGCAGCGCCGCCGTGTCCGCCTGAACCGCGCAGCGGAGGAGCACACCCGTGTCGCACGTCTGGGAGCTCGAGGCCACCGCCCTGGGCCAGATCGCCCTCGCCGCCGTCGTGCTGGGCGCGGGCCTGCCGGCGCTGTTCGCCCTCGGGATCCGCGCCTCCGCGTGGGGCCGGGGCGGCGCCGCCGAGGCGAGCGGCGCCCCCGCGCACCCCGGCGGCCGCGCGCTGAGCGCGGTGGTCTTCGCCGTCGTCGTCCTCGTGGCGCTGCTGGGCCTGGCCTTCATCGTCGCCTCGGGCTCCGGCTACGCCCTCAGCTTCGAGCACGTCTACCCCACGATCGTCGAGAAGTGAGGCGGAGCAGGCCGTGAGCACCGAGGCCCCGCAGGGCGGCGCCATCGCCAAGGTGGTGGGCTGGCTGCGCGCCGGCTACCCCGCGGGCGTCCCGCACGGCGACTACGTGGCCCTGCTCGGGCTGCTGCGCCGCACGCTCACCGACACCGAGGTGCGCGCCATCGCGGCGGAGCTGGCGGGGCTCGCGCGCCAGGGCGAGGTCATCACCACCGCCGACGTGGAGCGCCTCATCGGCAGCGCCACCCTCGACGAGGCCGCCCCCTCCGACGTGGCGCGCGTCTCCGCGCACCTCGCCGCGGGCGGCTGGCCGCTGGCCGACGCCCCCTGATCTCGCGATGCCGGGTCAGGGCACCAGGCGGTAGCCGACCCCCGGCTCGGTGAGCAGGTGCCGCGGGGCCGAGGGGTCGGCCTCGAGCTTGCGGCGCAGCTGCGCCACGTACACCCGCAGGTAGTGCGCCTCCGCGGCCTCGGAGCCCAGGTGGGGTCCGCGCAGGGCCACGAGCAGCTCCCGGCGCCCCACCACCCGGCCCGCGGAACGGGCCAGCTCGGCCAGCAGCTGCCACTCCGTCGGCGTCAGCCGCACCGGCTCGCCGTCCCCGGCGTCCGCGTCCCTCAGCAGCACCCGGCGGCGCGGCAGGTCCACGGTGAAGCGCGCCGTCTCGACCACTGGGTCGGGCACCGGCCCGGCCGCCTCACCGCGCCGCACCGCGGCCCGCAGCCGCGCGAGCAGCTCATCCACGGCGAAGGGCTTGGTCACGTAGTCGTCGGCGCCGGCGTCGAGGGCCTCGACCTTCTCGGAGCTGTCGTGCCGCGCCGACAGCACGACGACGGGCACCGCGCTCCAGCCGCGCAGGGCGCGCAGCACGTCCAGACCGTCCAGGTCGGGCAGGCCCAGGTCCAGGACGACGACGTCGGGCCGCCGCGTGGCGGCGGCGTCCAGCGCCGCAGCACCGGTGCGGGCGACGTCGACGTCGTAGCGCTTGGCGCGCAGGGTGATCGCGAGGGCCCGTGCGAGGGCCGGCTCGTCCTCGACCACCAGCACGCGCGTCACGCGGGCACCTCCCGCGTGCTCGGAGGGCCGGCGGGCACCCGGGCGGCCACCGGCAGGGAGAAGACCACCGTCAGCCCCCCGCCGGGGGTGTCGTCGGCCTCCACGGTGCCGCCGCTGGCCTCCACCAGCCCCCGCGCCACCGCGAGTCCCAGGCCCACCCCGAGCGTCCCGGGGGCGTCCCCCAGGCGCTGGAAGGCCGAGAAGGCCGCGGCCTTGCGGTCGTCGGGGATGCCCGGGCCGCGGTCCACGACGCGCACCACGACGCGCCGCCCGCCGTCGTCCACCACCCCGGCGGTCACCTCCACCGGCCGCCCGGGAGCGTGCGGGACGGCGTGCCGCAGGGCGTTCTCCACGACGTTGCCCAGCGCCCGCTCCAGGAGGCCGGCGTCGGCGTCGACCAGCGGCAGGTCCTCCGGGACGTCGAGGACCACCCCGGCGGCCTGCTCGGGGGCCAGCCCCGCCAGCGCCCGCGGCACCACCTCGTCCAGGGCCACCGCCTCCCGGCGCGCCCGCACCGCGCCGGCGTCCAGGCGGCTCATGTCCAGCAGGTTGTCGACCAGCGCCTGCAGCCTGTCGGCGGAGGTCTCCACGTCGGCCAGCAGCACCTCCCGGTCGGCGGGGTCCAGCTCCGCCCCGAAGGCGCGCAGCGTGGAGGCCGACGCCTTGACGCTGGCCAGCGGGGTCCGCAGGTCGTGGGAGACGGCGGCCAGCAGCGCGGTGCGGGTGGCGGTGCGCTCCTCCTCCCGGCGGGCGGTGCGGGCGGCCTCGCGGAGCCGGTCCCGCTCGAGCAGCGAGCCCGCCTGGGCGGCGACCGCCGTCAGCACCCGCAGGTCCGAGGCCGACAGCGGCGCGCCGCACAGCGCGATGCTCAGGTGCTCGTCGACCGGCAGCGACGCGTCGGCGGCCTCGGGGGAGACCGGCGGGGGGCAGCCCGTGGACGCGAGCACGCGCCACCCGTCGTCGGCGGCGCCCGGGGCGTCCCGGGTGCGCTCCAGCAGCGCGGCGCCCCGCAGCCCGAACGTCTCGACCAGCCGGTCCAGCAGCGCCGGGACGGCCTGCGCGCCGCGCAGCACGCTGCCGGCCAGGGTGGCCAGGACGTCGGCCTCGGCGCGGGCGCGGGCGGCCTCCCGGGCGCGCCGGGCCGCGGTGTCGACCACCGCCGCCACGGCCGCTCCCACGCTGACCAGCACGAGCAGCGCGACGGCGTTGGCCGGCTCGGCGATGGTGAGCGTCCGGTACGGCGGGGTGAAGAACCAGTTGGCCAGCAGTCCCGACAGCAGGGCGGCGAGCAGGGCGGGCCACATGCCGCCCACCAGCGCCACGCCCACCACGAGGGCCAGGAAGAGCAGCAGCTCGCTGGGCAGCTCGTGGTTGACGCGGGTCAGGTGCAGCAGCCAGGTCAGGGCGGCGGGCCCGGCCACCGACAGCGCCCAGCCCGCGGCGCGGCGCCGGGCCGGCAGCGCGGGGACCGCTGACCGCGCCCCCGCGCGTCCGCGCCGCCCCGCGGCGGCCTCGTGGGTGACGACGTGCACGTCGATGTCGCCCGAGCCGTCGATGACGCGCTGGCCCACCCCCGGGGACAGCGCCGCGGCCAGGCGACCGCGCCGGCTGGTCCCGACCACCACGTGCGTGGCGTTGACGCCGCGGGCGAAGTCGAGGATGGCGGTGGCGACGTCCTCGCCCACCACCGAGTGCCAGCTGCCGCCCAGGCTCTCCGCCAGCAGCCGCTGGCGGGCCAGGGCGTCGGGCGCGGCGCCGGTCAGGCCGTCCGAGCGCGAGACGTGCAGCGCCAGCAGCTCCCCGCCCGCGGCGCGCTGGGTGACCCGCGCCGCGCGGCGCACGAGGGCATCCCCCTCGGGGCCACCGGTCAGGGCCACCACCACCCGCTCGCGGGCGCCCCACGGCGCGTCGATGCCCTGCTCGGCGCGGTACAGCGCCAGCGCGGCGTCCACGCGGTCGGCCGTCCACAGCAGCGCCAGCTCGCGCAGCGCGGTGAGGTTGCCCACCCGGAAGTAGTTCGACAGCGCGGCGTCGACGCGCTCGGCGGCGTAGACGTTGCCGTGCGCGAGCCGGCGGCGCAGCGCCTGCGGGCTCATGTCCACCAGCTCGACGGCGTCCGCGGAGCGCACCACGTCGTCAGGCACCGTCTCGCGCTGGCGGACCCCGGTGATCTGCGCGACGACGTCGTTGAGGGACTCCAGGTGCTGCACGTTCACCGTGGTCGTCACGTCGATGCCGGCGGCCAGCAGCTCCTCGACGTCCTGCCACCGCTTGGCGTGGCGCGACCCCGGCGCGTTGGTGTGGGCCAGCTCGTCGACCAGGGCGTGCCGCGGGGTCCGGGCCAGCACGGCGTCGACGTCCATCTCCTCCAGCACCGTGCCGGGGGAGGCCGGGTGCGCGAGCCTGCGGCGCGGGACATGCTCCAGGCCCTCGGCGGCCGCGGCGGTGTGGGCGCGCCCGTGGGTCTCGACGACGGCGACGACCACGTCCTGCCCGCGCTCGGCGCGCCGGCGGCCCTCCCCGAGCATCGCGACGGTCTTGCCGACGCCCGGGGCGGCGCCGAGGTAGACCCTCAGCCTGCCGCGCCTCACGCCCTCCACCCGCTGATCCTCTCCCCTGCGCCGACCGCCACCGCGCGCGCGGCCTCAGGCGTCGCCCAGGCGGGCCAGGGCGGCGTTGAGGGTGACGACGTCCACGGTGGGCTCCCCGATGACGCCGAGGTCGCGACCACCGGTGCTCTCGGCGACCAGCTGCTCCACCTGCGCCACCGGCAGGCCGCGCTCGCGGGCGACGCGGGCCACCTGCAGCTGGGCGTAGGCGGGCGAGATGTCGGGGTCCAGGCCGGAGCCGGAGGCGGTGACCGCGTCAGCGGGCACGGCTGCCGGGGCCACGCCCTCGCGGGCGGCGATCGCGGCGCGGCGCTGCTCGGTGCTGGCGACCAGCTCGGGGCTGTTCGGCCCGAGGTTGGAGGCGCCGGAGGACTGCGGGTCGTAGCCGTCACCGGCGGCGGACGGCCGCGGCTGGAACCAGCCCGGGCCGTCGAAGGCCTGGCCGATGAGCGCGGATCCAGCCGGGCGACCGTCCACCTCGATCATCGATCCGTCGGCCCGCCCGGGCACCAGGCGTCCGACACCCAGCAGGACGGCGGGGTAGACCACCCCCACCACCAGGGTGAGGGCCAGCAGCAGGCGCAGGCCGGCGACGGACTGGCGGGACAGGTCGATCACGCGGGACACGGCGGTGCTCCTCAGAAACCGGGGATGAGCGAGACGAGCAGGTCGATGGCCTTGATGCCGAGGAAGGGCACCACCACCCCACCCAGCCCGTAGAGCAGGACGTTGCGCCGCAGCAGGGCGCTGGCGCTGGAGGGCCGGTAGCGCACGCCGCGCAGGGCCAGCGGGATGAGCGCCACGATGACGAGGGCGTTGAAGACGACCGCCGAGAGGATCGCGGACTGCGGGCTCGACAGCCCCATGACGTCGAGGCGGCCCAGGGCGGGGTAGATGCCCGCGAACATCGCCGGGACGATGGCGAAGTACTTCGCGACGTCGTTGGCGATGGAGAACGTGGTCAGCGCGCCGCGGGTGATGAGCAGCTGCTTGCCGATCGCCACCACCTCGATGAGCTTGGTGGGGTCGGAGTCGAGGTCGACCATGTTGCCGGCCTCCTTGGCCGCCGACGTGCCGCTGTTCATGGCCACGCCGACGTCCGCCTGCGCCAGCGCCGGGGCGTCGTTGGTGCCGTCGCCGGTCATCGCCACGAGCCGGCCGCCTGCCTGCTCGCGCTGGATGAGCGCGAGCTTGTCCTCGGGGGTCGCCTCGGCGAGCACGTCGTCGACGCCCGCCTCCGCGGCGATGGCCTGCGCGGTGAGCCGGTTGTCTCCGGTGACCATCACCGTGCGGATGCCCATCTCGCGCAGCTGCGCGAAGCGCGCGGCCATGCCGGGCTTGACGACGTCCTTGAGGTGGATGACGCCGAGCACCCGGGCCGGGGCCTCTCCGACGCGCTCGGCGACGACGAGGGGGGTGCCGCCCGACTGCGAGATGCCGTCGACCAGGTCGGCCAGGGCATCTGGAACCTGCCCGCCCTGGTCACGGACCCAGGCCGTCACGGCGCTCGCGGCGCCCTTGCGCAGCACCCGGCCCCCGGGCAGGTCGACACCGCTCATGCGGGTCTGGGCGGTGAACTCCACGAACTCCGCGCCCGCAGGCTCCTCCTCGGAGCCGTCCCGGGAGGCGTCGACCAGCTCGACCACGGAGCGCCCCTCGGGCGTCTCGTCGGCCAGGCTCGACAGGCGGGCGGCGTCGGCGAGGGCACCGGGCTCCACGCCGTCCAGGTGGACCAGCGCGGTGGCCCGCCGGTTGCCGAGGGTGATGGTGCCGGTCTTGTCGAGCAGCAGCACGCCCACGTCACCGGCGGCCTCGACGGCGCGGCCGGACATGGCGAGCACGTTGCGCTGGACGAGGCGGTCCATGCCGGCGATGCCGATGGCGGACAGCAGCGCGCCGATGGTGGTCGGGACGAGGCAGACCAGCAGGGCCACGAGGACGGGGATGCTCTGCGCCTGGCCCGAGTAGGCCGCCAGCGGCTGGAGCGTGACCACGGCCAGCAGGAAGACCAGCGTCAGCGAGCTGAGCAGCAGGTCGAGGGCGATCTCGTTGGGGGTCTTCTGGCGGGCCGAGCCCTCGACCAGGGCGATCATCCTGTCGATGAAGGTGCTGCCGGGCTCGGCGGTGATCTCCACGACGATCCGGTCGGACAGCACGCGCGTGCCGCCGGTGACGGCCGACCTGTCGCCGCCCGCCTCGCGGATGACGGGGGCGGACTCGCCGGTGATGGCCGACTCGTCGACGCTCGCGACGCCCTCGACGACGTCGCCGTCACCGGGGATGACCTCGCCGGCCCCGACGACGACGAGGTCGCCCCGGCGCAGGGCGGTCGCCGCCACGGCCTCCTCGGCACCGGTGGCCCGGTCGAGGAGCTTGCGCGCGGTGGTCTCGCTGCGGGTGCGGCGCAGCGTCTCGGCCTGGGCCTTGCCGCGCCCCTCGGCGACCGCCTCCGCCAGGCCGGCGAAGACGACCGTGGCCCACAGCCACAGCGTGACCAGCCACGTGAACAGGCTCGGGTCGACGACGGCGTACACCGTGGTCAGCGCCGAGCCGATCCACACGACGAACACCACCGGGCTCTTGACCTGGTGGCGCGGGTCGAGCTTGCGCAGCGCCGCGGGCAGGGAGGAGACCAGCGAGCGGGCGTCGAAGGCGCCGGCGGCGGGGCGGGCGCCCCCGTGGCCGTCCCGCTGGCGGTCGTGGGGCGCGGGGGAGGTGCGGTCGAGGACGGCGCTGTCGGAGGACGGGGTGCTCATGAGAGGGCCTCAGCGATCGGTGCGAGGGCGAGCGCGGGGAAGTACGTCAGACCGGCGACCACGAGGACGACGACGGTGACCAGGCTCGCGAACAGGGGGGTGTGGGTGGGCAGCGTGCCCGCGGTGACCGGGACCGGCGCCTGCGCGGCGAGGCGGCCCGCCAGGGCGAGGACGAGGAGCATCGGGACGAACCTGCCGAACGCCATGCACAGGCCCAGGGCGGTGTTCTGGTAGTCGGTGCCGGCGCCGAAGCCGGCGAAGGCCGACCCGTTGTTGTTGGACGCCGAGGCGTAGGCGTACAGCACCTCGGACAGGCCGTGGGCGCCGGAGTCCTGCAGGGAGGCCTCGCGCAGCGAGGGGATCCCGGCGGTGAGCGCGGCGCCCACGAGCAGCAGGGTCGGCGTGGCGAGCACGTACAGGGCCACGAGCGTCACCTCGCCGCGCCCGACCTTCTTGCCGAGCAGCTCGGGAGTGCGGCCCACCATGAGGCCTGCGAGGAAGACGGCGATGACCGCGAGCACGAGCAGGCCGTACAGACCTGAGCCGACGCCTCCGGGCGAGACCTCGCCGAGCATCATGGTCAGGAGCACCACGCCGCCGCCGGCGGCGGTGTAGGAGTCGTGGAAGCTGTTCACCGCGCCCGTCGAGGTGGCCGTGGTCGAGGCGGCGAAGAGGCCGGACAGCACCTCCCCGAAGCGGACCTCCTTGCCTTCCATCGCAGCCCCGGCAGCCTGCGGCGCGGCGCCGGAGCCGGCGACCTCGGCCCACACGGTGAGGGTCACCGAGGCCAGCCACAGCGCACCCATGACGCCGAGGACGGCCAGGCCGTGGCGCCGGTCACCGACGAGGCGCCCGAAGGTGCGCGGCAGGGAGAAGGGGATGGCGAGCAGGAGGAAGACCTGGAAGAGGCTCACCCACGCCGTCGGCCCCTCGAAGGGGTGGGCGGAGTTGGCGTTGAAGAAGCCGCCGCCGTTGGTGCCGAGCTCCTTGATGGCCTCCTGGGAGGCGATCGGACCGCCGGTGATGGTCTGGGTGCCTCCGGCGACCGTCGTGACGGCGGTGGGACCGGACAGGTCCTGCACGACGCCGCCGAGGAGCATCACGACGGCGGCCACGAGCGCCAGGGGCAGCAGGATCCTCACGCAGGTCCGGACCAGGTCGACCCAGAAGCTGCCGATGCGGTCGCTGCGGTTGCGGGTGAACCCGCGCACCAGGGCCACCGCCACCGCCATGCCCACGGCGGCGGAGGTGAAGTTCTGCACCGCCAGGCCCGCGGCCTGCACGAGGTGGCCCATGGTCTGCTCGCCCGAGTACGACTGCCAGTTCGTGTTGGTGACGAAGCTGACGGCCGTGTTCCAGGCGGTGGCGGGGGCCACGCCCGGGAAGCCCAGCGACAGCGGCAGCCAGGCCTGCAGCCGCTGGAAGGCGTACAGGAAGAGCACGGAGACGACGGAGAAGCCGAGCACGGCGCGGGCGTAGACCGGCCACCGCTGCTCGGCGTCGGGGTCGACGCCGGCCGCGCGGTACAGCAGGCGCTCGACGCGCAGGTGGCGCGCGGAGGTGTAGACGCGGGCCATGTGGTCGCCCAGGGGGGCGTGCACCACCGCGAGGGCGGCGACGAGGACCGCGATGGTCAGGAACCCGGCTGCGGAGTCGGACAGGCCGCCCATCAGAAGCGCTCCGGGTCGAGCAGCGCGGTCAGCAGGTAGCCGGCCAGGGCGAGCACGAGGAGCAGCAGCCACACGCTGGCGGCGCTCACCGCTGCCGCCCCAGGCGCTCGAGGCCGCTGACGAGCAGGGCCAGGACGGCGAAGACCACGACGGTCAGCGCGACGAAGGCGAGATCAGGCACGGGAGCCATCCACCCACCGCCGGCGTGGGAGGCACGCGGGTCCTGACGGTCTCCTGACGGGCTTCCGAGCGTCCCTGACGGCTTCCGGACGGGCCCTGTGCGCCGACCGGCGGACTGCCCCCGTCGGCCCGGTCAGCCGGCGGGGACGGGGTGCCGCTCCACCGCCACCACGAGCCCGGTGCTGCGCGCGACGTGCGCGACGAGCACCTCGCCGGGGCTGAGGTAGGGGTCGTGCTGCGGGACCGTGCCGGCCACGTCGTCGGCGGCGTGCTCGGCGAGCTCGCCGAACACCGTCGAGAGCACCGGGCGGTGGGTGCACAGCAGCACGGGGCGCTGCTTGCCGAGCAGCTTGCGCACGAGCTTGGCCGTCTTGTCGGGGTCCCGGCGGTGGCCGTCCTCGGTGAGCCGGCCCCGCGTCTTCAGCCTGGCGCCGGTGGCCTCGAGGTAGGGCGCCACCGTGTCGGCGCAGCGCCGCCAGGGGCTGCTGACGACCCGGTGGGGCTGCCAGGCGGTGAGCAGCTCGGGCAGCCTCTGCGCCTGCCGCCGGCCGGGGGCCGCGAGCGGCCGCTCGTCGTCGCTGCGGCCCCACGCCGTCTTCGGGTGGGCGTGGCCGTGGCGCACCACCACCAGCGGCCAGGTGTCCAGCGCACCGGCGCGGTCGGCGCCGAGCAGCGCGCGCAGCTGGACCCTGTCACCGCGACGGGTGAGGCGGGCGTCGGCCTCGTCGGGCGTCACCCACTCGGTGCGGTCGACCTCCGCCGGGCGCGGGGGGAGCGGGTGGTGGTCGCCGGGCACGTGGGCGGCCCAGTACGACACCTCCTTGGTCGCGTCAGCGCCCAGCGCGTAGCGGGCGCTGGGCAGGGCGCGCCCGAGGCGGATGTTCAGACCCGTCTCCTCGGCCACCTCGCGGACCGCCGCCGCGGGCGGCGGCTCGGCGCCCTCGAGCTTGCCCTTGGGCCAGGACCAGTCCCGGTAGCGCGGGCGGTGCACCAGCAGCAGCCTCAGGCCGCCGTCCGGGGCGCGGTGCCAGCACAGGGCGCCGGCCGCGCGGACCAGGGGCAGGGGCGGCTGGTGCCCGGTCGGCTCGGAGCCGTCACGCGGCTCGCGGACGTGCTGGTGCTCGGCGCCGCCGTGCGCGACGCGCGCCGCTGAGCGCGCGTGCTGCACGGCGGCGGGCACCGCCGAGGGCAGCGCGTCGAGCCGGTCGGGCTGCTCCGGCTGGCCGGCCGCAGCGCCGTGGGGAGCCATCGCGGCCCCCTCAACGCCGGCGGGTGCGGCGGCTGGTGCGCGCGGCGATGAGGAACTCCTGCAGGTCGAGCAGGGGCTCGCCGTCGGCGTCGACCGCCGCGCGCTGCCAGTGGCCGTCCGGGCCGAGGTGCCAGCTGGCCGTCCCGGCGTCGGAGGCGAGGTCGACCAGGTCGACCAGGGCGCGCTGGTGCTCGACGTCGCGGATGCGCACCAGCGCCTCGACGCGGCGGTCGAGGTTGCGGTGCATCATGTCGGCGCTGCCGATGTACACCTCGGCCTCACCGCCGGCCTCGAAGGCGAAGATGCGGCTGTGCTCGAGGAAGCGCCCGAGCACCGACCGCACCCGGATGGTCTCCGACAGCCCCGGCACGCCGGGGCGCAGCGCGCAGATCCCGCGGACGACGACGTCGACGGGCACCCCCGCCTGCGAAGCGCGGTAGAGGGCGTCGATGACGGCCTCGTCGACCATCGAGTTGACCTTGATGCGGATGTGGGCCGGACGGCCGGCGCGGTGGTGCTCGGCCTCGCGCTCGATGCGCTGGACCAGCCCGCGCCGCAGCGACCGCGGCGCGACGAGCAGCCGCGAGTAGCGCGTGCGCGGGGCGAAGCCCGACAGCTGGTTGAACAGCTTGGTGAGGTCCTCGCCCACCTCGTCGTCGCAGGTCAGGAGCCCCAGGTCCTCGTAGAGGCGCGCCGTCTTGGGGTTGTAGTTGCCGGTGCCGACGTGGCAGTAGCGCCGCAGCCGGTCACCCTCCTGCCGCACGACGAGGCAGAGCTTGGAGTGGGTCTTGAGGCCGACGATGCCGTAGACGACGTGCACGCCGGCCTGCTCGAGCTTGCGGGCCCACGTGATGTTGTTCTGCTCGTCGAAGCGCGCCTTGATCTCCACCAGGGCCAGCACCTGCTTGCCCGCGTCGGCGGCGTCGATGAGCGCGTCGACGATGGGTGAGTCACCCGAGGTGCGGTACAGCGTCTGCTTGATGGCCAGCACCTTGGGGTCGGCCGCGGCCTGCTCCAGGAAGGCCTGCACCGACGTGGAGAACGAGTCGTAGGGGTGGTGCAGCAGGACGTCGCGCGAGCGGACCGCGGTGAAGATGCTGCGCGGCTGGCTCGACTCGCGCCCGTCCGTGAGGTGGCGGTGGGTCTTGGGCACGAAGGTGGGGTAGCTCAGCTCGTGCCGCTCCAGGTCGGCGACGGCGTTCAGCCCGCGCAGGTCGAGCGGACCGGGCAGCACGTAGGTCTCGGCGTCGTCCACGCCGAGCTCGCGCACGAGCAGCTCGCGGACGTGGTCGTCGGCCTCCTCGGTGATCTCCAGGCGGACCGGGGGGCCGAAGCGGCGGCGCAGCAGCTCCTTCTCCAGGGCCTGCAGGAGGTTCTCAGCGTCGTCCTCCTCCACCTCCAGGTCCTCGTTGCGGGTGACCCGGAAGGTGTGGTGGGCCACCACGTCCATGCCGGGGAACAGCTGGTCCAGGTGCTCGGCGATGACCACCTCCAGCGGCACGAAGCGCGCCGCGCGCGAGGGGGAGCCCCCCTTGCCCTGCTGCTCCACGCGCACCAGGCGGGGCAGCAGCGGCGGCACCTTGACGCGGGCGAAGTGCTCCTTCTCCGTGGTCGGGTTGCGCACCACCACAGCCAGGTTCAGCGACAGCCCGGAGATGTAGGGGAACGGGTGCGCCGGGTCCACCGCGAGCGGCGTGAGCACCGGGAAGACCGAGTCGCGGAAGAACTCGTGCAGGCGGTCCTGCTCGGAGCCCTCCAGCTCCTCCCAGGCGACGATCCTGATGCCCTCCTCGGCCAGCGACGGGCGCACCTGCTCGGTGAAGGCGCGCGCGTGCCGCTCGACCAGCTCGTGCGCGCGCTCGCTGATGGCCGCGAGCACCTCGCGCGGCTCGAGCCCGCTGGCGGCGGTCACCGCCAGGCCGGCGGCGATGCGCCGCTTGAGGCCCGCCACGCGCACCATGAAGAACTCGTCCAGGTTGCTGGCGAAGATCGCCAGGAACCTGGTCCGCTCGAGCAGGGGGACGGCGGGGTCCTCGGCGAGCTCCAGCACGCGCTCGTTGAAGGCCAGCCAGCTGAGCTCGCGGTCGAGGAAGCGGTCCTGCGGCAGCGGCTCGGGCTCCTCGGACTCGACGACCTCCTCGACGGCCCCGGTGCGCTCCTCGACGTCGTCCTCGGCCGCGAGGTGCTCGGAGAGCACCGCCTCGAGGTCGCTGGCCGCGTCCGCGGGGCCGGAGCCGGCGCCGCCCTGCGGGGCCGCGCCGGCCACCGCTGCGGGCTGCTCGCCGTCGCTCACCGCCGCTGCTCCGGGTGAGGGCGCGAGCCCGGGCGCGGGCTGCTCGCTCGTCGTGCTCGCCATGGGCCCATCCTCTCAGCCCGCCCCCGGGCCTGCGGTGCCGCGCTGGTAGAGCACGTCGGCCGTGTCGAGCTCGAAGCCCAGCCGCTCGTACAGCCGCAGCGCCGCGGCGTTGTCGGCCTCGACGTACAGCTCGGCCGAGGAGCACCCGGCGGCGTCGAGGTGGTGCAACCCGGCCAGCACGACGGCGCGGCCCAGCCCCCGGCCCTGCGCGGCGGGGTCCACGGCCACGACGTACACCTCGCCGGCCCCGCCCTCGACCTTGGTCCAGTGGGAGGCGAGCAGCCGCCCGTGCTGGGCGTCCAGGGCCAGCAGCAGCCCCGCCGGGTCGAACCACGGCTCCGCCTGGCGCGCGGCGAGGTCGGCGGCGGTCCAGCGGCCCTGCTCGGGGTGGTCGGCGAAGGCTCGGGCGTTCAGCTCCAGCCACGCGGCCTCGTCGCGCCCCACCTCGAAGGCGCGCACGGCGACGTCGTCGGGGAGCTCCAGCGGCGGCAGCGGTGCCGCGGTCCCCAGCGGGCGGCGCCGGTGCTGCAGCTCGCGCACGGCGCGGTAGCCGCGGCGGCGCGCCAGGGCTGCGGCCGCCGGCGCGCCCCCGTGCGCCCACACGGCCAGCGGCTCCGTCCCGGCGAGCCGCTCCAGGTGCTCCGCCAGCAGGGACCCGAGCCCACGGCCGCGCTCGGCCGGGTCCACCAGCAGCTCGGCCCCGCCCTCGCGGGGGAACTGGGCGTAGCCGACGACCGCGCCGCCGGACCCGGCCAGCAGCAGGTGGCGGGCGGACCCGGCGGGCGCGCGCAGCGCCAGGAGCGAGGCCTCCGACAGCGGGTGCCCCCCGTCAGCGGCAGCGGCGCGCGAGACCAGGGCCTCCACCGCGCCGGCCTGCTCGTCGGTGAGGTCGGGCAGGGAGCTCGGGGGCCCCTCCCCCGGAGCGCGGGCGGTGTCGGGCACCCCCGCAGGCTAGGGGGCCGCCGGCGCGCCCGGCAGCCAGCCCGCCGGCGCGGGGCCCGGGCGCCGGCCGCGCCGGCCCTCAGCGGTCGGCGACGGCGCCGTCACCGTCCGGCACCGCGTCGTCCGCGCGCAGGTCGAGCTCGCGCCGCTCCCGGGTGGCGGGCACGAAGCGGTACCCGACGTTGCGCACGGTGCCGATCAGCTGCTCGTGCTCCGGGCCCAGCTTGGCCCGCAGGCGCCGGACGTGGACGTCGACGGTGCGGGTGCCCCCGAAGTAGTCGTAGCCCCACACCTCCTGCAGCAGCTGGGCGCGGCTGAAGACCCGCCCCGGGTGCTGCGCGAGGTGCTTGAGCAGCTCGAACTCCTTGTACGTCAGGTCCAGGACGCGCCCGCGGACCTTGGCGGTGTAGGTCGACTCGTCGATGACGACGTCGCCGGCGCGGATCTCCTCGGGGGCGTCGTCGCCGGAGTCGGCCAGGGCGGCACGCCCGGCGGCCAGGCGCAGGCGGGCCTCGACCTCGGCCGGGCCCGCGGTGTCCAGCAGCACGTCGTCGGCGCCCCAGTCGGCGGCCACCGCGGCCAGCCCGCCCTCGGTCAGCACGACGAACAGCGGGCAGCTGACCCCCGTGGTGCGCAGCAGCCGCGACAGGGAGCGGGCGGCCGCCAGCTCCCGGCGGGCGTCGACCAGCACCGCGTCCGCCGGGGGCGCGTCGACCAGCGCGGCGGGCTCCGCCGGGAGCACGCGCACGGAGTGGGCCAGGAGCCCCAGCGCGGGCAGCACCTCGGCCGAGGGGGCGAGCGCGTTCGTCAGCAGCAGGAGCTGGGCCACGGCGTCCTCCGGGGACGGGTCGCACCACCGCGGCAGTGCACCGCGCCGGTGCGACGTCGCTACGACGAGGTGAACGATAGGTGACCTGGACGCCCCGCCGCCACGGTCTGCGACATCCGGCCGGCCCGGCGCCACCACCCCGCGGCGTCCCGGGCGCCCACCGCCCGGTGGGACGATCCCGGGGTGACACCCGCGCGCCGAGCCACCCCGTCCGCCCGCTCGGCGCTCGTCGCGGCCGGGCTGGCCGGGTTGCTGGCCCTCGCCGGGCTCGCCGGCACCGCGCCCGCGGCGGCGGCGGCGGTGCTGGTGTCGCTCTCGCTGGCCCTGGGCTGGCCCGGCCTGCTCCTGCTGCCCAGCCCCCGCGGCAGCGCCGCGGTGGTCGGCGCCACCGGCGTGCTCGCGGCGCTGGCCACCGCCATCACCGCGCTGCTGGACGAGGGGCGGGCCCCGCTGCGCTCCCTGCCCGTCGTGCTCGCCGTCGCCGTCCTGGGCGCCTTCGCCCACCAGATGCTGCGGCGCGACCTGCGGCCGCGCGTCGTCGACGGCCTCGGCGGCGCCGTCACGGGGCTGCTGCTGGCGGGGCTGACCAGCGGCTGGGTGGCGGCAGCCGCCAGCCCCGGGGCCGCCGCCGTGAGCACCGCCGCGGCCGCCGCGGCCGCCGCGGCCCTGGCCAGCGCCCTGCCGGTGCGCCGCCCGCTGGTGGCGCTGGCCGCCCTGGCCGCCGGGGCGGGCGCCGGGGCGGTGGGGGCGCTGCTCGCGGCCGCGCCCGCCGGCCGCGGAGCGGTGCTGGGCCTCGCGCTCGCCGCCGTCGTCGTCCTGGTGGCCCTCGTGCTGGCGCCGCTGGCGCCCGCCTCGCGGGCGCTGCCCTCGCTGGGACGGGCGGCGGCGCCGGTGGCCGCCGCCGGGGCCGTGGCCGGGCTGCTCGGCCCGGTCCTCGTGGGCTGAGCCGGCGGGCGCGGCGCGCCGCGGCGGCGGGCGCGCCCACGGCGTGTCGCCGGGCCCGGCGGGCCCCGGTCTGCGACTGTCGAGGGGTGGACCTCCTGCCCCTCCTGCTGCTGGTGCTGGCGGCCTTCGTCGTGGTGAGGCTCGTGCAGATGGCGCTCGACCCCTCGGCGCGCCAGAACGCCGCCCCCGCGGCGCGCGAGGTCCCCCGCCGCCGCCCCGCCGACGCGCGCTGACGCCGCGCCACCGCCGAGGTCGCCGGCCCGGGGAGCCGGGCAGGACGACGGCGCCGGGAAGCAGCGGCGCGCGCGCAGCGCTGCACACGGCGTGAGCAGCACCCGACGCAGCCCCCTGCTGGACCGCCCCGGAGCCGTCGAGGCGGAGGGCGCCGACGCCGGGGTCGCCTGGCACTACGGGGACCCGGTGCGCGAGCAGCGCCTGCTCGAGCAGGGCCTCGCCGTCGTCGACCTGTCCCACCGCAGCGTGGTGCGGGTCTCGGGCCCGGACCGGCTGCGCTGGCTCGACTCCCTCACCTCCCAGCGCCTGCTCGACCTGCCGCCGCGGACGTCGGTGGAGTCGCTGCTGCTCAGCCCCGAGGGCCGTGTGGAGCACGCGCTGCACGTCGTCGACGACGGCGAGGCCACCTGGCTGGTCCTCGAGCCGGGCGAGGGCGCCCCGGCCGCCGCCTGGCTCGACTCGATGCGCTTCATGCTGCGCGTGGAGGTCGCCGACGTCACGGACGTCTGGGCGGTGCTGGGCGAGCCGGTGGGCCGCGAGTCGCTGCCCGGCGAGCCGCTGGCCTGGGTGGACCCGTGGCCGCGCACCGCACCGGCGTCGGCCCGCTACGGACCGGCCGACGAGGAGCACCCGGGCGCCGAGCGGCCCTGGCGGGAGGTGCTCGTGCCCCGCGCGGAGCTGGTGGCCGCGGTCGGTGACCGGCCGCTGGCCGGGACGTGGGCCTCCGAGGCGCTGCGCGTGGCCGCGTGGCGGCCGCGGCTGGGCGCCGAGACAGACGAGCGGACCATCCCGCACGAGGTCGACTGGCTGCGCACCGGGGTGCACCTGTCCAAGGGCTGCTACCGCGGGCAGGAGACGGTCGCGAAGGTGCACAACCTGGGGCGCCCGCCGCGCCGCCTCGTGGTGCTGCACCTGGACGGCTCGGGCGCCGCGCTGCCGGCCCCCGGCGCGGAGGTCCTCGACGTCGACCGCGGCCGCGCGGTCGGCCACCTCACCAGCTCGGTGCGCCACCACGAGCTGGGGCCCGTCGCCCTGGCGCTGGTCAAGCGGAGCACGCCCGTGGGCGCGCGGCTGTCGGTGGACGGCGTGGCGGCCGCGCAGGAGGTGGTCGTCGACCCCGACACCGCCCCGGCGCACGCGCGCCCGCAGCTGGCGCCTCCGCGGCGGCCGACGGCCTGAGCCCCCGACGGCCTGAGCCCCCGACGGCCTGAGCCCCCGGCCGCGGGAGGCCGTCCGGAGCCGACCCCGGTCCGGGAGCGCCCGGCTCAGGAGGCCGTCGCGGCCACCGGCCCGGCGGGCACCGCGGCGCTCGCCGCCGCGGCGGGGACCGCGCGGGCCCCGCCGGCGCACTCCATCGCCGCCGCTGCGAGCACCGGCTCCGCGGGGCGCTCCGCCCGCGCGACCACCGCGCCCACGCCCAGCGCCACGACGACCGACCCCAGCGCCCAGGCGCCGCTCACCAGCAGGAGCTCCACGTCCGCCACCCCGTCTTCGCCGGCCACCGTGATCTCCTGCTGAGAGTAGGCGCCTGGTGACGCTGCGCACGGGAACTCCTCGACGGGCCGTCGGCGTGTCGCGCGCCGCGCCGGGCCGGCACCCCGGCCGCGTCACGCCCGAGGGGGACCGCCGCTCCCCGGTAGGCTCGCCCTGTGAGCATCGAGGCGCTGGAGATCTTCTACCTGAGCCTGCTCGTCCTGAGCAGCGTCGTGATCATCTGGTTCTCCTTCTACGTCGTCTTCCGCCTCTTCAAGGGCCAGCGCTGAGGGGAGCCGCCCGGATGCCCCTCGAGATCGACGGCACCCTGCCCGCCTCCCTCGTCCCGCTGCAGTGGCTCGTGGGCCGCTGGGCGGGTGCCGGGGTGATGGCCTCCCCCGAGACCGGGGAGGCCCAGGTCGGCCAGGAGGTCGACGTCGTGGCCGACGAGCGCGGGTTCCTCTCGTGGACCTCCCGGGTGTGGCGCCTCGACGAGGAGGGCCGGCGCACCGACCCCCTCGACACCGAGACCGGGTACTGGCGCACCTCCGCGGAGCAGTCCTCCCCGGGCACGCCGGGGGTCGACGTCGAGCTGCTGCTCGCCCACCCCACGGGCGTGGTCGAGGTGCTCGTCGGCAGGGTCCTCGGCACGCGCGTGGAGATGGTCACGGACGCCGTGGTGCGCACCGCTGGCGCCAGCGACTACACCGCCGCCAAGCGCACCTTCGGGCAGGTCGAGGGAGACCTGCTGTGGGTGCTCGACGTGGCCGGCTCCACCGAGCCGCTCCACCCGCGCCTGTCCGCGCGGCTGCGGCGCGTCGCCTGACGTCCCGCAGCCGCGCGCGGCTCAGGAGGCCAGCCGCGGCAGCTCCACGACGACGCCCGGCTCCTGGCCGGGAGCCTCGGCGCGCCCGGGGGGCGGCGCGCCCGGCACCAGCCGCACGGGGCTGGTGAGGAGCCTGGACCAGCCGCTGCCGGTCCAGACGTGGGTCGCCTCGGCGGTCCAGGCGCCGCAGGAGACGACCACCCGCTCGAGGTCGGGCAGGGCGGGGTCGAGGAAGAGGTCACCCGGTTCAGCTCCGGGGCCACGCTGCCACGGTGTCATCCCCGCATGGTGGGGCCCCGCGGGCCCGCGACGGCGGTGCCACGCGGCGCGCCGCACCCCCGCGGCGCGCGCCGCGGCGCGTCGCAGGGGGCGCGCCGGGCCGAGGGCCGCTCACCGAGGGCCTCGCGCGGCTACCCTCGGTGCATGACGCTGGACTACCGGCCGGGCGGACGCCGACGTCTCGACCACGTGCTCGACCCCGCGTTCTGCGACGACCTGGCCTCCCTCGACGAGCCCGCCCTGCGCGCGCGCCGCGACGACGCCCAGCAGGAGGAGGCCGACCTCTCCTACGTGAGGCGCCTGCTGCAGGGCCGGCTCGACCTCCTGGAGGCCGAGCGGGCCCACCGCACCGGCGAGCGCCCCTCGCCCGGCCGGGGCTCGGCACGCAGCGACGCCGAGCTGGCCGAGGCGCTGTCACGGGTCCTGGCCGACGACACGCGCAGCACCCGGGGCATCGGCAGGTTCCTCTCCGTGGAGCCGAGCCGCATCGGCGAGCACCGCCGGGAGGCCGAGCTGGCCGTCGCCGACGTGCGCACCAGCGCCCCCTCCGAGCTGTCGGAGGCCGGGCTGGCCGACGCCATCGAGCACCTGCGGGGCATCGAGCAGCGCCTGTCGACCACGCGCCGCCGGGTGCAGCAGGTGGAGAGCCGCCTCACCGAGGAGCTGGGCCGCCGCCTCCGCCTCGGCTGAGCCGCCGCGCCGCGTCCGGCGGCTGAGGGCGGCTCACGGCGGCTCACGGCGCCGACTCGGCCAACGGCGGGTCGGAGGTCCGCGCGCGGGGGGCCGCGGCGCCCACCGCGTGGCCCTGGACGGCTCCGAAGCCCAGCTCCCGGGCCACCTCCACCTGCGCCGCGGTGTCCACTCCCTCGGCCAGCGCCAGCACGCCCAGGTCGCGGGCGATGTGCACCACCCCCGCCAGCAGCCGGGCGCACGCCGGCTCCTCCAGGCGGCTCACCAGCGACCTGTCGACCTTCAGGGAGTCCACCGGGAAGCTCACGAGGTAGTCCAGCGAGGCGTACCCGGTGCCGAAGTCGTCCACGGCCACCCGCACGCCGTGCTCGCGCAGGACCAGCAGCCGCTCCGCGATGCGCTCGCGGTCCGACAGCCACGACCCCTCGGTGATCTCCAGGACGAGGGCCGTGCCCGGCAGCTGGGCCCGCACCAGCGCGTCGAGGACGACGGCGGGCAGGTCCGGGCGCAGCAGCGTGCTGGCCGAGGCGTTCACCGAGACGGTGAGGTCCCCCGACCCCCCGGCGCGCCAGCGGGCGCACTCGCGCAGCGCGGTCCTCAGCACGGCCTCGTCGACGTCGCGGACCACGCCCAGGCGCTCGGCGAGCGGCACCAGCCGGTCGGCTCCGAGCGTGCCGCGCCCCGGGTGCTCCCAGCGCGCCAGCGCCTCGTGGCCGGAGACGCGGTCTGCGCCGGCACACGGCCCGAGCCTGACGATCGGCTGGTAGTGGGGCACCACCTCGCCCCCCGCGAGCGCCGCCGGCAGGCGCGCCGCCAGGACCCGCTCGTCGTGCCGCTCGGCCAGCAGGCCGGGCGTGGCGCGCAGCGCCGGCTCCCGCCGCCGCCGCGCCTCCACCAGCGCCAGCTCCGCGTCGCCGAGCTGGGCGGTGGCGGTCATGGCCACCGCGGCGCTGTCGTCGGGGTCGTCGGCGGGGCTGCCGGGCAGCAGCACCTCCCCGACCCGGCCGCGCAGCCGGACCTGCCCGCCCGCCACGTCGACCGGCGCCGCGAGCGCCTCCAGCAGGTGCCGCGCCGTCGCCGACGGGGTCTCCTCGCCGGGCGCGGCGTCCGCCTGACCGTCCCGCCCGCGAGCGCGACCGCCCGGCCGCCGCCCGGCCCGCCCGCCGGCGGACGGGTCCGCGGGTGCGAGCACCGCGAAGCCGTCCCCGCTGGTGCGGTAGGTGCGCGCGCCGGGCGGGGCGGCGCGCTCGAGGCGCTCGGCCACCACGGCCAGCGCCTGGTCCCCGGCGGCGTGCCCGCGGGTGGCGTTGACGTCGGCGAAGGACTCCAGGTCCACCACGCACAGCAGCGCCGGGGGGCTGCCGGGGTCGGCGAGCCTGCCGGCGAGGGCCTGCAGGAGGCTGCGGCGGGTCCCCAGACCGGTCAGGGGGTCGACGCCGGCACCGCGGCGGGCGCTGCGGGTGGCCAGCCACTGGCGCAGCACGAGCAGGGCCACGGTGGCCGCGGAGGCGGCCAGGAGCACCGGCGTCGGCTCGGCGGCGTCCGTCCAGCGGGACAGCCCCGGCAGCACCACCAGCGTGACCCCGGCGCCCAGGACGGCCAGGGTGGCCGGGAAGCGCCGTCCCGAGGGCGCCACGGGTCGTCCCAGCGCCCGCATCGAGGGGTGCCAGGCCGCCGCGGCGAAGGCCGACCAGGCGGGGACCAGCGCGGCGTCCGCGGCCGACCCGGGCGCGTAGCCCGGACCGAGGGCGGCGACGATGGCGGCGAGGTGCCACACGAGCACGGCGCCCGCGGTGACCAGGAGCAGGCGCACCGCCGGGGAGCGCAGGCGGCCGGTGACCACCGCCCACGCCGCGGCCGCCGCGACCACCACCACCCCTGCCGCCTGCGCCGCCAGCCAGGCCTCCGCGGTGGCGCCGGCACCGCGCGCGCCGGTGTGGAGCACCGCCACCAGCGTCAGCGAGGAGGACGCCGCGGCGGTGGCCAGCAGCGCCACGTCCACCGCGTCGACGGCGGCGTCCTGCTCGCTCTGCAGGCCCACGAGCACCACCACGCGCCCCAGGGCGAGGAAGGCGCCGGTGCAGGCCAGCGCCACTACCAGACCGCCCGCGTCGAGCACGACCGCCCACCAGGCCGCGCCGTAGAAGGCCGCGGCGGCCAGCAGCGCGACCCACACCAGCGGGCGCGCGGGCCGGCGGCGCACCAGCCCGGCGAGCACCCCGACCACGCCCGCCAGCTGGACCGCCGTGAGCACGTCCACCGCGAGGCCGGGCGGCAGCACCGCCACGGCGGTGGTCTCCAGGGCCACCGCCAGCACCGCGGCGACGGCGCCGGCCACCGCCAGCCGTCCCCGCGCGCGCGCCACCCCCGCACTCTCCACCACCGCACGGCCCGCCGTCACCGCCGCGGGCGCGATCCGGGATGCTGCCGTGGTGCCCCAGCCGCTGGACCTGTCCCTGGCCGGGCGCGCGGCGCCGCTGGCCGCCGTCGTGCGCGGCCCGCTCGTGGAGTCGGTGCACCTGGGCCACGCGGTGGTGACCGCGCCCGACGGCGAGGCCGTCGCGGGGGTGGGCGACCCCCACGCCCGGGTGTGGCCGCGCTCCTCCCTCAAGCCGCTGCAGGCCGTGGCCTGCCTGCAGGCGGGTGCGGACCTCGCCGGGGACGACGACGCCTCCCGCCGCCTGCTGGCGCTGGGCTGCGCCAGCCACAGCGGGGAGCAGCGCCACCTCGACGGCGTCCTGGAGCTGCTCGCCCGGGCGGGCCTGGCGCCGTCGGCGCTGCGGAACACCCCCGACGCGCCCTTCGGAGCGCAGGCGGCCGCGGCCTGGCGCGCGGCCGGCAACGGCCCGCAGCCGCTGGCGCAGAACTGCTCGGGCAAGCACGCGCTGATGCTCGCGGCCTGCGTCGCGGCGGGCTGGGACACCGGCACCTACCTCGACGCGGGCCACCCGCTGCAGCGGCAGGTGCGGGCGACCGTCGCGGACCTGGGCTCCAGCGCCCACAACCTGACGACCGTCGACGGGTGCGGCGCGCCGCTGCACTCCCTGCCCCTGTCGGGCCTGGCGCGGGCCTTCGGGCGGATCGCCGCGGCGCCGCAGCGCGCGCCCGGCAGCCCCGAGGCCGCCGTCGCCCGGGCCATGAGCGCCCACCCCGAGATGGTCGGCGGCGACGGCCGCGACGTCACCGCGCTGATGGCCGGCCTGCCCGGCCTGGTGGCCAAGGACGGCGCCGAGGGCGTCTACGCGGCGGGGCTGCCCGACGGGCGCGGGGTGGCGCTGAAGGTGCTCGACGGCGGTGACCGGCCCCGGCCTGTGGTCCTCGCCGCGCTGCTGCGCGCCCTCGGCGTGGACGCGCCGGTGCTGGAGGAGGTCGGGCGGGTGGCCGTGCTGGGGCACGGGCGCCCCGTCGGCGCGGTGCGCGCCGTGCTGCCCGACCCGCTGCCGCAGGCTCCTCCGCCGCCGGCGCGGGCCCTGCCCGAGGGCCTGCTGTGACGCACGGCGGGGTGCTGGCGTGAGGGCCGTGGTGCAGCGCGCCGCCTCGGGTCGGGTGCTGGTGGGGGGTGAGGAGGTCGCCGCGCTGGACGGGCCCGGGCTGGTGGTCCTGGTGGGCGTCGGCGTCGAGGACGGACCCCAGGACGCCGAGCAGGTGGCCAGGAAGGTGGCCGAGCTGCGGGTGCTGCGCGGGGAGCGCTCCGCCGCCGAGGCGGGGGCACCGGTGCTCGTGGTGAGCCAGTTCACGCTGCTCGCCGACACCCGCAGGGGCCGGCGCCCCACGTGGGCCGGCGCCGCCCGCGGGGACGTGGCCGAGCCGCTGGTCGCCGCCGTGGTCAGCGCCCTGCGCGCGCGGGGCCTGCGCGTGGGCACCGGCGTCTTCGGGGCCGACATGGCCGTGGAGCTCGTCAACGACGGTCCCGTCACGATCCTGCTCGACACGCGCGCGCAGGGGTAGGCAGCCGCGCGCGCCGCCTACGATCCAGGGGTGGACCTCATCAGCGCCGGCCAGGGATTCGTCATGCTCCTGCTGGGCGTGGGGGCGCTCGGCCTGGAGGTGTGGGCGCTGGTGGAGGCGGCCCGCGCCCGCAAGGAGGCCTACCCGGCGGCGGGCAAGCGGTCCAAGGGCCTGTGGGTGACCCTCACCGCGGTGGCCGCGGCGGTCGGCTTCGTCTCGCTGCAGAGCCCCCTGAACTTCCTCTCCATCATCGCTGTCGCGGCCGCCGCGGTGTTCCTCACCAACGTCCGCCCGGCGCTGCGCTCGGTGCAGGGCCCCGGGGGCCGCACCTCGAACGGCCCCTACGGCGGCTGGTGACCGGTCCCGCGCGGCGCGCTCCCGCCCAGCCCCACCGCTGAGGCCTCCACCGCCACCTCGCCCAGGCGCCAGCGCCCCGGCGGTCCCTGCACGGGCCAGCCCTGCGCCCGCACGCGGGCGCAGGCCGCCGCGAACCGCTGCCGGGCCCCGAAGACCGCCAGCGGCGCCTCCCGCGCCCACGCCTCGTCCAGGGCGGCCAGCCAGGCGTGCACCGGCTCTCCGGGGACGTTGCGCTCGATGAGCGCCTTGGGCAGCCGCTCGGCCACCGCGCCGGGGCGCTCCAGGCCCGCCAGGCGCAGCGAGAGCACCAGCGAGCGCGGCTCGCCGTCGTCGCCGACGACGAGCCAGGCGGCCCGGCGCCCCACCTCGTCGCAGGTCGCGTCGAGCAGCACCCCGCCCGGGGCCAGCCGCCGCGCCACGAGCCGCCAGGCCGGCGCGACCTCCTCGACGGGGTACTGGCGCAGCACGTTGGCCGCGCGCACCACCACCGGACGCCGCTCGCCCAGCACCCCGGGGCCGCCGAGCTCGAAGCCGCCCAGGGCGAAGCGCACCCCCGTGCCGCCCAGCCCGGCGCGGGCCAGGCCCTGCGCGGCGGCGCGCACCCGCTCGGGGTCGATCTCCAGGCCCACCACCTCCACGTCGGGCCGCACCGCGCGCAGCCGGGCGGCGAGCTCGGCGGTGGTGGTGTGCGAGGCGCCGTACCCCAGGTCGACGACTAGGGGGTCCTCGGCGGCGCGCAGCAGCGGCGCCGCCGGGCCGGCCACCCACCGGTCCAGGCGCCGCAGGCGGTTGGTGCCGGTCGTCCCGCGCGTCGGCCGGCCCACCGGTCGCCGGGCGGACGGGGGCGGGGGCACGCGGCCGCATGCTGCCAGGCCGCTGCGCCGGCCCGTCCCGCGGACGGGTCCACGCGGACCCGCCCCCGCCCCCCCGCCCCGCCCCCTCCCGCCTCCCGGCGTCGATCAAGGACGTTGCGCACGCCGGGTGGGTGCGCGAACTCCCTTGATCGTCGCGGAGGGGGGGGGGGAGGCGGAGGGAGGGGCGGGAGCACCGGTGGTCCGGGCGTGCACGACCGGTTGGGCGGCGGCGCCGGGCGTGGGTACCGTCGCGGCGTGCCCTCCCGCCGCGCCCGCCAGCGCCGCACCACCGGCCTCGCCCCCCGCCGGGTGGCGATGGTGAGCATGCACACCTCCCCCCTCGACCAGCCCGGCACCGGTGACGCCGGCGGCCTCAACGTCTACGTGGTCGAGCTGGCCACCGAGCTGGCCCGCCGCGGCACCGAGGTGGAGGTCTTCACCCGCGCCCGCTCCTCGGCGGCCCCGCCGCAGGTCGAGATGGCACCCGGCGTGCTGGTGCGCCACGTGGCGGCCGGGCCGTTCGAGGGCCTGGCCAAGGAGGACCTGCCGGCGCAGATGTGCACCTTCGCGGCCGGGGTCCTGCGCACGGAGGCCCGGCACGAGGCCGGCTGGTACGACCTCGTGCACTCCCACTACTGGCTGTCCGGGCAGGTGGCCGACCTCGCCGCCGACCGCTGGGGCGTGCCTCTGGTGCACTCCTCCCACACCCTGGCCAAGGTCAAGAACGCCCATCTCGCGGCCGGTGACGCGCCCGAGCCCGCCGCGCGCGTGATCGGCGAGGAGCAGGTGGTGGCGGCCGCGGACCGGCTGCTGGCCAACACCGACGACGAGGCGGCGGACCTGGTCGGGCGCTACGGCGCAGCACCGGAGCGGGTGGACGTGGTGCCGCCCGGTGTGGACCTGCAGCGCTTCCGCCCGGGCGAGGGCCCCGACCGCGGCCGGGAGGCGGCGCGGGCCCGCCTGGGCCTGCCGGCGGACGCGCTGGTGCTGGTCTTCGCCGGGCGGGTCCAGCCGCTGAAGGCCCCCGACGTGCTGCTGCGGGCCGCCGCCGAGCTGCTGCGGCGCGAGGGCGCCGCGCTGCGCCAGCGGCTGGTGGTGGCGGTGGTGGGCGGGCGCTCCGGGGTCGGCGGCCACGCCCAGGACCTCGAGGGCCTCGCGCGCCACCTGGGGCTGGCCGGCGTGCCCGGGGTGCCCGACGTCGTCAGGTTCGAGCCGCCCGCCTCGCGCGAGCTGCTGCCCCAGTGGTTCCGCGCCGCGGACCTCGTGGCGGTGCCCAGCCACAACGAGTCCTTCGGGCTGGTGGCCCTGGAGGCCCAGGCCTGCGGCACGCCCGTGGTGGCGGCGCGCGTGGGCGGCCTGGTCACCGCCGTCGCCGACGGCTCCTCCGGCGCCCTCGTGGACGGGCACGACCCCCGGGCGTGGGCCGCCGTCCTGCAGCGCCTCGCCGCCGACCCAGCCGAGCGGGAGCGGCTGGCGGCCGGCGCCCGCGCGCACGCCGAGCGGTTCGGGTGGGGCGCCAGCGCCGAGGGCGTGCTGCGCACCTACGCGGCGGCCCTGGACCGCCGGCGCCGCGCGAGCGCCTGACCCGCACCCGACCCGCACCCGACCCGCGCCCGACCCGGGGTTCCGGCGCCCCGGCTAGGGTCGCGCCCATGAGCACCCTGCTGCTGCTGCGCCACGGCGAGAGCGAGTGGAACGCCCTGAACCTCTTCACCGGGTGGGTGGACGTGCCGCTCTCGGAGAAGGGACGCGCGGAGGCCGCGCGCGGCGGTGAGCTGCTGGCCGAGGCCGGGCTGCTGCCCGACGTCGTCCACACCTCCCTGCTGCGCCGGGCCATCACGACGGCCCACCTGGCGCTGGACGCCTGCGACCGGCACTGGATCCCGGTGCGGCGCAGCTGGCGCCTCAACGAGCGCCACTACGGGGCGCTGCAGGGCAAGGACAAGAAGCAGACCCTCGCCGAGTTCGGCGAGGAGCAGTTCATGACCTGGCGCCGCTCCTACGACGTGCCGCCGCCGCCGATCGAGCGCGGCAGCGAGTTCAGCCAGGACACCGACCCGCGGTACGCCGACCTCGGCGACGACGCCCCGCTGACCGAGTGCCTGGCCGACGTGGTGGCGCGGATGCTGCCGTACTGGCACGAGTCCGTGGTGCCCGACCTGCAGGCCGGACGGACGGTGCTGCTGGCCGCGCACGGCAACTCCCTGCGCGCCCTGGTCAAGCACCTCGACGGCATCTCCGACACCGACATCGCCGGGCTGAACATCCCCACCGGCATCCCGCTGCTGTACGACCTCGACGACCAGCTGCGCCCGACCACCCCGGGCGGGCGCTACCTCGACCCGGAGGCCGCGGCCACGGCCGCAGCCGCCGTCGCCAACCAGGGCCGCTGACCCCCGCGCGACCCCGCACGCACCGGACCCCCGGCCGCCGCAGCGGCCGGGGGTCCGGTCGTCGTGAGGCCGTGCGCCTCAGACGGTGGGCGCGGGCTCGCCGATGCCGTCGACGTCGCCGGTGACCAGGTAGCTGGTGCGCTTGGCCAGGGAGACGGCGTGGTCGCCGTAGCGCTCGTAGAAGCGGCTGGCGAGGGTGACGTCCGCGGTGGTCTCGGGCGAGGCGCTCCACCCGTCGCTGGAGACCGCGGCGAACACCTGCCGGTGCAGGTCGTCCAGGGCGTCGTCGTCCTTGGCCAGCTCCGCGGCCAGCGCCAGGTCGCGCGTGGCGATGACGCGGCCGGCCTTGGAGGCGATGCGCTGGGCCGTGGCGCCCATCTCGGCGAAGACCAGCTCGAGGTCGCCGGGGATGGCGGTGTGCGGGTAGCGCAGCCGGGCCAGCAGCGCCACGTGGCGGGCCAGGTCGCCCATGCGCTCCAGGGAGGAGCTCATGCGCAGGGAGGCGACCACCACGCGCAGGTCGGTGGCCACCGGCGCCTGGCGGGCCAGGATGGCGACGGCGCGCTCGTCGAGCTCGCGCTGGGCCTCGTCGATCTGGACGTCGGCGGCGATGACGCTCTCGGCCAGGCGGAGGTCTGCGGCGAGCAGGGCGCGGGTGGCGCTGCCCATGGCCGAGCCGACGAGGCCGCACATCTCCTGCAGGCGCTCAGCGAGCTGGTCGAGCTCGGAGTGGAAGAGGTCGCGCACGGGGGTGCTCTCCTGACGCTGGGGACGCCCCCGCCGCGGGCGCGCGGGGGTGTGACCCGCTGAGACTGGCCCGGCTCGGTGAACGGCGCCAGGTGGTCCGGTGAACAGGGGGCCAACCAGGCACCCGCACGGCCCTGCGGGGCCCCGCACCGCTCAGGCCGCCGCCGGGGCGGCCCTACGCTGGCGGGCGTGCAGGCCTCCGTCGTGGCGGCCGCCCTGCTGGGGCTGGTCGTGGGCTGCCTGGTCGCCCTCGCCGTCCGACGCGACGACGTCGGGGCCGCCCAGGCGCCGCAGCCGGTCCCCGGCGACCTCCCCGCCGGCGTCCCCGAGCTGCTGGCCGTGCTCGGGGGGCCCGCCGTCGTCCTGGACGTCTCCGACGCCGTCGTGCGCGCCTCGCCCGCGGCGCACGCCGTGGGCCTGGTGCGACGGGGGGCCGTCACGGACCCCGACGTGCTCGCCGCGGTGCGGGCGGTGCGCGCCGACGGGGAGGTCCGCGAGGTCGACGTCGACCTGCGCGTGCCGGCCGGCGGCACCGCGCGGCGCGCGCTGTCGGTGCGCGTGGCCCCGCTGGGGCTGCTGCACGTGGTGGTGCTCGGCAGCGACAGGACCGAGGCGCGCCGCCTGGAGCAGGTGCGCCGCGACTTCGTGGTCAACGTCGGCCACGAGCTCAAGACCCCCGTGGGGGCGATGTCGGTGCTGGCCGAGGCCATGGCCGACGCCGCCGACGACCCCGAGGCCGTGCGGCGCTTCTCGGCGCGGATGGCGGTGGAGGCCCGCCGCCTGGCCGTCCTCGTCCACGACGTGGTGGAGCTGTCGCGCCTGCAGGACGGCGAGCCGCTCGCCGCCGCCGAGCGGGTGGACGTCGACGCCGTCGTGGTGGAGGCCGTCGACAGGTGCAGCACCACGGCCGGCGCCCGGGGCATCGCCCTGGAGGTCGGCCCGGACACCGGGGCGCAGGTCGTCGGGGACGCCGAGCTGCTCACCACCGCGGTGCGCAACCTCGTGGACAACGCCATCCGCTACTCCGACGCCGGCACGCGCGTGGCCGTCGGGGTGCGCGTGGACGAGGCCGCCGACGCCGTCGAGGTGGCGGTCAGCGACCAGGGCATCGGCATCGCCCCGGCCGACCGGGAGCGGATCTTCGAGCGGTTCTACCGCGTCGACCCCGCCCGCTCGCGCCAGACCGGCGGCACCGGGCTGGGGCTGAGCATCGTCAAGCACGTCGCCGCCGGGCACGGCGGCGAGGTGCAGCTGTGGAGCCAGGAGGGCCAGGGCTCCACCTTCACGCTGAGGGTGCCGCAGGCGCCCCCGCGGCGGACCGCTCGCGCGGGCGCCGAGACCGAGCAGGAGGAGTTCTTCGGATGACGAGGGTGCTGCTGGTCGAGGACGAGGAGTCGTTCAGCGACCCGCTGTCCTACCTGCTGCGGCGGGAGGGCTACGAGGTGGAGGTGGCCGCCGACGGTCCGTCGGCGCTGGCCGCCTTCGACAGGAGCGGCGCGGACCTGGTGCTGCTCGACCTCATGCTGCCCGGCGTGCCGGGCACGGAGGTGTGCCGCCAGCTGAGGGTCCGCAGCGCCGTCCCGGTGATCATGCTGACGGCGAAGGACTCCGAGGTCGACGTCGTGGTCGGGCTGGAGCTGGGCGCCGACGACTACGTCACCAAGCCGTACTCGGCGCGCGAGCTGCTGGCGCGCGTGCGCGCCGTGCTGCGCCGCCGCAGCGAGCCGGAGGACCTCCTGCCCTCGGCGGTGGAGGTGGGGCCGGTGCGCATGGACGTCGACAGGCACGTCGTCACGGTGCGCGGGGAGGCGGTGCGGCTGCCGCTGAAGGAGTTCGAACTGCTCGAGCTGCTCCTGCGCAACGCCGGGCGGGTGCTCACCCGCGGGCAGCTCATCGACAGGGTCTGGGGCTCGGACTACGTCGGCGACACCAAGACCCTCGACGTCCACGTCAAGCGGCTGCGCGCCAAGGTGGAGGAGGACCCCTCCGACCCGCGCTTCCTGGTGACGGTGCGCGGCCTGGGCTACAAGGTCGAGGCCCCGGGCGCCTGACGGCTCCCGGGGCCCCTGCCCGCCGGCGGTCCGCCGCCGGGCGGCTCAGCCGTCCGAGGGCGAGCCGCTGGCGGTCTCGCTGGAGTCGCCCTCGGGGGCGCCCGTGGCGCTGCGGGCGTCGGTGCCCGACGCCGACGGCGACCCGGTGCGGGTGCCCGTCGCCGACGGCTCGCCGGTGTCGCGCGGGGTGGGCGAGGCGGTGGGCGTGGGCGTCGGCACGTACTGGGCGAACTGCTCCAGCGTGCCGTCGAGCACCGGGACGGCCAGGTCGCGGTCCTGCCCGCCGGCGCTGACCCGCATGGTGATGACCTGGCCCGGCGGCTGGTCGAAGGAGGACGCGGTGACCGAGTCGTCGCCGCCGGGGCCGACGTCGTAGGTGGTGCCCGGCTCGACGTCGAAGGTGCCCTGCAGGCCGGAGCCGCCGTCCTGGTCCGAGATCTCGACGCTCACCGGGTCGTCGCCCTGGTTGACGATGCGGGCCACCAGCGCGGCGGCGCCCTCCCCGTCGGCGGCGACGAAGAGCCCTCCCACGTGGACGGTGCCCAGCGAGGTGGACGCGACCGCGCCGGGCGCGTAGGTGTCCAGCGTCTGCTGGCGGTTGGTGGCGGTGCAGCCGGTGGCGGCGGTCAGGGAGGCCAGCGCCAGCGCGCTCGCGGCCAGGGCGCGTCGTGTCAGGTGCACGCGGCGGAGCCTACCGGCGACCCGCGGCCGCGCCCGGCCCAGCACGCCGACGGCGGCCCTGTCAAGCCCGCAGGCGGGGAGCGCCTCCGGGGACCAAGACCACTCGCACGGCCCTGACCTGCGGGAACGAGCCGCGCGGCCTGCCGGACCACCCCGGCGCCGTGGTAGGCTCGAGGTCGCGAAAGGGGAGCTGCTGATGGCATTCAAGGTCGGCGAGACGGTCGTCTACCCCCACCACGGGGCCGCCCTCATCGAAGAGATCAAGAACCGCACGATCCGCGGCGAGGACAAGGTCTACCTCCGCCTCAAGGTCGCCCAGGGCGACCTGACCATCGAGGTCCCCGCGGAGAACTGCGACCTCGTGGGCGTGCGCGACGTCGTCGACCGCGCCGGCGTCGACAGGGTCTTCGGGGTGCTGCGCCAGCCGTACACCGAGGAGCCGACCAACTGGTCGCGCCGCTACAAGGCCAACCTGGAGAAGCTGGCGTCCGGTGACGTCATCAAGGTGGCCGAGGTCGTCCGCGACCTCTACCGCCGCGACCAGGACCGCGGCCTGTCCGCGGGGGAGAAGCGCATGCTGGCCAAGGCGCGCCAGATCCTCGTCTCCGAGCTCGCGCTCGCGGAGAAGACCGAGGAGTCCCGCGCCGAGGCCCTGCTCGACGAGGTCCTCGCCAGCTGAGCACGGCCTGCGTCCTCGTCGCCGCCGGGTCCGGCACCCGGTTGGCGGCGGGGTCACCGAAGGCGTTCGTCGTCCTCGACGGGCGTCCCCTGATCGCCCACGCCGCTGACCGCGTCCTGCGCGCCGGGGTGTGCGACCAGGTGGTGCTCGTCGTGCCCGAGGGGCGCGAGGAGGAGTCGCTCGCCCTCGTCTCCGGCCTCCCCGGTGGCGAGGGCGTCGCCCTGCGCGCCGTCGCCGGTGGCGCTGACCGCCGCTCCTCCGTGGCCGCTGGCCTCGCTGCCCTGCAGGACGACGTCGATGTGGTGCTGGTGCACGACGCCGCCCGCTGCCTGACGCCTCCCGAGCAGGTCGCCGAGGTGGCCGCGGCGGTCCGCGCCGGCGCCGCGGCGGTGGTCCCGGGGGTCGCCGTGCACGACACGGTCCGCGCCGTCGACGTCGAGGGCGTCCCGCGCGGGGGACCTCTGGACAGGACCTCGCTGCGGCTGGTGCAGACCCCGCAGGGGTTCCGGCGCGAGGTCCTCGACCGCGCGCACGCGGCCGCCGACGAGCACGGCCTGCCCGCCGCCCTGGCGGCCACCGACGACGCGTCCCTGGTGGAGCTGCTGGGCACCCCCGTGGTCGTCGTGCCCGGCCATGAGGAGGCCTTCAAGGTCACGCGCCCCCTCGACCTCGCGCTGGCCACCGCGGTGCTCGCGGTGGAGAGCGCCGCGCGGGCGCTCCCGTGAGCGCGCCCGGGCTCCCCAGGGTGGGGGTCGGCGTCGACGTGCACGCCCTCGCCCCCGAGGGCTCGGACCGGCCGCTGCGCGTGGCCGGCCTGGACTGGCCGGGCGAGCGCGGCCTGGAGGGCCACTCCGACGCCGACGTGGCCGCCCACGCCGCCTGCGACGCGCTCTTCTCGGCGGCGGGCATCGGCGACCTCGGCGCCCACTTCGGCACCGCCGAGCCGCGCTGGGCGGGCGCCGCGGGCGTGGTGCTGCTGGCCGAGGCCGCCCGCCGCGTCCGGGAGGCCGGCTACGAGATCGGCAACGTCGCCGTGCAGGTGGTCGGCAACCGCCCGAAGGTCGGCACCCGCCGCGCCGAGGCCGAGGCGGCGCTCTCGGCGGCCTGCGGCGCCCCGGTGTCGGTCTCGGGGACCACGACGGACTCCCTCGGCCTGACCGGTCGCGGGGAGGGCGTCGCCGCCATCGCCACCGCGCTCGTCGTCGCGGCCGCACCACCCCCGGCGTGACCGCGGGCGACCGGCCGCCCTCGCGCGGGTGGCCGGTCGCCCGTGGTCAGGCAGCGGTGGGCGTCAGACCGGGACGACCAGGCCGGAGGTCTGGGTGCGGGCGGCCTCGAAGCGGGCGGCGACGTCGGCCCAGTTGACGATGTTCCACCACGCCTTGACGTAGTCGGGCTTGACGTTCTTGTAGTCCAGGTAGAAGGCGTGCTCCCACATGTCCAGCATGAGCACGGGCACCAGGGAGACCGGGACGTTGCCCTGCTGGTCGTAGAGCTGGACGATGACCAGGCGGGAGCCGACGGAGTCCCAGGCCAGGATCGACCAGCCCGAGCCCTGGATGCCCAGGGCGTTGGCGCTGAAGTGGGCGCGGAAGGCGTCGAAGGAGCCGAAGTGCTCGTCGATGGCGGCGGCGAGGTCCCCGACGGGCTTGTCGCCGCCGTCGGGGGAGAGGTTGGGCCAGAAGATGGAGTGGTTGATGTGCCCGCCGAGGTTGAAGGCGAGGTTCTTCTCCAGGCCGGTGATGGTGGCAAAGGAGTCCTTGGCGCGGGCCTCGGCCATCTGCTCCAGGGCGGTGTTGGCACCGGCGACGTAGGTGGCGTGGTGCTTGTCGTGGTGCAGCTGCATGATCGTGCCGCTGATGTGCGGCTCGAGGGCGCTGTAGTCGTAGGGCAGGTCGGGCAGGGTGTACTCCGCCACGGGTCTCCTCCTCGTGCTCCTCGCCGCCCGCAGCGGGGACTGCCGGGCGGCCCGTCAGGTGCGTCGCGCCCTCCTGCCAGCGGCGGTGGCGCGCCGTCCCCTCCGAGCATTCCGCGCCCCCCTCGAGGGGGCAACAGCGGGTCCGCTCCGCCCGTGCCGGGCCCCCGGCCCGCGGGGTCCGGGCGGTTCGTCCCGGTCTGGGCCCATCCGCGGGCCGGGCTGCTCCGAACGGGTGGCGGGAGGGAGCCGACGGGGGCCCCCGCCACCTCAGGAGGAGACGCGGATGTTCGGCAAGCAGCTCGTCACGGACATGATCTCGCGCAGCGCCGAGAGCGGCGCCGACCGCCGGGCGTTCCTGCGCACGGCCGGCGTGGCGGGCCTCGGCGTGCTCGGGGCCACCGCCGTGGCGGCCCCGGCCTCGGCCACCGGCGGCGGGGGCGGAGGGGGCGGCGCGATCAGCGACGGGGCCATCCTCAACTTCGCGCTCAACCTCGAGTACCTCGAGGCGGAGTTCTACTCGCGCGCGGTCTCCGGCCGCGGCCTCGACGACGGCCTGACCACGGGCAGGCTGGCTCGCGGGGAGGTCACCGGCGGCCGCAAGGTCCACTTCAGGAGCAAGCTGGTGCGCGGCCTCGCCGAGGAGATCGCCAACGACGAGGTCGCGCACGTGAAGTTCCTGCGCGGGGCCCTGGGCGGCGCCGCCGTCGCGCGCCCGGCGATCGACTTCACCGGGGCCTTCACCGCAGCCGCCCGGGCGGCCGGGCTCATCGGGCAGGGCCAGACCTTCGACCCCTTCGCCGACGACCAGAGCTTCCTGCTGGGCGCCTTCCTCTTCGAGGACGTCGGCGTGACCGCCTACAAGGGCGGCGCGCGGCTCATCAGCAGCAAGACCTACCTCGACGCCGCCGCCGGCATCCTCGCCGTGGAGGCGTACCACGCCGGCGCCGTGCGCACCGTCATCTACACCGAGGGCCTCGCCGGCGCCGCGAACAAGATCTCCGACGCCCGCGACTCCCTCGACGGGAAGACCGACCTCGACCAGGGCGCCTCCTTGGCCGGCGGCCGGATCAACACCACCCCCGTCGACGCGAGCGCCATCGCCTTCAGCCGCACGCCGCAGCAGGTGCACAACATCGCCTACCTCACCCCGGCGCAGGGCGTGCGCTCCGGCGGCTTCTTCCCCGCGGGCACGAACAACGAGGACGCCCGCCTCACGACGACCTGACGGGCTCCCGGGCGGTCCCTGCCGCACGCGGCGCTGCGGGCCGACCCGCGGCGCCGTCGGCGAGCAGGGCGCCGCGCACCGCGGCGAGCACCTGCTCGTCGTCCCAGCCCGCCTCCCTGCCGACGCGGGCCACCTCGACGGCCGCCGCCCGCACCCGCTCGGTGCCGGCGGCGGCCGCTGCGCTCCCGGGTCCCACCGGAGCCCCGTGCGCGGCCCGGGCGGGGCCCCGCCCGGCGACCGGGGCGACGACGGTCCCGGTGCGCCGGCGGGAGAGCACGTGCCCGCCGGCCTCGAGCTCCCGGTAGGCCCGCGCCACGGTCCCCACGGCGATGCCGAGGTCGGCGGCCAGGGCCCTGACGGTCGGGAGGCGGTCTCCGGGGGCCAGGCGACCGGCGACGACGTGCGCCGCGACCTGGGAGCGGACCTGCTCGTAGGGAGGCACCGCGGAGGTGGTGTCGACGACGATGACCAGGTCGCCGGGTCCGGGGCCCGCCCCGGCGCCCGCCCCGGGGCCCGCGGGGCCGCTCACGCGCGCCCGGGCGCCCGGAGCGCGACCCGCGGCTGCGGGAGGTCGCCCGCTGCGGCCAGGCGGGGCGCCGGCAGGTGCGCCACCGCGAGGGCGCCGGCGACGGCGACCACGCCCACGACCACGGCGCCCGCACCCGCTGCTGCCAGCGCCCCGCTGCCCCCGGCGGCGGTGACGGCGCCGTCGACGCCGACGAGCACGGGCTGCGCGGCGCTGCGCAGGGACAGGCCGCCCACGACGAGCATCCCGCCCGCGGTCGCCAGCAGCCCCGTGCACGCCCCCCGCAGGACCCGGTGCGCCGACGCGCGGCGCAGCACCGCGTCGTCGGCGGCGGCCGCGCCGTGGACGGCGGGGCGGGAGGCGACCAGGTGCAGGGCGAGCAGGACCAGCACGAGCAGCAGCGCGGTCCCCACCGCCGCAGGGACGGCGAAGACGGTGCCCGGGTAGGGGCCGGCGGAGCTGGAGACGGCCCCCTCGGCCAGGGGAGGGCGGGGACCGACGGTCACGCTCCGGCCGCTGCGGTCCGCCGTGGCCGCGCCCAGCGCACCCACGGCGAGCACCGCGGCCGCCGCGGACCACAGCAGCCGGCGCCAGCCGGCGGAGGAGACCCGGGCGACCGAGCGCGCGCGCAGGACGGCGCTGCGCACGGGGCCGCGCGGGCGCGGCCACCCGGCCTCACCGGCGACCAGCACCAGCGTGTGGGCGGCGGCGTAGCCCAGGGGGACCAGCAGGGCCGTCACGCCCGAGCCCAGCCGGTCGGCGAGGCCCAGGGCGGCCACGGCCGTGGCGGCCAGCACGCCGCACACGACGGCCAGGACGCCCGTCGTCGTCCCGTAGCGCCGTGCTGCCGCGAGGCTGCGCGGCAGGTCGCGGCTGCGCACCGCCGTCAGGGCGAGGGCCAGCACGAGGGCGTAGGCGCACGCCGCCACCAGCACGAGCACGGGCAGGGCCAGACCGATGCCGGACACGCGTCACCGCTTCCCGAGGGACCCCGCCGTCGAGGGTTATTGTGTCGATACTTTGACACAATGGGTGACGGGCGTCAACGGTCGCGGGGCCGCCGTGAGCGCCCCCGGGCCGCCGCCAGGGCGCCGCGCAGCAGGGACAGCGCGGCGTCGTCGTCCAGGCCCGCGGCGAGCGCCTCCCGCGCCAGGGACGCCGCCGCCGCGCGGGCCGCGGCGTCGCCCCGCTGCGCGGAGCGGTCGCGCACCACGGTGCCCGCGCGGCTGGCGGTGCTCACGACGTCGGAGGCCTCCAGCGCCCGGTACGCGCGGGCCACCGTCCCGGCGGCCACGCCCAGCTGCTCGGCCAGCGCCCGCACCGTGGGCAGCCGGTCGCCGGGGAGCAGGCGGCCCTCGTCGACCGCGGCGACCACCTGGTCGTGCACCTGCTGCCACGGCGCGGGCGCCCCGGCGCTGCGCTCCAGGTGCACCTCCAGGGCCGCCCGGCCACCGCCTCGGGCCTCCACGTCAGTGACCCCTGTCGATCCACTCCTGCAGGTGCGGGGCCTCGTCGCCGACCGTGGTCGTCCCGCCGTGGCCCGGCACCACGGTGGTGGCCGGGGGCAGCGCCAGCAGCCGCTCGCGGATCGAGTCGATGATCGTGGGGAAGTCGCTGAAGGAGCGCCCCGTGGCGCCGGGGCCCCCGGCGAAGAGCGTGTCCCCGGTGAGCACCGTCTCCAGCGCGGGCACGTAGAGGCACACCGAGCCGGGGGAGTGCCCCGGGGTGTGCAGCACGTGCACCTCGGTGCCGGCCACGGTGAGCACCTGGCCGTCCTCGAGCAGCTCGGTGGGCGCCGCCGCGGGGTGGGTGAGGGTCCACAGGCCGAGGTCGGCGCGGTGCAGGAGCACCGGCGCCGCGAACCGCTCGCCCGCTGCGGGGGCCAGGCGCACGTGGTCGTCGTGGGCGTGGGTGCACACCACGGCCACCACGCGGCGGTCGCCCACGACCTCAGCGATGGCGCCGAGGTCGTGCGGGGCGTCGACGACCAGGCACTCGGCGTCGTCGCCCAGCACGAGCACGTTGTTCTCGACGTCGAAGGTCTGCCCGTCCAGGCTGAACGTGCCCTCGGCGGTGGACCGGTCCAGGCGCAGCGCGCCAGCGCCGGCGCTCACAGGACCACCACCGACCGCAGCACGTCGCCGCGTCCCATGGCGGCGAAGGCCTCCTCGACGTCGCCCAGGCCGACGGTCTCGGAGACGAAGTCCTGCAGCGGGAACCTGCCCTGCAGCGCCAGCGCGGCGAGCACCGGGAAGTCGCGCTCGGGCAGGCAGTCGCCGTACCAGCTGCTCTTCAGCGCCCCGCCGCGGCCGAAGACGTCGAGCAGCGGCAGGGTCAGCTCCATCTCGGGCGTCGGGACGCCGACGAGGACGACCGTGCCGGCGAGGTCGCGGGCGTAGAAGGCCTGGCGGTAGGTCTCGGGGCGCCCCACCGCCTCGACGACGACGTCGGCGCCGTTCCCGCCGGTGAGGGCCCGCACGCCCTCGACCGGGTCGCTCTGGCGGCTGTTGATCGTGTGGGTGGCCCCGAAGCGCTCCGCGACCTCGAGCTTGCGGTCGTCGACGTCCACGGCGATGACGGTGGTGGCCCCCGCCAGCACCGCGCCGGCGATGGCGGCGTCGCCCACGCCGCCGCAGCCGATGACGGCCACGGAGTCACCGCGGGTCACCGCGCCCGTGTTCACCGCGGCGCCGAAGCCCGCCATGATCCCGCAGCCGAGCAGGCCCGCGGCGGCGGCCGGGAGGGCCGGGTCGACCCTGGTGCACTGCCCGGCGTGCACGAGGGTCTTCTCCGCGAAGGCGCCGATGCCGAGCGCCGGCGAGAGGGGCGTGCCGTCGGCCAGGGTCATCTTCTGCGCGGCGTTGTGGGTGGCGAAGCAGTACCAGGGCCGCCCGCGGCGGCAGGCGCGGCAGGAGCCGCACACAGCGCGCCAGTTGAGGACCACGTGGTCGCCGACGGCGACGTCGGTGACGGCCTCGCCGACCGCGGAGACCACGCCGGCGGCCTCGTGGCCGAGCAGGAAGGGGTAGTCGTCGGAGATGCCGCCCTCGCGGTAGTGCAGGTCGGTGTGGCACACCCCGCAGGCCTGCACGTCCACGACCGCCTCGAACGGGCCCGGGTCGGGGACGACGACGTCGACGAGCTCGACGGGAGCTCCCTTGCTGAGGGCGACGACGCCCTTGACGGTGTGCGGCATGGCCCGACGCTAGCGAGGCGCGGTCCGCGTCACCACGGGCCGCCGCCCGGCGCAGGACTGGTGCACCAGCCGAGCGCCCCGGCGGGGCGGCGCGCGGGACGCCGCGCCCGCCAGCGCCGATAGCCTGGAGGGGTGCCACTCCGCCTGTACGACACCGAGGCCGCCGCCGTGCGCGACTTCGCGCCCCTGACCCCCGGAGCGGCCTCCATCTACCTGTGCGGCGCCACCGTGCAGGCCCCGCCGCACATCGGCCACCTGCGCTCCGGCGTCGCCTTCGACGTCCTCGCGCGCTGGCTGGAGGCCGGGCACGGGCTCGACGTCACCTTCGTGCGCAACGTCACCGACGTCGACGACAAGATCCTCACCAAGGCCGCCGAGGCGGGCCGGCCGTGGTGGGCGTGGGCGTACACCCACGAGCAGGCGTTCACCGCCGCCTACGACGCCGTCGGCGTGCGCCGCCCCACCTACGAGCCACGCGCCACCGGGCACGTGCCGGAGATGGTCGAGCTCATGGAGCTCCTGGTCGAGCGCGGCCACGCGTACGCGGCCGCGGACGGCTCCGGCGACGTCTACTTCGACGTCCGCTCCTTCCCGGAGTACGGGGCGCTGACGCACGTCTCCCTCGACGACGTCGCCCCCGCCGAGGACGCCGACCCGCGCGGCAAGCGCGACCCGCGCGACTTCGCCCTGTGGAAGGGCGCCAAGCCCACCGAGCCCGCCACCGCCTCCTGGCCGACGCCCTTCGGGCGCGGGCGCCCCGGCTGGCACCTGGAGTGCTCGGCGATGGCGCGCCGCTACCTCGGCGACGCCTTCGACATCCACGCCGGCGGCCTGGACCTGCGCTTCCCCCACCACGAGAACGAGCAGGCGCAGAGCCGCGCCGCCGGGCTCGGCTTCGCCTCGTACTGGCTGCACAACGGCTGGGTGACCCAGGGCGGGGAGAAGATGAGCAAGTCGCTCGGCAACTCCCTGCAGGTCTCCACCGTGCTGGAGCGCACGACGCCGCTGGCGCTGCGCTACTACCTCGGCTCGGCGCACTACCGGTCGGCGCTGGAGCACTCCCCGACCTCCCTGGCCGAGGCCGAGGCCGCCGTCGGCCGCGTGGAGACCTTCCTGCGCCGCGTGCAGCCCGCCGTCGACCAGCACCGGTCGCGCTCCGCAGCCGCCCCCGCGCTGCGGATCCCCCCGGCCTTCGCCGCCGCCATGGACGACGACCTCAACGTCCCCGGCGCCCTGGCGGTGCTGCACGACACCGTGCGCGCCGGCAACGTGGCGCTGGACGCCGGGCGCGAGCAGTTCGCCGTCGCCGCCGCCAACGACGTCACCGCCATCGTGCGCACGCTCGGCATCGACCCGCTCGACCCGCACTGGACCGGCGCGGGCGGCGCGGCGGCCACCGCCCAGGCCTCCGCCCTCGACGTCCTCGTCCAGGCCCAGCTCGAGGCCCGTGCCCGCGCCCGGGCGGAGAAGGACTTCGCGGCCGCCGACGCCATCCGCGACCTGCTCGCCCGCGCCGGCGTGGTCGTCCAGGACTCCCCCGACGGGGCCCGCTGGTCCCTCGGCTGACCGCGCTGCCCCGGCACCCCGCGGCAGCCCCAGCACCTCCAGCAGCCCCAGCACCTCCAGCACCCGCAGCAGACCCCGACAGGAGCACCCATGGCCGGCAACTCGTCCCGGCGCGGCGCCGTGCGCAAGGCCGGCTCCAAGAAGACCCCCACCACCGGCACCGGCGGCAAGAACCGCCGCGGGCTGGAGGGCCGCGGGCCCACCCCGCCCGCCGAGGAGCGCACCGGCCACCCCGCCGCGCGCCGCGCCGCTGCCGCCGCCCGCCGCGCCGGGGAGGGCACCAGCCGTCCCACCGACGACGGCCTGCGCGCGCAGCGCCCCACCGGGCGCACCACCACCAGCCGCGCCGGCAACGAGGCCGTCGCGGGGCGCAACCCCGTGGTGGAGGCGCTGCGCACCGGCGTCCCCGCCACCGCGCTGCACGTGGCCACCCGCATCGAGACCGACGACCGCGTGCGCGAGGCGCTGCGCACGGCCGCCGACCGCGGCCTGCCCGTGCTCGAGGTCGCCCGGCCCGAGCTGGACCGCATGGCCGGGGGCGCGGTGCACCAGGGCCTGGTCCTCACCGTGCCGCCCTACCGCTACACCTCCCTGGCCGACGTGCTCGAGGCCGACACCACCGCGGGCCGGGCGCCCCTGGTCGTCGCCCTCGACGGCGTCACCGACCCCCGCAACCTCGGGGCCGTGGTCCGCACCGCCGCGGCCTTCGGCGCCTCCTGCGTCCTGGTGCCCGAGCGGCGCTCGGCGGGCATGACCGCCAGCGCGTGGAAGACCTCCGCGGGCGCGGCGGCGCGCCTGCCCGTGGCCCGCGAGACCAACCTCACCCGCGCGCTGGAGGCGGCCAAGGCCGCCGGCTGCTTCGTCATCGGGCTCGACGCCGACGCCGACGCCCCGGTCGGGTCCCCCGACGTGGCCCGCATCGCCGAGGGACCGGTGGCCGTGGTGGTCGGCTCGGAGGGCCGGGGCCTGTCCCGGCTGGTCCGCGAGACCTGCGACCTGGTCGCCTCCATCCCCATGGCCGGCGCCGTGGAGTCCCTCAACGCCGGCGTGGCGTGCAGCATCGCGCTGTACGAGGTCGCCCGCGCCCGCGAGGCCGCCGGGGCGCGCGCCCGCCTCTGACACACCCGCTCGCCGACCGGGCCGGCGGCACCGCTCAAGGCGGTGGCCACCGGCACCGATGACGGTCGGGTGCGACGAGTTCCACCCCCCGCGGCGCGCGCTGCCGCGCGCGCCGCCCTCGACGTCTTCACCACCGGCAGGCCGGGGGTGACCGCCGAGGTCATGAGCCGCACCTCCGCCGTGCTGTACCTGGTGGGCGCGCTCGTGGTGGTCGTCGGGGTCCTGGCGCGCCCCGACCTGCAGCACCGCGGCCTGCTGCTGCTGATCGCCGCCGCGGGCGCGGGCGCCGCCGGCGCCGTGCGCTCGCTGAGGCTGCGCTCGCGGGTGTGGCACTTCCACCTGTGGCAGGGCGCGGCCGCCACCATGATCACCGCGGGCGTCGCGCTCATCGGCGCCGACCACGGCTGGGCCGACGCCTGGCTGTTCGCCGTCCTGGCCGCCACGGCCGTGTTCTTCTTCCCCGCCCCCGTCGCCTGCGTGCACCTCGCCGTCGTCCTCGCCGGCCTGTCCGCGGCGCTGGGCGCCTCCGGCGAGCTGGCGGTGGGCGACCTCGTCGTCGTCGCCTGCGTGCTGGTGGCCCTCGCCGGGGTGGTGCGCAGCCTGGCCCGGGCCACCGAGACCTCCGGCATCGACCCGCTGACGCACCTGCCCGACCGCACGACCACCACGGACCACCTGCACCGGGCGCTGGCGCCGGAGTCGCACACCGGGGAGCCCGTGGTGCTGGTGCTGCTGGGCATGGACCACCTGCAGGTGACCAACCAGCGCGAGGGGCACGCCGCCGGGGACGAGGTGCTGCGCGAGACCGCCGCCGCGTGGCGCGCGCGCCTGGGACGCACCGGCGTGCTGGGCCGCTGGGGCGGCGACCAGTTCGCCCTGGTGCTGCGAGGCGATGTCGACGCCGCCTGGGAGGTGGTCGAGGGGCTGCACGCCGCCGTGCCCCCGGGCCGCACCGTCAGCGCGGGGGTCGTGCTGGCCGAGCACGGCGACGAGGTGCAGGACGTGGTGGACCGCGCGGAGGGCGCGCTGGCCGCCGCCAAGCGCAGCCGCCGCGGCTCGAGCCACCTGTGGACGCCGGGGCTGCCCACCGTCCGGGGCCTGTACGACGCGCTCGCCGACGGCTCGGTGGAGGTCCACTACCAGCCGGTGGTGAGGCTGTCCGACGGGGTCACCACGGGGGCCGAGGCCCTGGTGCGCTGGCGCCGCGGTGACGGCTTCGTGCCGCCCGGGGACTTCCTCCCGCAGGCCGAGGCCAGCGGCGCGGTCGTGCCGCTGGGCCGCCACGTGGTCGAGCGGGCCTGCCTGGACGCCGCCTCGTGGCCGGTGCCCGACGGCGGCGAGCCCCTCACGGTGGCCGTCAACGCCTCCGGGCCCGAGCTGGCCGAGCCCGACTACGCGGCCTGGGTGGTGGCCGCGCTGCACCGCGCCGGCCTGCCCGGTGAGCGCCTCGTCGTGGAGGTCGTCGAGGGCCTGCTCGACGAGCACTCCGACGTGGTGGTCGCCAACCTGCACGCGCTGCGCGCGGCCGGGGTGCGGGTGGCCGTGGACGACTTCGGGACGGGGTGGTCCAGCCTGGCCCGGCTCAGCCTGCTGCCGCTGGACCTGCTCAAGGTGGACCGCAGCTTCGTGAGCGCCGTCGAGCCCGGCCGCGAGGCCCCCGTGTGCGCGGGCGTCATCGCCCTGGCGCACGCCCTCGACCTGGCGATCGTGGCCGAGGGCGTGGAGACCGAGCACCAGGCCGCGTGGCTGGCCGAGCAGGGCTGCGAGGAGGGCCAGGGCTGGTTGTGGGCTCCGGCCCTGGCGAGCGGCGCCTTCGCCGACCGGCTGCGGTGCGGCTCGCGCGTGCAGCTCGGCGCCTGAGCCCGTCGCGCCGCGGCCCCCCGCGGCGCGCCGGGACCACCCGCGGCGCCCCGGGGGCCGTGCGGCTCAGCCGTGGCTGGACAGCCAGCCGTCGATGCGGTCGGACTCGGGGTCGTCCGGGTCGTCGGGCCCGGAGGCGCCCAGCAGCGGCGCCTCGTCGCGGTCCATGCCCACCGCCGCCATCTGACCGGTGTCCATCAGCCCGGTCTGCAGGATGACCGCCTGCTCGTCGGGGCGCTGGGAGAGCACCTCCTCGACGTAGGAGCGGGCCGCCTCCAGCAGGGGGATGTCGCGCCCGGCCTGCTCCGAGCGGTACCAGCGGTGCTCGAGCACCTCGTGGAAGACCTCCGCCGGCTCCAGCTTGCGCCGCATCCGGCGCGGCACCGCCCGCACCACCGGGTCGAAGACCTGGGCCAGCCAGTCGTGGGCGGCGATCTCCTCGTCGTCGTTCTGGCGGTCGGTGGCGGCCACGTAGGAGTCCAGGTCGTTGAGCAGGCGCCGCGCCTGGTTGTTCTCGGCGTCGATGCCGGTCAGGCGCAGCAGCCGCCGGGAGTGGTGGCCGGCGTCGACGACCTTGGGCTGGATCTGCACCACCGAGCCGCCGACGTCGGTGGAGATGGACAGCTCACCGACGTCGAAGCCCAGCTCGTTGAGCCGCTCGATGCGCGCCTGCACGCGCCAGCGCTCGCCCTGCTCGAAGGACTCCAGGCCCGTCAGCTCCTCCCACAGGGAGTGGTAGCGCTCGACGATGCTGTTGGCCACCTCCACCGGGTCCACGCCCTCGTCGAGGTACTCCGCGGCCTCGAGGTCCATGAGCTCACCGGCGATGTTGATGCGGGCGACCTCGACGTCGTTCTCCCGCTGGCCGTCGGACAGCTCGTTGTGCAGCTCCCCGGTCTCGGCGTCGACGAGGTAGGCGGCGAACTCCCCCGCGTCGCGGCGGAAGAGGGTGTTGGACAGCGACACGTCGCCCCAGTAGAAGCCGGCCAGGTGCAGGCGGACCAGCAGCACCGCGAGGGCGTCGACCAGCCGGGTGGCGGTGTCGGGGCGCAGCGACTGGCTGAACAGCGCCCGGTAGGGCAGGGAGAACTGCAGGTGCTGGGTCACCAGCGCCGGGTCGAGCGCCGCGCCGTCGGGAGCGGTGCGCCCGGTGACCACCGCGACGGGGACGACGCACGGCACGTCCAGGCGCCGCAGGACGCGCAGCAGCCCGTACTCGCGGCGCACCAGCTCCTCGGTGTTCTCCTTGACGGCGACCACCGCCTCGGCCAGGCGCACGAAGCGGACCACGTGCCGGGAGATGCCGCGGGGCAGCGCGGCGAGGTTCTCGGCGGGCCAGCGGCTCAGCGGGGCGTCCCAGGGCAGGTCCGGCAGGGCGAGCGCCGACCGCTCGGCGGTGAGGGCGGTGATCTGCAGCGGCGCCATCCCCCGATCCTCGCGCACGGGCGGCCGGTCGGGCAGCACCGCCGCCGCCGGTAGAGTCGTGTGCCGGTCCGTGCCCGCGCCCCGCGCGGTCAGAGCTGCGCAGGAGGTGCCCCCGGTGGGCCTGGTCGTCCAGAAGTACGGCGGGTCGTCCGTCGCCGACGCCGCGGGCATCAAGCGGGTGGCCGCGCGGATCGCCGAGACCCGCCGGGCCGGCCACGACGTCGTCGTGGTGGTCTCGGCCATGGGGGACACCACCGACGAGCTGCTCGACCTCGCCGAGCAGGTCAGCCCGCTGCCGCCGGCGCGCGAGCTGGACATGCTGCTCACCTCCGGTGAGCGGATCTCGATGGCGCTGCTGGCGATGGCCACGGCCAACCTCGGCATCCAGGCGCGCTCCTTCACCGGCAGCCAGGCCGGCGTCATCACGGACTCCGCCCACGGGCGGGCGCGCATCATCGACGTCACCCCGGGCCGCATCCGCGACGCCCTGGACGCCGGCGACGTCGCCGTCGTCGCGGGGTTCCAGGGCGTCTCGGTGGAGACCAAGGACATCACCACCCTGGGCCGCGGCGGCTCGGACACCACCGCGGTGGCCCTGGCCGCCGCGCTCGGCGCGGACGTCTGCGAGATCTACACCGACGTCGACGGCGTCTTCACCGCCGACCCGCGCATCGTGCCCAGCGCCCGCCGCCTGGAGGCGGTGACCTACGAGGAGATGCTCGAGCTGGCCGCCAGCGGCGCCAAGGTGCTCGTGCTCCGGTGCGTGGAGTACGCGCGCCGCTACAGCGTGCCGGTGCACGTGCGCAGCTCGTTCAGCCCCAGGCCCGGGACGCTCGTGGCCGGATCGATGGAGGACCTTCCCGTGGAGCACGCGATCATCACCGGCGTCGCGCACGACCGCAGCGAGGCGAAGATCACCGTGGTGGGGGTGCCCGACAAGCCGGGCACCGCCGCCGAGCTGTTCGAGCACGTCGCGGCCGCCGGCATCAACATCGACATGATCGTCCAGAACGTCTCGACGGCCGCGACGGGGCTGACCGACGTCTCCTTCACGCTGCCCAAGGCCGACGGGCAGGCGGCGATGACGGCGCTGTCCCAGGTGCAGGCGTCGGTGCGCTTCGGCTCCCTGCGCTTCGACGACCAGGTCGGCAAGCTCTCGCTCATCGGCGCCGGCATGCGCAGCAACCCCGGCGTCTCGGCGAGGTTCTTCAAGGCGCTCGCCGACAGCGGCATCAACATCGAGATGATCTCCACCTCGGAGATCCGCATCTCGGTGGTGACCCGCGACAGCGCCCTGGACGACGCCGTGCGCGCGGTGCACACCGCCTTCGGCCTGGACGCCAGCGACGCCGAGGGACCCGCCACCGTCTACGCCGGGACGGGGCGGTGAGCGCCGTGGGCACGCCCTCGACGGGCCAGCCGCTGGGCCGCAGGCCCGTCCTCGCCGTAGTCGGCGCCACCGGCGCCGTCGGCACGGTGATGCTGGGCATCCTGTCCACCCGCGAGGACGTCTGGGGCGAGATCCGCCTGGTCGCCTCGGCCCGCTCCGCGGGCAAGCGCCTGCGGGTGCGCGGGGAGGACGTCGAGGTGCAGGCCCTGGCGCCGGAGGTCTTCGACGGCGTCGACGTGGCGATGTTCGACGTGCCCGACGAGGTCAGCGCGCAGTGGGCGCCCGTGGCCGCCGCCCGCGGCGCCGTGGTCGTGGACAACTCCGGGGCGTTCCGCATGGACCCCGACGTGCCGCTGGTGGTCCCCGAGGTGAACCCCGCGGCGCTGCGCAGCAGGCCCCGCGGCATCATCGCCAACCCCAACTGCACGACGCTGACGATGATGGACGCCCTGGGGGCGCTGCACCGGCAGTGGGGGCTCACCGAGCTGGTCGTGGCCTCCTACCAGGCCGCCTCCGGGGCGGGCCAGCCCGGCATCGACAGGCTCCACGCGGAGCTGCAGGCGGTGGCCGGCGACCCCTCCCTGGGCACGCGCTCCGGTGACGTGCGCGCCGCGATCGCCGAGCGCCTGGGCGACGAGCCCTCGCCGTTCCCGGCCCCGCTGGCGCTCAACGTGGTGCCGTGGGCGGGCTCGCTCAAGGACGACGGCTGGTCCAGCGAGGAGCTGAAGGTCCGCGCGGAGAGCCGCAAGATCCTCGGCATCCCCGACCTCAAGGTCTCCGCGACCTGCGTGCGGGTGCCCGTGGTCACTACGCACTCCCTGGCGGTGCACGCCACCTTCCAGAAGCCCATCAAGGTGGAGGCCGCCCGCCAGGCGCTCGTGGAGGCGCCCAGCATCGTCGTCCTCGACGACCCCGCCAGCGGCGACTTCCCCACGCCCGCCGACGTGGTCGGCTCCGACCCGACGTGGGTGGGGCGCATCCGGCAGGCCCTGGACTTCCCGCACACGCTGGACCTCTTCGTCTGCGGCGACAACCTGCGCAAGGGCGCCGCGCTGAACACCGCGCAGATCGCCGAGCTGGTGGCCGCGGAGCTCGCCGGCCGCTGACGCGCGGGCCCCGGCGGGGCCGATCATGCAGAAGACCCGCACCCGGGCGTCCTGGGTGCGGGTCTTCTGCACGATCGCCCGAGGGCCGGTGGGCGGGGCTCGCACGACGAGGGCCCCCGCTCAGCGGGGGCCCTCGTCGTGGTGGTCGGGGTGACAGGATTTGAACCTGCGGCCTCTTCGTCCCGAACGAAGCGCGCTACCAAGCTGCGCCACACCCCGGAGCAGCGCGGACCACTCTAGCCGAGGTCCGGACCCTTCCTCGACGCGGTTCCGCCGTGCGGGCCCCGCGGCCCGGCGGTCAGGCCGCGACCAGCTCGAGCAGGGTCGCCTCGGGGGGGCACGCGAACCTCACCGGCGCGTACGGGCTGGTGCCGAGCCCGGCGCTGACGTGCAGCCAGCTGGACCGCCGGCCCCGCTCCCAGCGGTGCAGCCCCCTGGCCATGGAGCGCGGGAGGTCGCAGTTGGTGGTGAGCGCCCCCGCGAAGGGCACGCACAGCTGGCCGCCGTGCGTGTGGCCGGCGACGAGCAGCTGGTGGCCGTCGGTGGTCATGGCGTCGAGCACGCGGCGGTACGGGGCGTGGCTGACCCCGATCGAGAGGTCAGCGGCCGGGTCCGCGGGACCCGCCACGTCCAGGTACCTGTCGCGCTGCAGGTGGGGGTCGTCCACGCCCACGAGGTCCAGGCGGCGTCCGTCCACCTGCAGGCGGCCGCGCGCGTTGGTGAGGTCCACCCAGCCGGCCGCGTCGAAGGCGTCCGTGAGCTGCCCGGTGGGCAGCGCGGTGGGCCGCTCGTGCGCGCGGGAGGGGCGCCACAGGTAGGCGGCGGGGTTCTTGGGCCTGGGGGCGTAGTAGTCGTTGGAGCCGAGCACGTAGGCCCCAGGCAGCTCCAGCAGCGGCGCCAGCGCCGACAGCACCTCCGGCACGGCCCGCGCGGAGGTGATGTTGTCGCCGGTGTCGATGACCAGGTCGGGCTCCAGGCGCGCCAGCGAGCGGACCCAGTCCTGCTTGGCGCGCTGCCCGGCGACCATGTGGAGGTCGGAGACGTGCAGGAGCCTCAGCGGCGCCTGACCGGGCGGAAGCACCGGCACCCGGAGGCGTCGCAGCCGGAACGCGCGCACCTCGTACCCGGCGCCCCAGGCGAGGGCACCCGCACCCGCGGCGGTCACCAGGCCCGCGCCCAGCGCGGCGGTGCGGGACAGACCGAGGCGACTCACGCCTGGGCACCCTGCCAGACTCGGGCGGGTGAGCACGTCCAGCACCTCCGGCGGCACCACCCTGGCCGAGCGCCTGCGCACCGACCTCAACGCGTCCATGCGCGCCCGCGACGAGGTGCGCACCGCCACGCTGCGGATGGCGCTGACGGCCGTGAAGACCGCCTCGGTCGCCGGCACCGAGGCCCGCGAGCTCTCCGACGAGGAGGTGCTGGCCGTCATCCGCACCGAGGTCAAGAAGCGCCGGGAGGCCGCGGAGGCCTTCGCCGGGGCAGGACGCGCCGAGTCCGCCGAGCGCGAGCGGGCCGAGGAGGCCGTGCTGGCCGCCTACCTGCCCGCCCAGCTCGACGACGAGGCGCTGTCAGCTGCTGTCCGGGCCGCCGTCGCCCAGGTGGCCGCGGCCGGGAAGACGGGGCCGTCGGCGATGGGCGCCGTCATGGGGGTGCTGCGCCCTCAGGTGGGCTCCACCGTGGACGGCGGCCGGTTGGCCGCCGCCGTCAGGAGCGCCCTGGCCGGCTGATCCCGCCGGTGGGGGTCTCACCCCGCCAGGTCGGCGGGTGCGGTCCGGGAGTCCTCCCGGCGGGGTGCCGGCACGCCCGGAGGGCCGGCGGGCGGCGGCGTGCGCCGCGAGGGCCAGGGGGCCGCGTGCAGCTGCGGGACCATCCCGCGCACGCCACCCCCCACGAGGCGGGCGACGTCGAACATCACCACCGGGAGCGCCAGCCCGCTCGCCGAGGCGACGTAGCGCGGCTCCCAGCGCGGGTCGAAGCGCTCCTTGAACAGGCGCAGCCCGCGGAAGCCGTAGAAGTGCTCCCCGTGGGTCCAGACCAGGTGGCCGAGCCGGTGCCAGAAGGTGCCGTTCCTGTCGGGCTGCAGGCCGGACAGGGGGGCCATGCCCAGGCTGAAGGTGCTGTGCCCCCGGTCCCGGGCCCACAGCACGGCCTCCACGAACAGGTGCGTCATGACCGTCCGGGGGGCGTCGGAGCGGCGGCGCATGAGGTCGACGTGGACCTCGTGACCGGAGCCGCCCACCCACAGCGAGGCGAAGGCGACCACCCGGCCCCCGGCGCGGGCGACCACCACGGGGAACCGGGAGACGTAGGCCTCCTCGAAGCGCCCCAGGGAGAACGCCTTCTCCTGCGTCCCGCGGTCCAGCAGCCACGCGTCGCTGACCTCGCGCAGCTGCGGCATCACCGCCTGCAGGCGCTCACCGGTGACGACCTCGACCTCGACCCCCGCGCGCTCGCTGGCGCGGCGCTCCGAGCGCAGCTTGGCCCGCCGGCGGCCCTCGAGGGAGAAGCCCGGCAGCGGGACGACGGCCTCCTCGCCGAGCTTGACCGCTGACAGCCCGTGCTCGCGGTACAGCTCCAGGAGGTCCTCGCGCACGCAGTACAGGGCGGCGCGCCCGCACCGGCTGGCGACCAGCTCCAGGAAGCTGCGGAGCAGCTCGTCGAACTCGCGGGCGTCACCGAGCGGGTCGCCCATCACCACCCAGCTGCGCCCCTCCACCCGGTACATGAGGAAGGCGCCGCCACCGCGGGAGAAGTGGACCTGCTTGTCGCCGGTCCACAGCAGCGACGCGTTGCCGGGCGTCGTGCGGGCCAGGATCGGCTCGGCGCGCCTGAGGTCGTCGTGGGAGGCCGTCGAGCGGTGGGCCACGGGCTGCTGCAGCAGCAGGCCGGCGCCCACGAGGACGGCGACCGCCGCCACCACCAGGGCGCCGGTCGGCCAGTGCGGGCCGCCGGCCACCGCGAGCAGGGTGCGGTCCCCCCAGACGGGCACCAGTCGCGTCGCGTGCCACCACAGGAGCACCGCGGTGACCGCGACCGCCAGCGGCAGCGACCAGGCCCGGCGACCCGTCCGGCGGTGGAAGGTGCGACGGCTCATGACGAGCAGGAGCACCAGCGCGCCCGCGGCGGCGCCGAGCAGCGTCGGGTGGGTCGCGGCGGTGACGACCAGCACGGCCAGCGCCAGGGCCCAGGCGCCCCGCAGCCGCCGGTGCAGACCGCGGGCGAGGACCAGCAGCCCGACGCCCGCGAGGCTGGTGGCGAAGGGCCCGAGCGCGCCCAGGCCCCCGAAGAGGCCGTGGGCCGCGTCGCCGACGGGAGCCTGCCCGGTGGCCACGAGCACGCCCCCGAGCGCCGCGACCACCAGCGCCAGCGCCGAGGGGACCAGGACCCCCGCCACGCGGACGAGCCCGGCGCCGCGGTCTGGCCGGCGCCTGGCCTCCAGGCCGGCCAGCACCACCGTCGCCAGCGCCAGCGGCGCGAGGAAGTAGACCAGCCGGTAGGCCACCACCGCGGTGACCAGGCCCTCCGCTGGCACCGATCCGGCCAGGGCCAGCACGAGCACCGCCTCGACGACCCCCAGCCCGCCGGGGACGTTGCTGAGCAGCCCGAGCGTGGTGGCCAGGACGAAGACCGCGGCGAACGCCCAGAACCCGAGCCCGTGGCCCGCCGGGAGCAGCACGTAGAGGGCGGCGGCCATCACCAGCCACTCGGTGACCGACACGGCGAGCTGGGTGAGGGCGGTGCGCCGTGACGGCCTGTCGATGCGCCAGTCCCGCACCACCACCGGGGCGCCCCGCCCGCACCACAGCAGGTAGGCGGCCACCGAGCCCAGCAGGAGGGCGGCGACCCCCACGCGGGCCGGGCCGCCCAGCGGGAGCGCGCCCACGACCGCCGCGGGCGCCCAGAGCAGGCCGGCGCCCACGAGCAGGGCGCTGCCCAGGCTCAGCGTGACGAGGTTGAAGGCGGTGAGCCGGGTGATCGCGAACGCCGGCAGGCCCCAGGCGGAGTAGGCACGGGCGCGCAGCGCCGCCCCGACCAGCGCTGAGGCACCCAGGGAGTTGCCGAGCGCGGTGGCCACGAAGGAGGCCGCGGCGTACCGGCGCAGCGGCATCCGGTGCTGGACGTAGGCGAGGGCGAGCGCGTCGTAGGCGACCATGATCGCGTAGGAGGCCGCGGTGGCCGCGAGCGCCAGCAGCACGGGGCGGGCGCCCAGGGCGGTGAGGTCGTCCCCGAGCCGGTGCCAGGGGTGGTCGGCGAGGCGCTCCCGCAGGACCAGCACGGCCCCTGCGAGCAGCGCCGCGACCGCCAGCTGGCCCAGCCGGTGCCCGCGCAGCCAGCGGGGGAGCCCGGGGCGCGGGGCCCTCCCGCCCGGAGGGCGGGGTGCGCCCGCGCGGGAGGCGGTGTCGCGGGGCGGGGTCACCCGGTGATCATCGGAACCCGGCGCCGGTGCCTTGAGCCCCGCCGGGGCGCCGGGGGCCGCTAGCCGCGGGCCGCGGGCCGCAGCCGCCGCCGGGGTCAGAGCGACAGGACGATGCCGGCCACCGCCGCGTTGGCGAGGTTGGCCATGGCCCCGCCCAGCAGCGCCCGGGGGGCGAGCTGGGCCACCTCGCCGCGCCGCGGCGGGCACAGCGACCCGATGACGCCGATGACGATGGCGATGGAGCCGAGGTTGGCGAAGCCCGCCAGCGCGATGGTCACCACCGCCACCGTCAGCGGGTCGAGCGAGCCGACCTGCGGGCCGAAGTCGGAGTAGGCGACGAACTCGTTGAGGAAGGTCTTCTGGCCGATCCAGGAGCCGGCCAGGCCCGCCTCCGACCACGGCACGCCCAGCAGCCACGCCAGGGGCGCCAGCAGCCACCCCAGGATCCCCTGCACGGTGACCCCCTGGGCCCCGAAGAGCCCGGCGACGGCCCCGACGACGCCGTTGACCAGCGCCAGCACGGCGATGAAGGCGATGAGCAGGGCTCCCACGACGACGGCGATGCGCCCGCCGGCCATCGCGCCCCGGCCGAGGGCGTCGATGGCGTTCTCGGACTCGGTGTCGCGGACCTTCCGCACGTCGTCCTCGCCGGCGCTCTCCTGCACCGGCTCGGTCTCCGGCAGCAGCAGCTTGGCCATGAGCAGGGACGCCGGGGCGTTCATGGCGGTGGCGGCGAGCAGGTACGGCAGCGGCGCACCCAGCTGGGCGTACCCCAGCAGCGTGGAGCCGGCCGCCGCGGCGAAGCCCCCGGTGATGACGGCGAACAGCTGCGAGCGGGTGAGCCGCCGCAGGTAGGGGGCGATCATCAGGGGCGCCTCGCTCTGCCCCAGGAAGATGACCACGGAGGCGAAGAAGCTCTCCAGCCGGGACACGCGCAGCAGCCAGCCGAGGGCGCCTCCCAGCGCCCACGCCACGTGCTGCACCACCCGCAGGTAGAAGAGCAGCTGGATGATCGCCCCGAGGAATATGATCACCGGGAGGACGCCGAAGGCGAAGACCGAGCCGAGGGAGGGGCCGACCTCGGTCAGCGGGCCGAACAGGAAGGTGGTGCCCTCGTCGGCGTAGCCGATGAGGCTCTCGACGGCTGAGGCGACGGCGTCCAGAGCAGCGCGCCCCGGGCCCCAGCGGAGCACGAGGAAGGCGAACGCCACCTGCAGCGCGACGGCCGCGCCGACCGTGCGCCACGGGATGCGGCGCCGGTGGGCGGAGAACAGCACACCGACGCCGACGAGCACCGCGAGGCCCAGCAGTCCGCGCACGGGCCACACCCTCCAGCCACCCGACCGCACCTGCCACTCGGAAGATCAGGAGCGCCCGCGCCCGGGCCGCAGGACGGACGACGAGGCCCGCGCCACCCGGTGGTGGCGCGGGCCTCCGTGATCGTCGCGGGGGAGGGGGTCAGCCCTGGTCGCCGCCACCGCCCTGGTCGCCGCCACCGCCCTGGTCGCCGCCGCCCCCGCCGTCGGGGACGGGCTCGACGGTGGTGCCCTGGTTGCCGCCACCGCCCTGGCCGCCACCGCCCTGGCCGCCACCGCCCTGGCCGCCACCGCCCTGGCCGCCGCCGCCCTGGCCGCCGCCGTCAGCGGGCTGGCCGCCACCGCCACCGCCCTGGCCGCCGCCGTCAGCGGGCTGGCCGCCCTGGCCGCCGCCGTCGGCCGGCTGGCCGCCCTGCTCACCGCTGGGTGCGGGCGCGGCGCTCTGGCCGCCACCGCTGCTGCGCGGGCGCGGCGTGTACGTCGGCCGCGGCGGGGCCGGCGGGCGCCCGATGATGCTCTGCGGCGGGTCGACGAAGTCCTGCTGCTCGGCGCCCTCCAGGGCGCGGTCCATGTACGCCCGCCACAGCGGGGCCGAGACCGTGCCGCCGTACAGGGTGCCGTAGCGGCGCCCGCCGATGGTGGCCCCGTTGATGGACATGCTGCGCTCCGGCACGCCGATCCACACCGAGGTGGCCAGCTGCGGGGTGTAGCCGGTGAACCACGTGGCGACGGAGTTGTTGGTGGTGCCGGTCTTGCCGGCCGCCTCGCGGCCGCCCGCCAGGCTGTTGCCGCGGGCGGTGCCGTCGGTGATCGTGCGCTGCAGCGCGTAGTTGACCCCGTTGGCCACCTCCTTGGAGATGGCCTGGTTGCACTGGGGACCCGGGACGGGGACGTCCTGGCCGTCGGCGTCCGTGATCTTCTGGATGGCGCGGGGGGCGCAGTAGTTGCCCTCGGCGGCGAAGGCCGCGTACGCGGTGGCGATGGACAGCGGCGCCACCTCGTCGACGCCCAGCATCATCGACGGGGTCACGTTCAGGTCGGTGCTCTCCTGGCGCGTGACGTTGCGGGTGTCGGCCTTGGCCTTGTGCACCCCGAGCGCCTGGGCCGTGGCGGCCACGTCGCACAGCGGCAGCTGGTTCTCGATGGCGGCGTAGCCGGTGTTGATGGACTTGTAGGTGGCCTCGATGACCGGCATCGTGCCGCTCTCCTCGCCGTCGCCGGCGTTCTTGGGCCCGTACGGCTCCCCCACGTACCCCGACCCCGAGTAGCAGCTCCCGTACTTCCAGCTGCTGTTGGGGTACTTGCGCTCGGTGCCGTCGACCGTGGCGTTGAGGGTCTTGCCGGCGGCCAGCCAGGTCGCGAGCACGAAGGGCTTGAAGTTCGAGCCGGGCTGGAAGCCGCCCGAGCCGCCCTGGAGGTAGTCGGTGTTGTAGTTGATGGCCGTGGCCCCCACGGGCGCGTCCGGGGACGTGCTGTAGGTCCGGTTCTGCGCCATCGCGATGATGTTGCCGGTGCCCGGCTCGACCGAGACGATCGAGGCGCCCAGGTTGGAGGTGCCGTCCTCGCGCACCACGCGGCCCTCGCCGTTGATGCGGTTGTTCGGCACGGTGGAGTCCTCGGCGGGCACCCGGTTGGCCACCTCCTCGAAGGCGGCCAGCTGCTTGCCGCTGTCGAGGGTGGTGGTGATGCTCAGCCCGCCGCGGTAGAGCTGGCGCAGCCGCTCCTCCTTGGTGCCGCCGAAGGCGTCGTCGTCGCGGAACTGCTTGACCACGTAGTCGCAGAAGAACCCGGCCTGGCCGGCCTGCTCGCAGCCGTTGGGGGTCTTCTGCACGTCGAGCATCTGCTCGATCGGGACGGCGACGGCGGCGTCGTGGTCGGCCTGGGAGACGCTGCCCAGCTGCAGCATGCGGGCCAGCACGGTGTCGCGGCGCCGCTGCGCGTCCTGGGGGTTGTTGACGGGGTCGTACCCCACGGGATTCTGCACGATGCCCGCCAGCAGGGCCGCCTGCGGCAGGTCGAGCTCGGCCGCGGAGCGGTTGAACCAGTGGCGGCTGGCGGCCTCGACGCCGTACTGGCCGCCGCCGAAGTTGGCGATGTTGAGGTAGTTCTCGAGGATCTCCTCCTTGGAGAACTTCTTCTCCGAGGCGATCGCCAGCTTCATCTCCCGCAGCTTGCGGACGTAGCCGTCGACGCCGGAGCGCACGGTGACCTCGTTGAAGGCCGCCTGGCGCTCCTCGGCGGTGGCGTTGGTGGGCAGCGCCGACAGCGCCTCCTCCACCTGCACGTTCTTGATCCACTGCTGCGTGAGGGTGGACGCGCCCTGCACGTCGCCGCCCTGGCTGTTCTGCACGAAGGCGCGGGCCAGGCCGCGCGGGTCGACCCCGCCGTGCTCGAAGAACCGGTTGTCCTCGATGTCCACGATGGCCTGCCGCATCACCGGGGCCACCCCGTCGAGCGGCACGAGGATGCGGTTCTCGTAGTAGAAGGTCGCCATCGGCGTGCCGTCGGAGTACAGGATCCGCGACTGCTGGCTCAGCGGCGGCTGCTCCAGCGAGGCGGGCAGGCTGTTGAAGGCCTCGACGGTGCCGTTGCTGGCCTGGCCCGCGGCGATGACGGCGGGGGCGGCCAGCCCGGCCACCAGCACCCCGGCGCCCACGCTGGCGGCCAGGAAGCCCGCGAGCAGCGTGGTCGCCCGGCCGAAGGAGGTGCCTCCCCGGCGTCCCCGGCCGCCCGCGGCGCCGTCGTCGGGACGGGAGCGGGGGATGCGGGCCGGCATGCCTCCAGCGTACGTGGCCACCAGCGCCGCCCCGGCCAGGACGAGCGCCCACTACCAGACCGTGATGCGGCGGGCGGGGGGCCACGGTGACTAGTCACCGGTGGTCCTCGAAATGGCCCGCACGAGGGGTGGGCGCGGGCGTGACCAGTTCGTAACTTCATCCGTGTCACTCGTCGTGGCGGGTGGTCCGGACCGGAAGGTCCGGTTCCTCCCCCCGCTCGAGCCCCACCGATCGGCGCTTCCCCGCCGCTCCACCGACCGGAAGGCACCACCATGAGCGAGACCGTCTACCTCGAGCCCGCCGAGTGGACCACCCAGGCCGCTTGCCGCACGAGCGACCCGGACGCGCTCTTCGTGCAGGGTGCCGAGCAGAACCGCGCCAAGGTCGTCTGCCAGGCCTGCCCGGTGCGGACCGAGTGCCTCGCCGACGCCCTGGACAACCGCATCGAGTTCGGCGTGTGGGGCGGCATGACCGAGCGCGAGCGCCGCGCCATCCTCAAGCGCCGCCCCAACGTGCAGTCCTGGAGCCGCCTGCTGCAGGCCGCCAAGGCCGAGCACGCCCGCGCCGAGGCCGCCGCCGCCCGCACCGCCTGACCCGGGGACCTCAGGCCGGAGCCCCCGACGACGGGACGGTCCCGGCCAGCGCGGCCCCCACCGCACGCAGCCCCCCCAGGTCGGCGACGTCGCCGTCCAGGGCCGGCACCAGCGCGGTGGCCGCCCCCGCCTCCCCCAGGTGCTCCCCGACGAGCCGGCGCTCCCGCTCGACCCGCTCGAGCAGCTCCACCTGCAGCCCCAGCACCTGCGCGGCCTCGCGCTCGGCCACCGACCCGCCGCGCGCTCCACCGCGCAGCCGGGCCAGGGCCGCCCGCGCCGTCCCGGCGTCGAGCCCGGGCGCCGCGCTGGCGGCCCGGTTGACCACCACCGCCGCGGGGCGCAGCCCGGCCGAGCGCAGCCGACCCACCAGGAAGACCGCCTCCGCCAGGGGCTCGGTCTCGGGGGCCGTGACCACCACGAAGGCCGTCCGGCTGTCGCGCAGCGCCGCCGACGTCGCCTCGGCCCGCGCGCGGAAGCCGCCGAAGACCTCGTCCAGGCCCGTCACGAGCGCCTGGACGTCGCGCAGCAGCCGGCCGCCCAGCACCCGGTCCATCGCCGCGGCCGCGCCGCCGGCCAGCGCGCCCACCACGCGACCGCCCGCCGCCCGCAGCCCGGTGCCCGAGCGGGCCGAGCCGGCGAAGCGCACCGGGGCCATGAGCAGGCGGGCGAACCTGCCGTCCAGGAACGAGGCCAGGCGGGTGGGCGCGTCGAGGAAGTCCAGCGCGGACCGGCTCGGCGGGGTGTCGACGACCACGAGGTCCCACCCCGCGGGCGTCCCGCGGCCGGCGCGCAGCTGCCCGAGCCGCTCCATGGCCATGTACTCCTGCGTGCCGGAGAAGGACGTCGCGAGGGAGGCGTAGACGGGGTTGGCCTTCACCGACGCCGCGCCGGCGGGCGGCAGGGCGGCGTCGACCAGCCCGTCCAGCGTGCGCCGGGCGTCGAGCACCAGCGCGTCCAGGCTCCCGCCGCGCGAGCCGTCCACGCCCGGCACGCGGCGCGGCTCGTCGGGGGCCGGCCCGTCCTCGCCGTCCGCCTCGGGGACGGGCTGCGTGCCCAGGGCCTGCGCCAGGCGGCGCGCCGGGTCGACGGTGAGCACCGCCACCCGCCGACCGCGCTCGGCGGCGCGCAGCGCGAGCGCCGCCGCCGTGGTGGTCTTGCCGACGCCGCCGGAGCCCGCGCAGACGACCACCTCCACGCCGGGGTCGTCCAGCAGGGCGTCAACGTCCCAGCCGCTCGCCGCGCTCACGCCGCACCTCCCGCCGGCGAGGGCTGCGGGGCGGGCAGGGGGGAGGCGGCCAGGTCGTCGGCCAGGCGGTACAGGCCCTCCAGGTCGATCCCCCCGGGCAGGTCGGGCAGCTCCCGCAGCGGGCGCCCCGCGCCGGCGGCCGCCCCGAGCCAGCGGCGCTGCTCCGCCACCCGCGCCGCCCGCACCCGGTCCTGCGCCAGCAGCGCCTCGACCACGTCGTCGAGGGCGTCCCGGCCCCCGCTGGGGCCGACGCCCCCTCCCGCGTCGTCGTCGCGGTCGGGGGCCAGCGCGCGGCGCAGCGCCGTGCGCACGCGGGCCCGGGGACCCCCGCCCTCCGCCGGCGGCGCCAGCACCCGGTTGGCGACCACCGCGCCCAGCGGCAGCCCGGCGGAGCGCAGCTCCGCCGCGGCCTCCAGGGTCTCGGTCACGGGCAGCTCCTCGGGCAGGCAGACCAGGTGCACGGCCGTCTGCTCCGAGCGCAGCAGCGCCGCGACGGACGCGGCGCGCGCGGCGATCGGCCCGCCGGCGGCCAGCTGCGCGAGCTCGTCGCCGATGCCCAGGAACCGGGAGATGCGCCCGGTGGGCGGGGCGTCGAGCACCACGGCGTCGTACACCGGCCGCCCGCCGTCCGACCTGCCCGTCGCGGTGCGGCGCACGGCCTCGTAGACCTTCCCCACGAGCAGGACGTCGCGCAGGCCGGGAGCGACGTCGGCGATGAACTCCACCGCACCCGCGCGGTCCAGCACCGCGGAGACCCGCGCGCCACGACCGCCCAGCCCGCCCAGGGCCCCGCCGTGGAAGGTGTCCAGGTAGTCGACGAGGGCCGCGCGCGGCTCCACGGCCAGGCCCACCACCTGGCCGCCGCCGGCGCCCTCGGCCAGCTCGACCTCCTCGTAGGGCAGCGCCTCGGTGCCCAGCAGGCGCGAGACGCCCTGGCGGCCCTCGACCTCGCAGACCAGCACCCGGCGGCCCTCGTCGGCCAGCGACAGCGCCAGCGCCACGGCCACGGTGGTCTTGCCGGTGCCGCCCTTGCCCGTCACCACGTGCAGCCTCGGGGCGGCGGTCGCAGCAGTCACGCGACGACAGTACGGAGGAGCCCCCGCGCCCGCCCCCGGACTAGGCTCGCCAGGCGTGACCCAGTGGGAGTACCTGACAGCGCCGCTCATCGTGCACAGCACCAAGGCGATCCTCGACAACTTCGGCGAGGAGGGCTGGGAGCTGGTGCAGGTGGTGCCCGGGCCCGGCGGCAACGGGCTCGTGGCCTACCTCAAGCGCCCCCGGCAGGGCTGAGCGGTGGGCGCCCGGGAGGAGCTCGCGCGCCTCGGCCTGGAGCTGCCGCCGGTCGCCGCGCCGGTCGCCTCCTACCTGCCGACGGCGCGCACCGGCTCGCTGGTGTTCACCTCCGGCCAGCTGCCCCTCGTGGGCGGCGCGCTGCCGGTGACCGGTCTCGTCGGCGAGGGGGAGGACTGGGTCGCCCCGTCGCTCGCGGCCGAGCAGGCGCGCACGGCCGCGCTGAACGCCGTGGCCGCGCTCGACGCCGAGGTGGGCCTGGAGCGCGTGGCCCGCATCGTCAAGGTGGTCGTCTTCGTGGCCAGCGCCCCGGGGTTCACCGGCCAGCCGGGGGTCGCCAACGGCGCCAGCGAGCTGCTGGCGGAGGTCTTCGGCGAGGCGGGGCGCCACGCCAGGTCCGCCGTCGGGGTCGCCCAGCTGCCCCTCGGTGCGCCCGTCGAGGTGGAGGTCGTCGCCGAGGTGGCGTGATCCTCGGCCGCACGGGTGGTGCGGCCGGGACCGCCGGGGGGTGCGTGCGGCAGACTGCCGGGCGTGGACCAGGACGTGCTGCGACGCGCACCCCTCTTCGTGGGGGTGGACGAGGAGGCCTCAGAGGTCCTGCTGTCCCTGGCGCGGGTGGTGGAGCTGAGGCGCGGCCAGGTGCTGTTCGCCCAGGGCGACGAGCCGGCCGACCTCTTCGTCATCCAGACCGGCAAGATCAAGCTCGGCCGCACCTCCTCCGACGGCCGCGAGAACCTGCTCGCGGTGCTCGGCCCGGGGGAGATGTTCGGCGAGCTCAGCTGGTTCGACCCCGGTCCGCGCACCTCCAGCGCGACCGCCGTGGGCCCCGCGCGCCTCATCGCCCTCGACTACGAGGAGCTGTACGCGTGGATGGCCCCGCGCCCGGAGGTCGCCCAGCACCTGCTGCGGGCCCTGGCGCGCCGCCTGCGCCGGGCCAACAGCACGCTGGCCGACCTCGTCTTCACCGACGTGCCCGGTCGCGTGGCGGGGACGCTGCTCGACCTGGCGCTGCGCTTCGGGCGCACCACCGAGGCCGGCCTGCTGGTCCAGCACGACCTGACCCAGGAGGAGCTGGCCCAGCTGGTCGGCGCCTCCCGCGAGACGGTCAACAAGGCCCTCGCCGACTTCGCCGCGCGCGGCTGGGTGCGCCTGGAGGCCCGCTCGGTCAACCTGCTCGACGTCGAGCGCCTGCGCCGCCGCGCGCGCTGACCTCCCCGGGGCCGTCAGCCGGCGCCCGTACCCTTCGTGGGTGAGGCCTGCCGACGCTGAGCGCGAGACGCCCCTGGGGCGGGTGCGCCGGGCCCGCCGCATGCACCGCGCGCTGGCCGAGCGCTACCCGGGCGCGAAGTGCGAGCTGGAGTTCACCACCCCGTTCCAGCTGCTCGTGGCCACGGTGCTCTCGGCCCAGACCACCGACGTGCGCGTCAACAGCGTCACGCCGGCCCTGTTCGCCACGTGGCCCACCCCGGCCGACCTCGCCGGCGCCGACCGCGCCGCCCTGGAGGAGGTGCTGCGGCCGGTGGGCTTCTACCGCGCCAAGGCGGCGTCCGTGCAGGGCCTGGCCGCCCGGCTGGTGGAGGTCTACCGCGGGCAGGTGCCCCGCCGCCTGGAGGACCTCGTGACCCTGCCCGGGGTCGGCCGCAAGACCGCCAACGTGGTCCGCGGCGACGCCTTCGGGCTGCCCGGCATCACGGTCGACACCCACGTGGGGCGCCTGTCGCGCCGCTTCGGCTGGACCACCCAGGAGGACCCGGTCGCCGTCGAGGACGACCTCGCCGCGCTCTTCCCCACGCGCGACTGGACGCCGCTGAGCCACCGCGTGATCTTCCACGGGCGGCGGACCTGCCACGCGCGCCGCCCCGCGTGCGGCGCCTGCCCGGTGGCCCGGGACTGCCCCTCCTACGGCGTGGGGGAGGTCGACCCCGAGCGTGCCGCGGCGCTGGTGAAGGGGAACGCCGAGGCGGGGCTGGAGTGAGGCGCCCCGACTGGCTGGAGCGGCTGGCCGGGGCGCTGCCGGAGGTGGGCGACGCCGTCGCGCGGCACCTCGGGGAGCGCACCCGAGCCGCGCGCGCCGAGGGCGTCGACCTCGGCGCCCGCAGCGGCCGCCGCGCCGCGGTGCTCGTGCTGTTCGGCCCCGGCCGGGAGGGGACCGGTGACGTCGTCCTCATCGAGAGGTCGCCGGGCCTGCGCTCGCACTCGGGGCAGATCGCCTTCCCCGGCGGCGGCTTCGAGGACGGCGACGACGGCGACCCCGTGCGCGCCGCCCTGCGCGAGGCGCACGAGGAGGTGCGCCTGGACCCGGCGGGGGTGGAGGTGCTCGGGGTGGCGCCGGCGCTGACCGTCCCGCCCACCGGCGCGTCGGTGGTGCCCGTCCTGGCCTGGCAGGGCTCGCCCGCACCGCTGTCCGTGGGGGACCCCGCCGAGGTGGCCCGCGTGCTGCGGGTGCCGCTGCCGGTGCTCACCGACCCGGCCTCGCGCGCGGTGGTCCGCACCCGCTCGGGCTGGACCGGACCGACCTTCGCCCTGGAGGGCGCCAGCGGGGGCGGGCTCGTCGCCTGGGGCTTCACCGCCGCCGTCCTGGACGCCCTGCTGCGGGTGGCCGGCCTGGAGCGCCCCTGGGACGCCTCGCGCGCGCTGCCCCTGTCGGCCGTGACCGGTGGCCTGCCGGAGGCCGGCCGGTGAGCACCCTCGACGTCGTCCTGCTGCTGCTGCTCATCGTCTACGGCCTGTCGGGGCTGCGGCAGGGCCTGGTGGTGGGCCTGCTGTCGGTGGGCGCCTTCATCGCCGGGGCCGGCCTGGGCATGTGGCTGCTGCCGCTGCTGGTCACCTCCATGGAGCCCGGCCGCACGCGGACGGTGGTCGTGGTGGTGGGCGTCCTGCTCGTCGCCTGGGGCTGCCAGCTGCTGGGGTCGCTGGTGGGCCGGCGGCTGCGCGACGTCATCACCTGGCAGCCCGCGCAGGTGGTCGACTCCGCGCTCGGCGCGGTGGCCGCCGTCGTCGCCGTCGCCCTGGTCTCCTGGTTCGTGGCGGGAGCGGTGCGCGCCGGCCCGATGCCCTCCCTGGCGCGGGCGGTGGCCTCCTCCTCGGTCATCTCCACGATCGGCGCGCTGGTGCCGCCGCAGGCCGAGACGCTCTTCGCCGGGTTCCGCTCGGTGGTGGAGGCCAACGACTTCCCCCGCGTCTTCAGCGGGGTCGGCGAGGAGCCGGTGCGCGAGGTCGCCGCGCCCAACGGCGCCGTGGTCGGCGGGGCGGCCTCGATCGCCCAGGGCGGCATCGTCAAGATCACCGGCAACGCCGAGGCGTGCCGCCGCGGCAGCGAGGGCAGCGGGTTCGTCGTGGCGCCCCAGCGGGTGGTCACCAACGCCCACGTCGTGGCCGGGGTCACCTCGCCGCGGGTGCAGGTCGGCGGGCAGGGCGAGCGGCTGGAGGCCTCCGTGGTGCTCTTCGACCCCGCCGAGGACCTCGCCGTGCTCGCCGTGCCCGGCCTGCGCGCCGAGCCGCTGGGGACCGGTCGCCAGCTGGGCACGGCCGCCGACGCCGTGGTCGCGGGGTTCCCCCAGGACGGGCCCTTCACCGCCGTGCCGGCCCGGGTGCGCGAGGTGCTGCGCGCGGAGGGCAAGGACATCTACGGCTCGGCCACCGTGGTGCGGGAGGTCTACTCCCTGGCCGCGGACGTGGAGCCGGGGAACTCCGGGGGGCCCCTGCTCGACCCGGGCGGCAACGTGGTCGGCGTCGTCTTCGCGCGGTCCCTGACCGACCCGGGCACCGGCTACGCGCTGACCCTGGACGAGGCCAGGCCGGTGCTGCAGCAGGCGCAGGAGGCCACCGAGCCCGTCTCCACGGGCAGCTGCACCACCGGCTGAGCCGCGCCCGCCGCTCAGGCCGTCGGGAGGCCGTCGAGCCAGTCGAGGAGCAGCTCGGTGGTGGTCGCGGGCGCCTCCTCGCCGAGGAAGTGGCCGGCGCCGGGGACCTCGGCCCACCGGTGGCCCGCGGCGGCCCACGCCGCGCTGCGCCGGCACGAGCCCGGGACCACCGCGCCGTCCAGCTCTCCCTGGGCGCTCAGCACGGGCACCCGGGCGGGCCGGGAGACCGCCCGGGCGAAGGCGTGCCCGTCGGCCCTCACGCGCGAGCGGGCGACCCAGCGGTAGCACTCCAGCGCGGCGTGCGCCGCGAAGGGGACCCGCAGGGCCGCGGCGTGCTCGGCGACGACGTCGGCGTCGGCCCACCCCGGGGCTCCCCACTCCCGCAGCACCCGCTCGACCGTGGAGCCGTCGCGCACCGCCCACTCCGGGAAGGCGGGCACCTGCACCCGTGCGAGGTGGCGCGCCGCGGAGGGGGTGAGGACCCGCCACGGCTCGCGCAGCACCTGCAGGGGGTGGGGCTCGCCCAGGCTGGCGACGGCGGCGGTGGTGGCGGGCTGCAGCGAGGCGGAGGCCCACGCGGCCCACGCGCCCCAGCCGCTGCCCACGAGCACCGCGCGCTGGGCGCCCAGCGCGCGGACCACGCCGGCGGCGTCGGCGGCCAGGGTGGCGGTGTCGTAGCCGCGCGGGGGCTTGTCCGAGGCGCCGCTGCCGCGCAGGTCCAGCGCGGCGGCCCGGTACCCGGCCGCGGGCAGAGCGGCCAGCTGGTGCTTCCAGGCGCGCCAGGACTGGGGGAACCCGTGGAGCAGGAGGACCAGGGGCGCCGAGCCGTCGTCGGGACCCGACTCGGCGACGTGGAAGCGGCAGCCGTTGGCCGTCACGAAGCGGTGGCGCCAGGGACCGGGGTCGAGCAGCTCGGCGGCGTCGACGGGGGGCCCGGCGCGCAGGCCGCGGGGGAGGGCCCTCACGGACCCTCCCCCGCACCCGGCCCCGGCCCCGGCCGCCCGCCCGTGGGGCGACGGCGGCCGGGAGGGGTCAGCGGTGGCCCTTCAGGGCCTCGACCGACTGCTTGGAGGTGGCGATGGTGCGCTCGGGCGCCCCGACCTTCTTGATGCGGCCCCGGCCGATGACGGCGAGCACGCCGGCCACCAGGAGCAGCACGACGGCCACGATGCCGAAGCCGGCCCAGTACGGCAGCCACTCGGACAGCAGCCAGGCGATGGCGAGCAGCACGAACAGCCCGCCCGCGGCGCCGAAGACGGCGGCGCCCACGAAGAGGCCGGCGCCGATCGCCCCCTGCTTGACCTCAGCGGTGATCTCCGACTTGGCCAGGGCGATCTCGGCGCGCACCAGCGCTGACAGGTCGCGGCTGGCGTCGGCCACCAGCTGGCCGATCGTGCGCTCGCTGGCGCCTGCGCCTGCGCCCTGGCTCACGCTGTGGCTCACGTCGGGTGCCTCCTGAAGCTCGGCCGCAGCGCCCGCCGGGCGGCGGGGCGCTGGTGGTCTGGTCCTGGTCGGCGAGCCTAGGGGGGCCCGTGGCCTCCCGCGCGGCGGAGGCGCGGGAGGCCACCGGCCGGGTCAGTCCTCCGAGCCCCGCCCCGTGCGCATGCCCGCCTGGATGGAGGCCATGACGCTGGAGTCGGCCAGCGTGGTGACGTCACCGACCTGGCGGTCCTCGGCCACGTCGCGCAGCAGCCGGCGCATGATCTTGCCCGAGCGGGTCTTGGGCAGCTCGGAGACGACCAGCACCTGGCGCGGCTTGGCGATCGGGCTGATCTCCCGCGCCACGTGGTCGCGCAGCTCCTTGCCGACCGAGGCGGCGTCGGCCGCCCCCTCCTGCTGGGCCGACTCGCGCAGGATGACGAAGGCGACGATGCCCTGGCCGGTGGTCGGGTCCGAGGCCCCGACCACCGCTGCCTCGGCCACGCTGGGGTGGCTCACGAGGGCGGACTCGACCTCGGTGGTGGAGATGCGGTGGCCCGAGACGTTCATGACGTCGTCCACGCGGCCCAGCAGCCAGATGTCGCCGTCGGCGTCGCGCCGGGCGCCGTCGCCGGCGAAGTACCAGCCCTGCTCGCGGAAGCGCGACCAGTAGGTGTCGCGGTAGCGCTCCTCGTCGCCCCAGATGCCGCGCAGCATCCCGGGCCAGGGCTCGGTGAGCACGAGGTACCCGGCGCCCTCGTGGCCGGCGGGCAGCACGCGGCCCTCGTCGTCGACCACCTCCGCGCTGATGCCGGGCAGGGGCACCTGCGCCGACCCCGGCTTGAGGCTCGTCACGCCGGGCAGGGCGCTGATCATGATGCCGCCGGTCTCGGTCTGCCACCACGTGTCGACCACCGGGGTGCGGTCGGAGCCGATGACCCGGCGGTACCAGGTCCAGGCCTCGGGGTTGATGGGCTCCCCGACGCTGCCGAGCACCTGCAGCGTGGACAGGTCGTGCCCGGTGACCAGGTCCTCGCCCCACTTCATGAAGGTCCGGATGGTGGTGGGAGCGGTGTAGAGCTTGGTGACGCCGTAGGTCTCCACGACCTGCCACCAGCGGTCCTGCGTCGGCGTGTTGGGCGTGCCCTCGTACATGACCGACGTCGTCCCGTTGAGCAGCGGCCCGTAGACGATGTAGGTGTGGCCGGTCACCCAGCCGATGTCCGCGCCGCACCAGTACACGTCGGTCTCCGGGCGCAGGTCGAAGACGTTGCGGTGGGTGTACGCGGCCTGGGTGAGGTAGCCGCCGGTGGTGTGCAGGATGCCCTTCGGCTTGCCCGTGGAGCCCGAGGTGTAGAGCACGAAGAGCGGGTGCTCGGCCTCGACGCTGACCGGCTCGTGGGTGGGGGCGGCCGCGGCGAGGGCCTCGTGCCACCAGTGGTCGCGGCCCTCGGCCCACGCCACGTCCCCGCCGGTGCGCCGCACCACCAGGACGGCCCTCACCGTGCTGTCCGCGCCGTCGCGGGGCTCCAGCGCCGCGTCGACGGCCGGCTTCAGCGGTGCGGCCTCGCCGCGGCGGTACCCGCCGTCGGCGGTGATGACGGCCACCGCGCTGGCGTCGTCGACCCTGTCGCGCAGCGCCTGCGCGCTGAACCCGGAGAAGACCACGCTGTGGGGGGCGCCGATGCGGGCGCACGCCAGCATCGCGACCACGGCCTCGGGGACCATGGGCAGGTAGATCGCCACCCGGTCACCGGTGCGCACGCCCAGGTCCGTCAGGGCGTTGGCCGCCCGCTGGACCTGCTCGTGGAGGTCGGCGTAGGTGACGGTGCGGGTGTCGCCGGGCTCGCCGACCCAGTGCAGCGCCACCCGGTCGCCGTTCCCGGCCGCCACGTGCCGGTCGACGCAGTTGGCGGCGGCGTTGAGCCGGCCGTCGGCGAACCACCGCGCGAGGGGCGCGTCCGACCAGTCGAGCACCTGGGTCGGTGCGGTGTCCCACGTCAGCAGCTCGCGGGCCTGGCGGCCCCAGAAGGCGAGCCTGTCGGCAGCGGCCTCCTCGTAGAGCGCCGCGGTGGCCACGGCGTGAGCGGCCAGCTCGGGCGGCGGCGGGTAGGTGGGGTGCTGGTCGGCGGTCTGCCCAGCGGGGGTGCCGGTGGCGGGCTGCGTCATCGCGTCCTCCGGGTCGTGCACGCGTCGTCGTGCTCAGGGTCGGCAGGGAACGGCCGGGGCCGACCCTAGCCAGCGGGTCTGGTGCTGCCGAGGGTGGTGGCCGCCGGTTGGTCACCGGTCGGTCCGCCACCGGAGGCCGGCCGGCCACCGCGCCCTGGAGGGCGGGCGACCGGCCGGCGTCGTGGTGGTGCTGTCGGTGGTGCTGGTGGTGGTGGCCGTCGGGCGTCAGTGCTGGACGGCGCCCTCCGCGCCGGCGCCGGTGAGGGCGCGCACCTCCATCTCGGTGGCCTTGGCCTCGTGGTCGGGCTCGGGCCGGCTCGTGACCGTCCCCAGCCAGCCCAGCAGGAAGGCGAGCGGGATCGAGACGATCCCGGGGTTCTCCAGCGGGAAGAGGGAGAAGTCCACGCCGGTGTCCTTGATCAGCGACAGGCTCGCCCCGGTCACCGGGTCGACCTTGCCCGACACCACCGGGGAGAAGGCGATGAGCACCAGGCAGCTGCCGAGGCCGCCGTAGATCGACCACAGCGCACCGCGCGTGGTGAACCGCCGCCAGAACAGCGAGTACACGATCGTCGGCAGGTTGGCGCTCGCGGCGACGGCGAAGGCCAGGGCGACGAGGAAGGCGATGTTCTGCCCGACGGCGAACATGCCGCCCACGATGGCCACCGCGCCGATGACGACGACCGTGCGGCGGGCGATCTTCACCTCGGCGCCCGGGTCGGGCCTGCCGTGCTTGACGACGCTGGCGTAGACGTCGTGGGCGAACGAGGCGGCAGCGGTGATCGCCAGGCCCGCGACGACGGCGAGGATGGTCGCGAAGGCCACCGCCGAGATGAAGCCCAGCAGCAGCGTGCCGCCGAGCTCGTAGGCCAGCAGCGGCGCCGCGCTGTTGACCCCGCCGGGCGCGGAGCGGATGGCCTCCGGGCCCACCAGGGCCCCGGCGCCGTAGCCCAGCACCAGCGTGAAGAGGTAGAACAGGCCGATCAGCCAGATCGCCCAGACCACGCTGCGGCGCGCCTGCTTGGCGTCCGGCACGGTGTAGAAGCGCATGAGCACGTGCGGCAGGCCCGCCGTCCCCAGCACCAGCGCCAGGGCGAGGGACAGGAAGTTGAGCTTGGTGGTGGCCGAGGCGCCGTACTGGTTCATCGGCTGGATGAGGCCCTCGGGGTCCTCCACGCCCTGGCCGGCCGCGGTGTCGATCGCTGCCTGCATCAGGCCCGAGAGGTTGAAGCCGTAGGTGGCCAGCACCCACACGGTCATCGCCCCGGCACCCGCGATGAGCAGGACGGCCTTGACGATCTGCACCCAGGTGGTGCCCTTCATGCCGCCGACGAGGACGTAGACGATCATCAGGACGCCGACGACGGCGACCACGGCGTACTGCCCGGCGGGCGCCGTGATGCCCAGCAGCAGCGCCACCAGGCCCCCGGCGCCGGCCATCTGCGCCAGCAGGTAGAAGAAGCAGACCGCCAGGGTGGCCAGCGCCGCCGCCATGCGCACCGGGCGCTGGCGCAGGCGGAAGCTCAGGACGTCGGCCATCGTGAACTTGCCCGTGTTGCGGAGCATCTCGGCCACCAGCAGCAGCGCCACCAGCCAGGCCACGAGGAAGCCGATGGAGTACAGGAAGCCGTCGTAGCCGTACACGGCGATCGCGCCGGCGATGCCCAGGAAGCTGGCGGCCGACAGGTAGTCCCCGGCGATCGCGGTGCCGTTCTGGGGCCCGGAGAACGAGCGGCCGGCCGCGTAGTAGTCCGCGGCGGTCTTGTTGTTCCGCGAGGCCCTCAGGACGATGACCATGGTCACCGCGACGAAGGCGCCGAAGATCGCGATGTTGACCAGCGGGTTGCCGAGGTTCACCGGACCGCTCCCTTCGCGAGGTGCCCGCGCAGGACCTCGGCCCGCGAGTCGAAGCTGCGGTCGGCCCAGCGCCGGTAGGCCATGGTGATGGCGAAGGTGGAGACGAACTGCCCGAGCCCGAGCAGCAGGCCGATCGTGATGGTGCTCCCGCCGATGCGGGTGCCCATGAAGGACGGCGCGTAGGCCGCCAGCAGCACGTACAGGGCGTACCACGCCAGGAACGCCGCGGTGGTCGGGAAGACCACCGTGCGGAAGGACCGCCTCAGCGCCTGGAACTCGGCGCTGGAGTGCACCTGCTCCAGCGCCTCCTGCGCCCCGGCGCCGGTGGCGCCCCGCTGTTCTGGTGCTGCTGCTGTCCGCGCACCGCGGACGCTCTCGGGCTCGGTGTTCACATCGCCTCCCGCTCGTTCGGTGCGCCGTCGCGCCGACCGGGGTCATCCGACCCTGTCCAGGCGGGAGGGGACCAGGGCCGAAGGGCCCGAGCGCGCGCCCGGACGGGCCGCACCCGCGGGCCGCCCACAGGTCCCGCGCACGGCGCCGTCCGGAGGGAGCCGTCCACAGGGGGCCGCGCGCCGCGGCGCGCGGCCGGACCGGACCGCCAGGGTCGCCGCGTGGACGAGCGAGGCCCGCGGGGCGGCGACGAGGTGCTGCTGGTGACCGGCAGGTCGGTGCTGGTCGAGCAGGTGCGCCGCCTGGCGGCGGCCAGCGGTGCCCGGCTGGCCGTGGTGCCCCAGGCGCGGGCCGCGGGGGCGGCCTGGCGCACCGCGCCCGTGGTGCTGCTCGGGGACGACGCGGCCGCGCTGGGGGTCCCCGGCCGGCGCCCCGGCGTGCTCCTGCTCGCCGCGGCGCCCACGGGCCAGGACACCTCCCCGCTGTGGCGCAGCGCGGTCGAGGTGGGGGCCGAGGGCGTGGCGGTCCTGCCCGAGGAGGCCCCGGCGGTCGCCGCGGCCCTGGCCTGCGCCGCCGAGGGGCCTGGGGCCGGCGGGCTCGTGGCCGGTGTCGTCGGGGGCTGCGGCGGGGCGGGGGCGTCCGTGCTCGCCGCGGCCCTGGCGTGCACGGCGGCCGCCCTCGAGCCCACCCGCGGTGTGCTGCTGCTCGACGCCGACCCGCTCGGCGGTGGCCTGGACGCCCTCGTGGGCGCCCAGGAGGAGCCGGGGCTGCGCTGGCACGACGTGCTCGACGCCGCGGCTCCCCTGCGCGCCGCCGCGCTGGCCGACGGCCTGCCGCGCGGGCGGGCGGGGGTCCCGGTGCTGTCGTGGGCCCCGTGGCCCGAGCCGCGGGCGGCGCCCGCCGCGGCGGTCGAGGCGGTCGTCGACAGCGCGGCGCGGGCCAGCGACCTCGTGGTCCTCGACCTGCCGCGCGGCGCGAGCCCGTCGCTGCTGTGGCGCCTCGACCTGCTCGTGCTCGTGGTGCCCGCCCACCTGCGGGCCGTGGCGTCGGCCTCGGCGCAGCTGCCCTCGCTGCTGGGTCACGCCGGCGACGTGCGCCTTGTCGTCAGCGCACCGGCGGGCTCGCCTCTGGCTGCGGCCGACGTCTGCGACGCGCTGGCGCTGCCGCTGCTCGGCCGCCTCGTGCCCGACCGGGACGTGCGGTCGGCCCTGCGCCGGGGAGACCCCCTGCCGCGGCCGCGGGGGTCCCTGGAGCGCTGCGCGCGGACCGTCCTGGAGGCGCTCGGGCAGGGCGCCGACCCCGGGGCCCGGCACCGGTGAGCGCCGGGCCGCTGCAGGAGCTGCTCGACCTGCCGGGCACCACCGACGTCCTGGTCAACGGCCCCGGGTCGGTGTGGGTCGACCGGGGCGCCGGTCTGGTGAGGGTCGACCTCGACGTCGGGGTGGAGCGGCAGGTGCGGGCGCTGGCCGTGCGCCTGGCCGCGGGTGCCGGCCGCCGCCTCGACGACGCCAGCCCGTGCGTCGACGCCGTGCTGGCCGACGGCACGCGGCTGCACGCCGTGCTGCCCCCGGTCTCCAGCAGCGGCACGCTGCTCTCCCTGAGGGTGCCGCGGCGCACGCCCCTGGCGCTGGCGGACCTGGAGGCCTCCGGCTCGCTGCCGCCAGGGTGGTCGGAGGTGCTGCGGGCGGTCGTGCACCACCGCTGCTCGCTGCTCGTCGCCGGGGGCACCGGCAGCGGCAAGACCACGCTGCTCGCCGCCCTGCTGGGCCTGGTCGACGCGCGCGAGCGCATCGTGGTCGTGGAGGACTCCGGGGAGCTGGCGCCCGAGCACCCCCACGTGGTCCGCCTGCAGGCGCGGCACGGCAACGTCGAGGGCGCCGGGGCCGTGGGCCAGCGCGACCTGGTGCGCCAGGCGCTGCGCATGCGCCCGGACCGGCTCGTCGTGGGCGAGGTGCGCGGCGCGGAGGTGGCCGACCTGCTCATGGCCCTCAACTCCGGCCACGAGGGCGGGTGCTGCACCGTGCACGCCAACTCCGCGACGTCCGTGCCGGCCCGCCTCACGGCGCTGGCCGCGCTGGCGGGCATGGGACCCGACGTGCTGGCGGCGCAGGCGGTCGCCGGGCTGCAGGTGGTGGTGCACCTGCGGCGCGAGGGCCCGTTGCGCCGCGTGGTGGAGGTCGGCGTGGTCACGACCTCGGCCAGCGGCGCCCTGGCCGTGGTGCCGGCGCTGCGGGCCGGCGCCGCGCCCGAGCACCCCGGCACCCGGGAGGAGGGGTGGGGCAGGCTCGCGCAGCTGCTGCACCTGCCGGCGGCGCCGGTCCAGGCGTCTGGGCTCCCCGCATGAGCCTGCTGGTCGCCGCTGCTGCCGCGACCGCCGCTGCTGCCGCGACCGCCGCTGCCGCCGCGACCGCCGCTGCCGCCGCGGGCCCGGCCGGTGCTCCCCCGGCGCTGGTGCTGGGACCGGTCCTGGTGGGTGCGGCGGCCTGGCTCCTGCTGCCGCGCCCGCGCGCTGCAGCGGGTCTCCGGGCCCGGCCGACGGCCCGGGCGGTGCCGCCCCGCGCGGGCGGTGACCCCCGCCCCGGGCCGCGGCCGTCGCGCTGGCGGGTCCGGGCGCTCCGGCAGGAGCTCCACGAGCCGGCGGCGGTCGCCGTCGCGCGCGCGGCCGCCGAGGTCGCGGCGCTGGTGCGGGCGGGAGCGGTGCCTGCGGCCGCCTGGGCCCCGCAGCGGGCCGTGGCCGGGGGAGCGGGCGGCGCGAGCGGCCAGGAGGCCGCGGCAGCCGGGAGCCCCCGTGCGCCGGACGCCGTCAGGACGGCGCTCGACGCCGCCGCGCGCGCCGCCGGTGAGGGCGGCGACCCGGCGGCCGAGCTGCGGCACCACGGTGGCGGCAGGGGTGCTGCCGGCCCGGCGCTGGCCTCGCTCGCGCTCGCCTGGCGGACCAGCGAGGTCACCGGTGCCCCTGCCGCCGCGGTGCTGGAGGAGCTGGCGGCGTCGCTGCGGGCGGAGGCGGTGGCGGCTGACGCCCGTGACGCCGCCCTGGCGGGGCCCCGCGCCACCGCCAGGCTGCTGCTGGTGCTCCCGCTGCTCGGCCTGGTGGCGTCCACGGCGGTGGGCGCGGACCCGCTCGGAGCGCTGGTGGGCACCGCGCCCGGCCGGTGGTGCGGTGGCGTCGGGCTCCTGTGCGCCGCCGGCGGGTGGGTGTGGACGTCGGCGCTGGTCCGCTCCGCGGAGCGCGCCCGGTGACGGCGGGGGTCCTCGGCCCCGGGGAGCTGGCGGCGGTGGCCGCAGCCCTCGTGGGTCTGGCCGTCAGCGCCCTCCCGGGGCGCCCGCGGCTCCCGCGCCCGGCGGCGCGTCCACCCACGAGCGCCCCCCGCGGGCGCGGGGGCGCGGCCCCGGTCGACGCCGCCCTGCTGCTCGACCTGGTCGCCGCGGTCGTGGCGGCGGGGGCGCCGCCGTCCGCTGCCCTCCGCGCGGTGTGCGACGTGGTGCGGGAGGCGGGGGCGCCTGCCCACGCGGACGTGCTCGAGGCGCTCGCCCTCGCCCCCTCGCCCGCCCGGCCCGCCGGTGCGCCACCTGACCTCGCCCCGGCCGTGGACGCGCTCCGGCGGGCGCTGTGGATCGCCGAGCAGACCGGTGCTCCCGTGTCGGCGCTGCTGCGCTCCTCCGCCGAAGAGCTGCGGCGAGGGCGGCAGCGGGCCGCCGCCCTGGCCGCCGCCCGGCTCGGCGTGCGCGTGGTGGCCCCGCTGGGGCTGTGCACCCTGCCCGCCTTCGCCCTGCTCGCGGTGGCCCCGGTGCTGCTCTCCCTCGGCGCTGGCCTGCTCGGCTGACGGGCGCCTGCGCACAGCCGGTCGACCCCGACCTCGGGACCCCCCTCCCGGCGCGCGGTGCACAGGGGCGAGCGGGTGCTCCGCCCACAGGAGGCCTGCGCCGGGGCGGCGTCCACAGGGGGTGGCGGAGCCCGGCCGGGCCGGTCGCCACGACGGCACCGTGGGCGTGGCACCGGTGACCGCCGGGCCTCGCAGCACACCAGGAGGACCCCCCGTGAGCAGCCCTTCGACCAGCCCGTCGACCAGCCCGTCGACCAGCCCGTCGACCAGCCCGTCGACCAGCCCGTCGACCAGCCCGTCGACCAGCCCGTCGCCCGTCCTCGCGGCCGGCCCCGTGAGCAGTCCCGTGGCACGACCCGCCGGCTGCGCCCCGACCGGCCCGGCGGCTGCGCTGCGCGCCGCCCCGGGGGAGGCCGGCATGGCCACCGCCGAGTACGCCATCGCCACCCTGGCGGCCTGCGGCTTCGCGGCCCTCCTGCTGGCCGTGCTGTCCAGCGGGGAGGTCCGCGGCATGCTCGTGGCGCTCGTGCAGCGCGCGCTGAGCCTGGTGTGAGACCGGACCTCCGCTCCCGCCGCGGCGGTCAGGGCGCCCGCGGGGCCGGCCGCCAGCGGGGGTCGGTGACCGCCGAGCTGGCGGTCGCGCTCGTCCCGGTGGCGGTGCTCCTGCTGCTCGCCGCCTGGCTGGCGGCCGCGGGGACGGCGCAGGTGCGCGTCCAGCTCGCGGCGGGGGCGGCGGCACGGGCCCTGGCCCGCGGAGAGGACCCCGGCCTCGTCGCGGGGCGCGTCACCGAGGTCGTCGGTGGTGCTGTCCTCACCGTCCGGCAGGACGGCGGGCTGGTGCGCGTCGACGTCTCCGCCCCGGTGAGCGCTCCGCTGCTGGGGGCCGTGGGGAGCCTGCACGGCTCCGCGGCCGCCCCGCTGGAGGCGGACGCTCAGGACGCCCCGTGAGCGCGGGCGCCGGTGCGCCGCCCGGACCCCGTGCGCGGGCGCAGAAGGGATCGGCCTCGCTGCTCGTGCTCGCGGTGGTGGCGGGGGCGCTGCTGCTCGCCGCTGCGTCAGCCGCTGCGGGGCAGGTGGCCGCGGCCGCCGTCCGCGCGGCGGGCGCTGCCGACGCAGCGGCCCTGGCCGCCGCCGCCGACCTGCCGCTGGGTGCCCGCGGCGCCTGCGCGCGCGCCGGGGCGGTGGCCCGGGAGGCGGGTGCGGAGCTCCTGGTCTGCCAGGCGGCAGGGGCGGGAGCCGTCGAGGTGGCGGTGGCGGTGCGTCCGCCGGGGCTGGCCGGTGCGGTGGGCCGTCCCAGCGCCCGGGCGCGTGCGGGTCCCCAGCCGTGAGCGCCAGGGGGTCAGGTGCGGGACGAGCCGCCTCGGGCGCCGTCGCGAGGGGGAGCGGCCGGCGCGTCCGCACGCCCTGCGGAGGTGCTGTCCGCCGCAGGTGCCTCCCCGGGCCGCTGCGCCGCCGGCGCCCCCTGGCGCGCCGGCGGCGCAGCGGGGGCGGCGGCCGGCGGCGCCTCGTGGCGCACGCGCTCGGCCTCCACGCGTCGCAGGCGCTTGAGCTCGCGGCGGCGCTCCCAGCTCTTGCGGTTGCCGCGCAGGAGCAGGGCCAGGCCCGCCTCGGCCACGAGGAGGCTCGCGGCGCCCAGGAGGAAGACGGCGAGGGCGGTGAGGGTGACGGACGTGCCGATCTGGGCCCACTCGAGCGTGACCGTCGGGGTGATGCCGGTGACCACGACGAACAGCACGACCAGGGCCACGGCGAGCAGCAGCAGCACGGCGAGGACGACCACGGGGACCCCCTGCTGGACGGGCCGGCACCCGCCGCCGACCAGGTCCCCCGGACGCTAGACCCGCCGGGCGCGGTCAGCGCGCCGGGCGCTGCGCGTCGGCAGCAGCGCCCGGCGCGTCGCCTGTGTCGCCGTCGCCCGTGTCGACGTCCCGCACGTCGCCGTCCCGCAGGTCGACGTCCCGCAGGTCGCCGTCCCGCACGTCGACGTCCCGCAGGTCGCCGTCCCGCAGGTCCAGGTCTGGCAGGTCCACCCCGCCAGCGCCGGGCGGGCCGGCCCCCTCCGCCGGCACGGGCCGGCCCGCCGGCGCCGGTGCGTCGTCGTCGGCCTCGGCCAGCACCAGGCGCAGCATCCGCAGCGCGCCGGCCTTGTCGAGGGGGGAGTTGCCGTTGCCGCACTTGGGCGACTGGACGCAGGAGGGGCACCCCGCGGGGCACTCGCACTCCGCGACCAGGTCGGCGGTCGCGCCCAGCCAGGTCGCTGCCGCGGTGAACCCGCGCTCGGCGAACCCCGCGCCGCCCGCTGCGGCGTCGTGCACCACCACCGTGGGCAGCCCGGTGTCGGGGTGCAGCGCCGTGGAGACCCCGCCGACGTCCCACCTGTCGCAGGTGGCCACGAGCGGCAGCAGCCCGATCGCGGCGTGCTCGGCGGCGTGCGCCGCACCCGACAGGTCCGCCGGCGCCACACCGGCCTGCTCCAGGAGCTCCGGCGGCACCGTCCACCAGACCGCCGCCGTGCGCAGCGTGCGCTCGGGCAGGTCGAGCGGCTCCTCCCCGAGCACCTCCCCGGTCGACGCGCGCCGCCGCAGGTAGGAGGTCACCCGCGTGGTCACCTCCACCGCTCCGGTGCACACCGCGACGGGCCCCCAGGAGCGGCGCCGGTCCTCGGCCAGGATGCGGACGTCGGTGGTGGTGCGCGCCGAGGTGGTGTGCTCGACGTCCTCGCGGCGCACCAATGCCACCGACCCTTCCTCGTCGAGGGCCTCCACGACGTGCGTCTCGCCCTGGTGCACGTAGACCGCGCCCGGGTGCACGGCGTGGTGGGCGGACCCGGCGTCCACGCTGCCCAGCACCCGCCCGGTGGCGGCCTCGACCAGCCGCACCGGCTCACCGCCCGTGCCGCGCAGGTCGGCGAGGTCGGTGGCCCGCTCGCGGCGGGTCCAGAACCAGCCGCCCGGCCGCCGCCGCAGCAGCCCGCCCGCCACGAGGTGGCGCAGCACCGGCTCGGCGGTGGGGCCGAAGAGCGGCAGGTCCTGCTCCGTCAGGGGCCGCTCGGCCGCCGCGGCGCACAGGTGCGGTCCCAGCACGTGCGGGTTGCCCGGGTCCAGCACGGTGCTCTCCACCGGCGCGCCCAGCACCACCTCGGGGTGGTGGACCACGTAGGTGTCGAGCGGGTCGTCCTCGGCCACGAGCACCGCGAGGGCGTCCTGGCCGCTGCGCCCGGCGCGTCCCGCGCGCTGCCACAGCGCCGAGCGGGTCCCCGGCCAGCCGGCCACCACCACCGCGTCGAGCCCGGAGACGTCCACACCCAGCTCGAGGGCGCTGGTGGAGGCCACCCCGAGCAGGTCGCCCTCGCGCAGGCGCCGCTCGAGCTCGCGCCGCTCCTCGGGCAGGAACCCGGAGCGGTAGGCGGCCACCCGCGCCGGCAGGGACGGGTCGACCTCCGCCAGCGACCTGCGCGCTGACAGGGCGACCGCCTCGGCGCTGCGCCGCGACCTGACGAAGGCCACCGTGCGCACCCCGCCGGCCACGAGGTCGGTCAGGAGGTCGGCGGACTCGGCGGCCGCGGAGCGCCGCGTGGGCGCGCCGTTCTCCCCGGTGCCCGGCAGCAGCGGCGGCTCCCACATCCAGAAGCGCGTGGCCCCGCGGCGCGCGGCGTCCTCGGTCACGGCCACCACGTCCTCGACCGGCACGCCGACCAGCCGGGAGGCGGTCACCGCCGGGGCGGCGGCCGTCGCGGAGGCCAGCACGAAGACCGGGTCGGCGCCCGCCGCCGCGGCCAGGCGCCGCAGGCGGCGCAGCACGTCGGCCACGTGCGAGCCGAACAGCCCCCGGTAGTGGTGGCACTCGTCGACCACCACCACCCGCAGCGCGCGCAGGAAGCGGTGCCAGCGCGCGTGCCCGGGCAGCAGGGAGCGGTGGAGCATGTCGGGGTTGGTGAGCACGTGGTTGGCGTGGTCGCGCACCCAGCGGCGCTCCTCCGGCGGCACGTCGCCGTCGAAGGTGGCCGCCCGCACCCCCGGCACCGCGAGGCCGCGGACCACCTGCAGCTGGTCGGCCGCGAGGGCCTTGGTGGGGGACAGGTACAGCGCCGTGGCGCCGCGGCCGCCGGGATCGGCCGCGCCCTCGGCGACGGCGGTCAGCGCCGGCAGCAGGTAGGCCAGCGACTTGCCCGAGGCGGTGCCGGTGGACACCACCACGTGGCGGCCGTCCCGGGCCGCCTGGGCCGCCGCCACCTGGTGGGCCCACAGCGAGGCCACCCCGGAGCGCTCCAGCGCCGCCCGCAGCTCGGGGTGCACCCACTCGGGCCAGGCGGCGGTGGTGCCGGCGCGCGCGGCCACGACGTGCTCGTGGAGCACGCGCTCGCGGCGACCCGGGGCGCGCAGGAGGTGCTCGGCGGCACCCCCGGGGTCGGCGCCCGCGCCGGGCGGGAGGCCGGTGCCCGGCGTCTGGACCGGCTCGGCGTGCACCCGTCGATGGTCGCACCGCGTGCCGGAGGAGCAGCCGCGCGTGGCCGAGGAGGGGGGCGGGTGGTTGACTGCCACCCGAGCGAGCGTCCGACCAGCGACTGGCCGAGCGACTGACCGAGCGACTGACCAGCCCCGACCCCGAGGAGCCACCGTGGACCTGTCCGTCACGAGCCGCGAGCAGGGCGGCCGGACCGTCGTCGAGGTCGGCGGTGAGATCGACGTCTACACCGCGCCCGTGCTGCGCGAGCGCCTCAACGACCTCGTGGGCGAGGGCCGCCACCACCTGGTGGTGGACATGGAGAAGGTCGACTTCCTCGACTCCACCGGCCTGGGCGTGCTCGTGGGGGGCCTCAAGCGGGTCCGCTCCCACGACGGGTCGCTGCACCTGGTGTGCACGCAGGAGAAGATCCTCAAGGTCTTCAGGATCACCGGCCTGACCAAGGTCTTCCCGATCCACAGCTCCGTCGACGACGCGGTCGCGGCCTCCAGCGGAGACGCCGCCTCCTGAGCGGGCGGCCCGACGCGCTGACCGACCCCGCCGACGGACCCCTGACCGCCCCGGTGCCCGAGCAGGTGCCCGCAGCCGGCGCCCCGACGGGTCCCAGCAGCGCCCCCGCGCCGCTGGGACCCGTCGTGCTGCGCTTCTCCGCACTGCCCGAGCACGTGCGCATCGCCCGGCTGGTGACCACGTCGCTGGCGCGCCGCGCCGGCCTGGCCGGCAGCGACGTCGAGGGCGTGCGCCTGGCCGTGGGCGAGGCGTGCGGGCGCGCGGTGCAGCGCAGCGAGTCCGCGGGCACCGCCGAGATGGTGGAGCTGACCGCCACCACCGGCGGCGGCGGGATGGTGGTGGAGGTCGTCGACCACGCCGGGGACGACGGCGTGGAGACCGAGGAGCTGGCCGTGCTGCTCATGGAGGGCCTGGCCGACGAGGTGTCCGTGACGGCCGGCCCCGGGGGCCCGGGCGGCACCACCCGCCTCAGCTGGTCCGCTCCACCGGCCTGAGCGGCGGTGCCGGCGCGGGGGGCCCCTGGGCCGACCCGGCGACGCCCCGGCCCCGCTGCGCCGCGCCGGCCGGGGGCGTCTGTAGTCTCGCGGCGACCTGTTCCACCCCCCACCGGGTGCCGCGAGGCCGCCAGGGGGGTTCGCCCAGCCTCGTCGAGGAGGACGGATGCTCGGGCTGACGAGCTCTGCCGTGGTGGCCGGGGTGCAGACCGCGGCCAGCACGACCGCCGCTGGCAGCACGGCCGTGACCGGCCGAGACCAGATCATCGTCATCACCATCGCGGCCGTCGCCGCCCTCGGGCTGGTGATGGCCTTCGTGTTCCGGCGCCAGGTGCTGGCCGCCGGTGAGGGCACCGAGCGCATGCAGGAGATCGCCGCGGGCGTCCAGGAGGGCGCCAGCGCCTACCTGCGCCGCCAGCTGCGCACCCTCGGCGTCTTCGCGCTGCCGGTCGTGGCGCTGCTCTTCGTGCTGCCCGGCGACTGGGAGGTCCGCGTCGGCCGCGCCGTCCTCTTCCTGGTCGGCGCGGCCTTCTCCGCGGCCGTCGGCTACCTGGGCATGTCCCTGGCCGTGCGCGCCAACGTGCGGGTGGCCGCGGCCTCGCGCGAGCCCGAGGGACGCGCCGAGGGCTTCCGGCTGGCCATCCGCACCGGCGGCACCGTGGGCATGGCCACCGTGGGCCTGGGCCTGCTCGGGTCCTCCCTGGTGGTCCTGTTCTTCAAGGCCGACGCCCCGACGATGCTCGAGGGCTTCGGCTTCGGCGCCGCCCTGGTCGCCATGTTCATGCGCGTCGGCGGCGGCATCTTCACCAAGGCCGCCGACGTCGGCGCCGACCTGGTCGGCAAGGTGGAGCAGGGCATCCCCGAGGACGACCCGCGCAACGCCGCCACCATCGCCGACAACGTCGGCGACAACGTCGGCGACTGCGCCGGCATGGCCGCCGACCTCTTCGAGTCCTACGCGGTGACCCTCGTGGCCGCCCTCATCCTGGGCCGCGCCGCCTTCGGCGACTCCGGGCTGGTCTTCCCGCTGCTCGTGCCCGCCGTCGGAGCGCTCACCGCGGTGCTCGGCATCCTGCTCATCCGCACCCGCGGCTCGGAGAGCGGCCTGGGCGCCATCCAGCGCGGCTTCTACCTGTCCGCGGTGGTCTCCGCCGTCGGCAGCACCGCCGTCGCCTTCGCCTACCTGCCCAGCAGCTTCGGCGGGCTGACCGGCCTCACGAGCCCGGTGATCGCCCAGGTCGAGTCCGACCCGCGCTTCCTGGCCTCGGCCGCGGTCATCGTGGGCATCCTGCTCGCCGTCGTCATCCTGTGGATCACCGGCTACTACACGGGCACGGAGTCGAAGCCGACCCAGGGCGTGGCCCGCACCTCCCTGACCGGCCCCGCCACGGTGGTGCTCTCCGGCATCGGGCTGGGCCTGACGTCCGCGGTGTACACCACGCTGATCATCGGTGGTGCGGTGCTGCTGTGCTTCCTGCTGGCGGCCGGCAACACCACGCTGGCGCTCTTCCTCGTGGCGCTGGCCGGCACGGGGCTGCTCACCACGGTGGGCGTCATCGTGGCCATGGACACCTTCGGCCCGGTCAGCGACAACGCCCAGGGCATCGCGGAGATGTCCGGCGACGTCGACGAGGAGGCCGCGCGCACCCTCACCGACCTCGACGCCGTCGGCAACACCACCAAGGCCATCACCAAGGGCATCGCCATCGCCACGGCCGTGCTCGCCGCGACGGCGCTGTTCGGCTCGCTGACCGACACCTTCCTCAACGCCGCCCAGTCGGCCTTCGCCAGCGTGCAGTCGGTGCCCAGCCAGTTCGTGCTGCAGTCCCTGGGCCTGCAGCTGAACCAGGGCGGCTTCGTCATCGCCATCGGCCAGATCACCGTGCCGTCGGTGCTGGTCGGCCTGCTGGCCGGCTCCGCCGTCGTCTTCCTGTTCTCCGGCCTGGCCATCGACGCCGTGACCCGCGCCGCCGGCGCGATCGTCTTCGAGGTGCGGCGCCAGTTCCGCGAGAAGCCCGGGATCATGGACGGCTCGGAGAAGCCCGAGTACGGCCGCGTGGTCGACATCTGCACCCGCGACTCGCTGCGCGAGCTGGCCACCCCCGGCCTGCTCGCGGTGCTGGCGCCCGTGGTGGTCGGCTTCGGCCTGGGCGTCGCGGCGCTGGCCGGGTTCCTCGCCGGCGCCATCGGCACCGGCGCCCTCATGGCGGTGTTCCTCTCCAACGCCGGCGGCGCCTGGGACAACGCCAAGAAGCTCGTCGAGGACGGGCGCTACGGCGGCAAGGGCTCCGACGCCCACGCGGCCACCGTCATCGGCGACACCGTGGGCGACCCCTTCAAGGACACCGCGGGCCCGGCCATCAACCCGCTGCTCAAGGTCATGAACCTCGTGGCCATCCTCATCGTGCCGGCCGTGGTGGCCCTGACCGTGGGCGAGAGCGCCAGCACCCCCGTGCGCCTGGCCATCGCGGCCGCCGCCCTCGTGGTGCTCGTGGTGGCGGTCTACCTGTCGGCCCGGCGCACCAGCGCCCTGGACGCCGGCGAGGACGACACCGAGCTCGAGGACGACCTCGACGGCGACGACGACGGCTCGGGCGCCGACGGCCCGCGCCCCGCCGGCGACGTCCGCGACGAGCTCGGCGCCGCGGACGGCGCCCGGGCCTCCGGCGCGCACGGGGCCAGCACCCCGGCGCCCGCCGGGGCCGGGCGCGAGCCGGCAGGGGAGCCCACCCGCTGACGTACCGTCGGGGCGTGCCACTGACAGCGCAGCCGGCCCCGGCCACGACAGCCCGGCCGCCGAGGCCCCCGCAGCTCGCGGGGGGCTCGGCGGCCGCTCTGCGCTCGGACCTGGAGCGCTCCGGCTGGACCGTGGACGGCGTGGCCGCGCTGCTGGGGGACGTGGCCGAGGCGGCCCTGCGGCGCGACTCCCTCCTGCCCGCCCGGCGCGCCGCCGCTGCCGCCGGGGACGGCGACCCGGTGGGGGTGCTCACCCGGCTGTTCCTGCTCTCCGAGCCCGTGCCGCGGGCCGCCCTCGACGCGGCGCTGCCCGCCACCGCGGCCGCGGGCGCCGCGGCGCACGGCCTGGTCGAGGCCGCCGGCGCGGCCCCGGACGACCCGGTGCGCGCGGTGGTCGACCTGCGCCCCCACGCCGCGCAGGACGCCCTGGGCGAGGTCGCCTGGTGGGTGGCCTCCGACCTGGGCGAGCACGCCCTGGGGGACGGCACCCCGCTGCCGCCGGAGCACGTGCTCGGCATCGGCGGCGCCTCGGCGTCCCTGGCCCGCCTGGCCGTGCGCACGCCCGTGCACCGGGTGCTGGACGTGGGCACGGGCAGCGGGGTGCAGGCGCTGCACGCCTCGCGCCACGCCCGCTCGGTGACCGCCACGGACACCTCCGCCCGCGCCCTGGGCTTCGCCGCCTTCAACGCCGCCCTGGCGGGGGTGGAGCTGGACCTGCGCCGCGGGAGCCTGCTGGAACCGGTGGCCGGTGAGCGGTTCGACCAGGTCGTCTCCAACCCGCCCTTCGTCGTCACCCCGCGCGCGGCCGGCGTGCCGGGCTGGGAGTACCGGGACGGCGGCCTCGTCGGCGACGAGGTGGTCCGCCGCCTCGTGGTCGGCGCGGGCGGTGTCCTGGCCCCCGGCGGCAGCGCCCAGCTGCTCGGCAACTGGGAGCACCGCGCCGGCGAGGGCTGGCGCGACCGGGTGCAGGGCTGGCTGGACGACTCCGGCCTGGACGGCTGGGTGGTGCAGCGGGAGGTCATGGACCCGGCGCACTACGCCGAGACGTGGATCCGCGACGGCGGCCAGCGCCCCGGCCCGCAGGCCGACGCGCTGCTGGGCGCCTGGCTCGACGACTTCGCCGCCCGCGGCGTGGAGGCCGTCGGGCTCGGCTTCGTCGTGCTCCACGCCCCCGCGGCCGGCCCCTCCGGGGCGGCGGCCCGCCCGCGCTGGTCGCGCGTGGAGGAGGTGACCGGCCCGCTGGAGCGCCCCCTGGGCGAGCACGTCGCCGCGGTGCTCTCCGCCCGCGAGCGCCTGGCCGCGACGGACGACGCGGCGCTGCTGGCCGCGCGCCTGCGGGTGGCCGACGACGTCACCGAGGAGCGGCACGCCCGCCCCGGCGAGGGGGGCCCGCGAGCGGTGCTCCTGCGCGCCGGCGGAGGGCTGGGCCGGGTGGTGGCCGCGGGCACCGCGCTGGCCGGGCTCGTCGGGGCGTGCGACGGGGAGCTGCAGGTGGGCCAGGTGGTCCAGGCGCTCGCGGTGCTGCTGGACGTCGACGCCGGCGCGCTGCGCGCCGAGCTCCTCCCGCAGGTGCGCGGCCTGCTCGAGGACGGGCTGCTGCTGTGGGCGTGAGGCGGCCGTGAGCGCGGTGCCCGGCGAGCGCGGCGCCAGCCCGGCGCTGGTGGCCGCGGGGGTCCTGCTCGCCGTCGCGTCGGGGGCGGGCGCGTGGGCGCTGCACCGGGTGTTCGTGCTCACCGCCCACGGGCAGGCCGTGGACGAGGCGGCGCTGGTCGGGGCGCGCACGAGGCTGTGGCGGCTGGAGGACGGCGCCAACGCCGTCCTGGACACCGTCTCGGCGGTGGCGGTGCTGGCGGCGCTGGCGGTGGTCGCCGTGGTGGCGCTGGCCCAGCGGCGGCTGCGCCTGGCACTGGCCGCGGTGGTGCTGGTCGCGGGGTCGCTGGCCACCACCCAGGTGGCCAAGCACCTGCTGCTCACCAGGCCGGACCTCGACGTGACGTACGCGCTGGCCAACTCCCTGCCCAGCGGGCACACCACCTTCGCGGGAGCGGTCTCGGCGGCGGCGCTGCTGGTGGCGCCGGTGCGCCTGCGCCCGCTGGTGGCCGTGGTCGGGGCCGCCTACACCTCCGCCATCGGCGTCGGCACCCTGGCCGCCGGCTGGCACCGCCCCAGCGACGCGGTGGCCGCCATGCTCGTGGTGCTCGCCTGGGGGGCGCTGCTGGCGCCGCTGGCTGGGGGGCGGCCGACGGCGGGGGCCGGGTCCTCCGGGCGCGCCGTCGCCGTCGTCGTCCTGGTGGGCGGGGCCGCGGTGGGGGTCGGGGGCGGCCTGGCCGGCCTGGCCGCGACCTGGGTCCGGGTGCCGCCCGAGCCTCAGGGCCGCCTGGAGCAGCTGGTGGCCGGGGCGGGGGGTGCGCTGGGCGTGGGGGGTGCCGCGTGCGCGGCGCTGCTGGTGCTGCTGCTCCTGCAGCGGGCCGCGGACGCGGCCGCCGACCGGGTGGTGCCCGCGGGCGGCCGGGGGGCCGGTGCCGCGCGCGCCGGGGGCGGTCCCGCAGCGGCGGGGGGTACGGTGACCGCGCCGCAGCCGACGGCGGGGCCGGGCCCTCCCGGGTGATCTGCTCGCGGGACGCCCTGCGCGGACCCGCGCCCTGCCGGCGGCCCGCTCCCGTGACCCCCCCGCTGGCCAGCGCCAGCCCGACCGCCAGGAAGGCAGGCCCGTCCGTGGCCCGAAGCTCCACCTCCGCAGCGCCCGTGCGCCGGCTCGTCATCGTCGAGTCGCCCGCCAAGGCGCGCACCATCGCCGGCTACCTCGGCGACGGGTACGAGGTCGAGGCGAGCGTCGGCCACATCCGCGACCTGCCGCAGCCCTCCGAGCTTCCCGCGGAGATGAAGAAGGGTCCCTTCGGCAAGTTCGCCGTCGACGTGGAGAACGGCTTCGAGCCCTACTACGTCGTCGACGCCGACAAGAAGAAGAAGGTCAGCGAGCTCAAGCGCGCCCTCAAGGAGGCCGACGAGCTGTACCTCGCCACCGACGAGGACCGCGAGGGCGAGGCCATCGCGTGGCACCTCCTGCAGACCCTGCAGCCGACGGTGCCGGTCAAGCGGATGGTCTTCCACGAGATCACCCGCGAGGCGATCCAGCGGGCCCTGGAGGCCACGCGCGACATCGACGCGCACATGGTCGACGCCCAGGAGACCCGGCGGATCCTCGACAGGCTGTACGGCTACGAGGTCTCCCCGGTGCTGTGGCGCAAGGTCCGCGCGGGCCTGTCCGCCGGGCGCGTGCAGTCGGTGGCCACCCGCATGGTGGTCGAGCGCGAGCGCGAGCGGATGGCGTTCCGCTCGGCGTCCTACTGGGACGTGCAGGCCGACCTGTCAGCGCAGGACCGGGCGTCCGCTGCCGCCCAGCGCTTCACCACCCGCCTGGTGGCCGTCGACGGCGCCCGCGTGGCCACCGGCCGGGACTTCGCGGACACCGGTGCGCTCACCGATCGCGCCGCCGCGCTCGGCGCCGGCCTGGTCCGCCTGGACGAGGCCGCCGCGACCGCGGTGGCCGAGGGGCTGCGCCTGGCCGGCGCCCAGGGGCTGTCCGTGACGTCGGTGGAGACCAAGCCGTACTCCCGCAAGCCGGCGGCCCCCTTCACCACCTCCACGCTGCAGCAGGAGGCCAGCCGCAAGCTCGGCTCCTCGGCCCGCCAGACGATGCGCACCGCCCAGTCGCTGTACGAGAACGGCTGGATCACCTACATGCGCACCGACTCCACGGCCCTGTCGCAGCAGGCGGTCAGCGCCGCCCGCGCCCAGGCCGCCGAGCTGTACGGCGCCGAGTACGTGCCGGCGCAGCCGCGCACCTACGCCTCCAAGGCCAAGAACGCCCAGGAGGCCCACGAGGCGATCCGCCCCTCCGGGGACGTGTTCCGCACGCCCGCGCAGGTGGCCGGGCAGCTGCGCGGCGAGGAGTTCCGCCTCTACGAGATGATCTGGCAGCGCACGGTGGCCAGCCAGATGGCCGACGCGCGCGGCTCCACCGCGACGGTGCGCCTGGGCGGGGCCGTCGACGTGCGCCCGCCGGCGGGCGCCCCGCAGGCCCCTTCGCCCACCGGCACCCTGGAGCCCGGGTCCCACCGGGTGGAGCTGTCGGCCTCGGGCACCGTCATCACCTTCCGCGGCTTCCTGGCCGCCTACGAGGAGGGCCGCGACGAGGAGCGCCACTCCGGAGGCGACGCCGAGCGCCGGCTGCCCCAGCTGGAGGAGGGCCAGCGCGTGGACGTGCTGGCCGCCTCCGCCGACGGCCACGAGACCTCCCCGCCGCCGCGGTACACCGAGGCCAGCCTGGTCAAGGCGCTGGAGGAGCGCGGCATCGGCCGCCCCTCCACCTACGCGGCCACCATCGCCACCATCTCCGACCGCGGCTACGTCTGGCGCCGCGGCACCGCCCTGGTGCCCAGCTGGCTGGCGTTCGCGGTGGTGCGGCTGCTCGAGGAGCACTTCGACCACCTCGTCGACTACGACTTCACCGCGGAGATGGAGGACGACCTCGACCGGATCGCCTCCGGCTCGGAGGACCGGCGCGCCTGGCTGAGCCGGTTCTACTTCGGCGCCGGCGGTGCCGGTGGCGCCGAGGGGGCCTCCGCCGGGACCGGGGGCCCGAACCCGTCACCGGCGGGTCGCACCGGGCTGAAGCCGCTCGTGGAGCACCTGGGCGACATCGACGCCCGCGGCGTGAACTCCCTCGACGTGGGTGAGGGCATCACCCTGCGCGTGGGGCGCTACGGGCCCTACCTGGAGATCCCGCCGGCCGACGGTGCGCCCGAGGGCGCCGAGCCCCAGCGCGCCTCGGTCCCGGACGACCTGGCCCCCGACGAGCTCACGCCGGCCAAGGCCCGCGAGCTGCTGGAGACCGCCGGCGACGGCGACCGCGAGCTGGGCACCGACCCGGCCACCGGCCGCACCGTGGTGGCCCGCGCGGGCCGGTTCGGCCCCTACGTCACCGAGGTGCTCGAGGACGGCGCGCCCAAGAGCGCCAAGCCCCGCACCGCCTCCCTGTTCAAGAGCATGCAGCTGCAGACCGTCGGGCTCGACGACGCGCTGAAGCTGCTCTCCCTGCCGCGCCTGGTGGGCACCGACCCGGCCACCGGTGAGGAGATCACCGCGCAGAACGGCCGCTACGGGCCCTACCTCAAGAAGGGCACCGACTCCCGCTCGCTGAGCACCGAGGACCAGCTGTTCGAGGTGACGCTGGAGGAGGCGCTGGCCCTGTACGCCGAGCCCAAGCGCGGCCGCGGCGGGCGCGCGGCCGCCGCTCCGCTGCGCGAGCTGGGCACCGACCCGGCCAGCGGCGCGCCGGTGGTGGTCAAGGAGGGCCGCTTCGGGCCCTACGTCACCGACGGCACCACCAACGCCACGCTGCGCACCGCCGACACCGTCGAGGCGATCACCCTCGAGCGCGCTGCCGAGCTGCTCGCGGACAAGCGCGCCAAGGCCCCCGCCAAGGGCGGCAAGGGCGCCAAGGGGACCAAGGCCCCCGCGAAGGGCGCCGGGGCGGCCAAGGGCGGCAGGGGCGCCAGGGCCGCGGGAGCCGCCGGTGGCGGGACCGCCCGCGGTGGCTCGCGGTCGACGGCGGCCGGGCGCTGAGCACCACCCGTTCGGCCCCCATCCGCGGGACGCGCGGCACCGAACCGCTCGTGGGACCGCCGAGGAGGGCCCGTGGACAGGGGAGGTGAGGCGCGTGCGGGGTCGACCGCGAGCCGTCCCGCCGACCCGCTCGCCGCTGCCGTGGTGCGCACGGCCGGCGGCGACCGCGACGCCTTCGCCGAGGTCTACGAGGCGCTGGCGCCCAAGGTGCTCGGCGTGACGCGCGCCGTCCTGCGCAACCACGCCCTGGCCGAGGAGGTCGCGCAGGAGGTCATGGTGGAGCTGTGGCGCCAGGCAGCGCGCTTCGACCCCGCGGCGGGCTCCGCCGGCGCGTGGGCGGCCACCATCGCCCACCGCCGCGCCGTCGACAGGGTGCGGTCGGTGCGCTCGCGCGAGGACCGGGAGGACCGGGTGGCCGCGGGGGAGAACCGCACCGCCTACGACGAGGTCACCGAGCAGGTGCTGCAGCGCGAGGATGAGGTCCGCGTGCGCGCCGCGCTCGGCGGGCTGACCGAGCTGCAGCGCGAGGCGCTGGTGCTGGCCTACTGGGGCGGGCGGACCTCCGCGGAGATCTCCGAGCGCCTCGGGGTGCCCGTGCCGACGGTCAAGACCCGGCTGCGCGACGGCCTGGCGCGGCTGCGCGCGGAGATGGCCCGCCAGGACGCCGACCAGCCCGCCGGGAGGAGGACGACGTGAGCGAGCGCGACGCCACCGACCACGGCGCGACCGACCACGGCGCGACCGAGCACGACCTCACGGCCGCCTACGCCGTCGACGCCCTCACCGGCGAGGAGGCGCTGCGCGCCGAGCAGCACCTGTCCGGGTGCGCGGCCTGCCGCGCGGAGCTCGCGGAGATGCGGGAGGTGCTCGCCGACCTCGTGGAGCCGGCGGAGCCCTCCGCGGGGATGCGCCAGCGCGTGCTGGCGGCGCTCGACGGCGTCGAGCAGCTGCCTCCCGCCGGCAGCGCCGAGGTCGCGTCCGGCGCCCCTCCCGCCGCGCACGCGGTCGGCGGCGGCGCGACGGACGAGCTGGCCGTGCGCCGCTCGCGGCGCCGCGGGCGCTCCAGCAGGTGGCTCCCCGCCGTGGCGGCCGCCGCTGCGGCGGTGCTCGTGGCCGCGGCCGCCCTGGGGGGGTGGTCGGCGCTGCGCTGGCGCGGCGAGGCGGAGCAGGCGCGGCTCGCCGCCCGCGCCGTGGCCGAGGTCGCCGCGGCACCGGACGCCGTCAGCGTGGTCGCCGACGGCGGGCCGGGCTGGGCCTCGACGCGCGTGGTCGCGTCGGCCTCCCTCGGCGAGGCCGTGCTCGTGCCCACCGGCGTCGAGCAGGCCCCCCGGGGCCGGACCTGGCAGCTGTGGTGGGTCAGCGGCGAGGAGGCGCCCCGGCCGGCAGGGCTCCTGCCCGGTGGCACCGGCGCACCGGAGGTGCTCGAGGGCGGTGCGGACGGCGCCACGGCCGTCGCGGTGACCCTCGAGCCGGCCGGCGGCAGCGCGGCTCCGACGACCGACCCGGTGGCCGTGTACCCGCTGGGCGCCTGAGCCCCCGCGGCGCCGCCCGCGGGCTGTGGACGCGCCCTGCGCCGTCGGCGACCGCGGCTACATTGACCCGGTGACGAGCGCTGCGGTGCCGGGCGGCGCCGCCGCGACGGGCGGGACGGCCCCCGGGGACCACGGGGTGCGCGGCGTGCTGCGCATCCGCTCGTTCCGCCAGCTGTGGTGGTGCCTGGGCCTGTCCAGCCTGGGCGACTGGTTGGGGCTGCTCGCCACCACCGCGCTCGCGGTGAGCCTGTCCGGGGGTGCGCGCGACGCCTACGCCGCGGCCAACCTCGCCGTGGCCGGGGTGCTCGTCCTGCGCCTGGCCCCCGCCGTCGTCTTCGGGCCGCTCGCCGGCGTCGTCGCCGACCGGTGGGACCGCAAGACCACCATGGTGGTCGGCGACGTCCTGCGCGGCCTGCTCTTCGCCAGCATCCCGCTCGTCGGCACGCTGTGGTGGCTGCTGGTGGCCACGGTGCTCATCGAGGTGGTCGGCCTGTTCTGGACTCCGGCCAAGGACGCGACGGTCCCCAACATCGTGCCGCGCGCCTCGCTGGAGACGGCCAACCAGCTGACGCTCGTGGTGACCTACGGCACCGCCCCCGTCGCGGCCCTGCTCTTCAGCGGCCTGTCGCTGCTCAACCCGGTGCTGCCGGCGGCCCTCGGCGGCGTGGCGGTCTCGCTGTACGTCAACGCGGCCACCTACCTGGTGGCGGCGCTGGTGGTGGCCCGCCTGGCGCTGCCGCCGCGGCGCGCCGGCGAGGGCGGCACCGCGCCGGTGCCCGAGGGCGTGGGGCGCAGCATCGTCGAGGGCTGGCGCTACGTGTGGTCGACCCCGCTGGTGCGCGGCCTGGTGGTGGGCATGCTCGGCGCCTTCGCGGCCGGCGGCTTCGTCATCGGTGTGGCCCGCACCTTCGTGGAGGACCTCGACGCCGGGGACCCCGGCTACGGGGTCCTGTTCGCCGCCGTCTTCACCGGGCTGGCGCTGGGCATGTGGACCGGGCCGCGGGTGCTGGCCGCGCTCCCGCGCTGGCGCCTGTTCGCGCTGGCCCTGGTGTGCGCCGGCCTGGTGCTCTTCCCCCTGGCGCTGGTGCCCAACATCGTCATCGTCGCCGCGCTGTCGGTGGCCGTGGGCGCCTGCGGCGGGGTCGCGTGGGTCACCGGGTACACCCTGCTGGGCCTGGAGGTGGCCGACGAGGTGCGCGGGCGCACCTTCGCCTTCGTCCAGTCCTCGGCCCGGATCGTGCTGGTGGGGGTGCTCGCGCTGGCCCCGGCGCTGGCGGCGGTCTTCGGCACCCACCGCATCGAGTTCACCGAGACCGCCGGCGTCACCTACAACGGGGCGGCGCTGACCCTGCTGGTGGCGGCGGTGCTGGCCACGGGCATCGGCCTGGCCGCCTACCGCACCCTCGACGACGGGCACTCCGGGCCCCTGCGCGAGGACCTGGTGCGCGCCTGGCGGCTGCGCTCCACGGCCCGCCCCGAGCGGCGCCGGCGCGGACCGGGCTTCTTCATCTCCCTGGAGGGCGGGGACGGCGCGGGCAAGAGCACCCAGGCGCGCCTGCTCGCGGCCTGGCTGCGCGAGCGCGGTCACGAGGTGGTGCTCACCCGCGAGCCCGGCGCCACCGACCTCGGCGCCGGCATCCGCCGCCTGCTCCTGCACGGCGGTCACGTCTCCCCCCGCGCGGAGGCCCTGCTGTACGCGGCCGACCGCGCGCACCACGTCGCCGAGGTGGTCCGCCCGGCGCTGGCGCGCGGCGCCGTGGTGGTCACCGACCGCTACCTCGACTCCTCGGTCGCCTACCAGGGGGCCGGGCGGGCCCTGGAGGGCGACGAGGTGGCGTCCCTGTCGCTGTGGGGCACCGAGGACCTCCTGCCCGACGCCACCGTGCTGCTCGACCTGGCCCCCCCAGCGGCGCGCGCCCGTCTGGGCGACCAGCTCGACAGGCTGGAGCGCGAGCCGGAGGAGTTCCACGCCGCCGTCCGCGAGCGCTTCCGGCAGCTGGCGCGCCGCAACCGCCGCCGCTTCGTGGTGGTCGACGCCGACGCCCCGGCCGACGTCGTGGCCGCGCACGTCCGCGAGCGCCTGGAGCCCCAGCTGCCGCCCCCGCCCCACCTCGACCGCCGCGCGCAGCCGTCCGGCCGGCCCACCGCCCAGCACCCCGCCCAGCCCACGGCCCAGCCCGTCCAGCACACCGCCCCGCCGACGGCGGTGCAGCCCGGCGCGCATCCGGCGGAGCGGGACACCGCCCCGGCCGGTGCCGCCCCGGGCGGCGGCGCCCGGGCCTCCGACGTCGACCCCGCGGACGCCTGGGACGCGGGGCGGTGAGCGCCTGGGAGGACGTCGCGGGCCAGCCCGACGTCGTGGCGCAGCTGCGCGCCGCCGTGAGCAGCCCCGCGGCGATGACCCACGCGTGGCTCTTCACGGGCCCGCCCGGGTCGGGCCGCTCCACGGCCGCCCGCGCCTTCGCGGCGGCCCTGCAGTGCGAGGTGGAGGACCCGGCCCAGCGGGGCTGCGGGCTCTGCCACGCGTGCCGCACGGTGCTCGCCGGCACCCACGCCGACGTGCAGGTGGTGGCCACGGAGGCGCTGAGCCTGCAGGCCAAGGACGTGCGGCCGCTGGTGCTCTCGGCGGCGCGGGCGCCGGCGACCGGGCGCTGGCGGGTCATCCTCGTCGAGGACGCCGACAGGTTCACCGAGACCAGCGCCAACGTGCTGCTCAAGGCGATCGAGGAGCCGCCGCCGCGCACCGTGTGGCTGCTGTGCGCCCCGAGCCCGGAGGACATGGTCACCACCGTCCAGTCCCGCTGCCGCCCGGTGCGGCTGCGGGTGCCCTCGGCCGCCGACGTCGCCGCCCTGCTGGTGCGCCGCGACGGGATCGACCCGACGATGGCGGCGTACGCCGCGCGCGCGGCGCAGAGCCACGTGGGCCTGGCCCGCCGCCTCGCGCGCGACGAGGGGGCGCGGACCCGGCGGCGGCAGGTGCTGCAGCTCGCCTTCGAGGTGACCGGCGTGGGGGAGGCCGTGGTGCGGGCTGGGGAGCTGGTGGACGTCGCCTCCGAGGAGGCCGCTGCCTCGACGGCGGAGCGCGACGCCGCGGAGCGCGCCGAGCTGCTGCGCGCGCTGGGCGCGGAGGCCGCGGGCTCGCTGCCCCCGGCCCTGCGCTCGCAGGTGCGCGCCCTGGAGGAGGACCAGAAGAAGCGCGCCACGCGCGCCCGCCGCGACGTGCTCGACCGCGCCCTGGTCGACCTGGCCTCGCTGTACCGCGACGTCCTCGTGGTGCAGCTCGGGGCGGGCGTGGACCTGGTGAACGCCGAGCTGGCGCGCGAGGTCGCCGCGCTGGCGCGCCGGGGCGGCCCGGAGCAGACCCTGGTCCGCCTGGACGCCATCTCGACCGCGCGCCGCCGCATCGCCGCCAGCGTCAGCCCGCTGCTCGCCGTCGAGGCGATGGCCCTCTCGCTGCGGCCGTGAGCGCCCACCGCCCCCGCGCCGCGCGCCTCGCCCGCCTGACCGGCGCCGGGGCCCTGCTGGGCGCGCTCGTCCTGGTGGCCTCGGCCTGCAGCGGCCCGGTGCAGCCCACCGGGGGTGACCCCACCACCCTCCCGCCCAGCACCCCGGCGACGTCCGTGCCGGGGGAGCAGGCCAGCGACCCCGCCTACGCCCGCTACTACGCCCAGCGCCCCGAGTGGTCCGACTGCGGCGGCGGGCTGCAGTGCGCCACCGTGCAGGTGCCGGTCGACTGGTCCCAGCCGGACCGCGACGAGGTGGGCCTGGCCGTGGCCCGGCACCAGGCGACCGACCCCGACCGCCGCGCCGGGTCCCTGCTGGTCAACCCCGGCGGGCCGGGCGCCTCCGGCGTCGCCTGGCTGCGCGGCGGCACCCAGGCCGTGGTCAGCGAGGCGGTGGAGCAGCGCTGGGACGTGGTGGCCTTCGACCCGCGCGGCACCGGCGGCTCCGAGCCCGTGGAGTGCCTGCCCGCGGGCGACTTCGACGCCTTCCGCGCCGACCCCGCCGACCCCACCACCCCCGCGGGCCTGGCGGAGGAGACCGCCGAGGCGGAGGAGTTCGCGCAGGGCTGCGAGGTCGACGCCGGGCTGCTGCTGGGCCACCTGGGCACCGTGGACGCCGTGCGCGACCTCGACGTGCTGCGCGCCGCCGTCGGTTCCGACACCCTCGACTTCCTGGGCAAGAGCTACGGCACGCTGCTCGGGGCGGAGTACGCCGGCCGCTTCCCGCAGCGGGTGGGGCGGATGGTGCTGGACGGGGCGCTCGACCCCTCCTCCAGCGCCAGCGACGTCGTGCTGGTGCAGGCCGCGGGCCTGGAGCAGTCGCTGCGCGCCTACGCCCAGGCGTGCCCGCAGCGCTCCGGCTGCCGGCTCGGCGACACCGCGGACGCGGTGGTGGAGGAGGTCCGCGAGGTCGTCGAGGGCGCGCGCCGCCGGCCGGTGGCCACCGCCGACCCGGAGCGGCCCCTCACCGCGCCGCTGGCCCACCAGGGCGTGCTGGCCACCCTGTACGACCCCCGGACCTGGCCCCTGCTCGACAGCGCGGTCAGCGACGCGCGGGCCGGTGACGGCTCCGGGCTGCTCCGGCTCGCCGACGCCTACGCCGGCCGCCAGCCGGACGGCACCTACAGCTCCAACATCCTGCAGGCGTACACGGCCATCACCTGCCTGGACCGGCCGGTCGACGCCAGCCCGGAGGCCATGGCCGCGGAGGCGGTGCAGCTCGAGCAGCGCTCACCGACCTTCGGGCGGTCCCTGAGCTACGGGGCGCTGCAGTGCGGGGTGTGGCCGGTGCCGCCCACCCGGACGCCCGCGCCGGTGAGCGCGGAGGGCGCCGCCCCGGTCCTCGTGGTCGGCGGCACCAACGACCCCGTCACGCCCTACGTGTGGGCCCAGTCGCTGGCCGCGCAGCTGTCCTCGGGGCGGCTGCTGACGTGGAACGGGCAGGGGCACACCGCCTACCGGCGCGGCTCGTCCTGCGTGGACGGCGCCGTGGACGGCTACCTGCTCGACGGCGTCCTGCCGGGACAGGACGCCACCTGCACGAGCTGACCGCGCCGGGCGCGGCAGGGCCCGCCCGCCCGGCGGGGCCGGCTCAGGCGCGGGAGGCCTCGAGGGCGCGCAGGCGCACCCGGTCCTGGATGCTCAGCGAGGACTCGTCCACGCCCTGCGCGGGCCCGCGCGCCGCTGCGACGGCGGCCACCGCCGGGGCGGGAGCGGTGGCGCTCCCGCCGCGCTCGGCGGCGGCGAGGTCGACGACGGCCGCCCGGGCGCGCCGCGCCCCGAGGTCGACCACGGGAGCCGCCGGCGGCGGCAGCACCACGGCCAGGCCCGCGGAGCGGGGACCGGCGGGCAGCAGCCCGCGCAGCCGGGGGGTGGTGCCGTCGTCGTCGCGCATGCTGGACCAACGGCGCGCCGCGCCGCGTGCTTGAGCGGTCCGGCGTGTCCGCACGGGCGCGCCGGGTATGGTGGGCCCGCTGCACGGCCCCGACCGCCGTGCACGCCGCCTTAGCTCAGTCGGCAGAGCGATTCACTCGTAATGAATAGGTCGTGGGTTCGATTCCCACAGGCGGCTCCACCCCGCCCCCGCCGTCGGGGGCCCGGCGGGCACCGGCCGGCGCCCCCCTCGGGCCCTCCCGCCTCCTGGGGCGCGCACCGGCCCTGGCGCTGACCAGGCCGTGTGGTGTTCCCTGGGCCGGTGCACCAGGGGCTCCGCATCGGCGTCCTGGGTGACCTGGAGGTGACCCTCGACGGCCGCCCGGTGCCGGTGGGCGGCAGCGTGCCGCGCGCCCTGCTCCTGCGCCTGGTGCTGGCCCGGGGGGCCGCGGTCCTCGACACCGCCCTGCACGAGGACCTCTGGGACGGCGCGCCGCCACCCAGTGCCGCGGGCACCACCCAGGCGCACGTCTCGCGCCTGCGCCGGGCACTGCTGCCGGCGGACCCGCCGGACCCGGCGCCTCGGGCGGGGCAGGCGCCACCGGCCCAGCCGCTGGTCCGCCGCGGCCCGGGGTACGCCCTCGTCCTGCCCGCCGGGGCCGTGGACGCCGAGCGCTTCGAGACGCTCGCCGGCGAGGCGCGCACCGCGCTGGAGGCCGACCCCGCCCGCGCGGCGGCGCTGCTGGAGGAGTCGCTGCGGCTGTGGCGCGGCCCCGCGCTCGCCGACGTGGCCCACCGCACGTGGGCGGCCCCCGAGGCCGAGCGCCTGCAGCAGCTGCTGCTGCAGGTCCGCGAGGACGCCGTCCAGGCCCAGCTGTCCCTCGGCGACGCCGCCGCCGCGGCGGCGGCCGCCGCCTCCCTCACCGCGGAGCACCCGCTGCGCGAGCGGGGGTGGGAGCTGCTGGCCCTCGCGCTGTACCGCCAGGGGCGCCAGGCCGACGCCCTGGCGCGCCTGGCCGAGCTGCGCGCCCTCCTGCAGGCCGAGCTGGGCGCCGAGCCCGGCCCGCGGGCGCAGGACCTGTTCCGCCGCCTGCTGGAGCACGACCCCGCCCTCCTGCCCCCCACCGGCGGTGGCCCGGCCCCCGCCTCCCGGCCTGCGGCCCCCGCCTTCCGGCCTGCGGCCCCCGCCTCCCGGGCCGCGGCCCCCGCCTCTCCGGCCGCGGCCGTCGGCGCCACCGGCCCCGGCGCGCTCCCGCCCGCCGCGGCGAGGGCGGCGGTGCCGCAGGTCCCGGCGGCGCGCACCGGACCCCCGGTGCGCTCCAGCAACCTGCCGCTGCCCGCGACCCGGCTGGTGGGGCGCTCGGCGGAGCTGGAGGAGGTCGGCCGGCTCGTGCGCGAGCACCGCCTGGTGACCCTGACCGGTCCGGGGGGGACGGGCAAGACCCGGCTCGCGCTGGAGGTGGCCCGGCGCCGCGCGGACGCCGACGGCCCCTGGCTGGTCGCCCTCGGACCCGTGCCCGCCGCCGCGGGGGACGGCGGGAGCCCCGCGCTGCGGGCGCTGGCGGCGGCGCTCGGCCTGGCCGTGCCGCTCACCGGGGACCGCGCCGCCGACACGGCCGCCGTCGTCTCCGTGCTGCGCGAGCGGGAGGCGCTGGTGGTCCTGGACGACTGCGAGCACCTCCTGGACGACGTCGCGGCCCTGGCCGAGGACCTCCTGCACCGCTGCCCCGGCGTCCGGCTGCTGGTGACCAGCCGGGAGGCGCTGCGCGCCGAGGGCGAGCGCACCCACGAGGTGCCCCAGCTGTCCGGCGGCGTCGAGGGCGACGCGGTGCGCCTCTTCCTGGCGCGCGCGGAGGCCTCCGCGCCCGGGTGGCGACCCACCCCCGAGGAGCTGCACGGGGTGGACCGCCTGTGCGCCGCCCTGGACGGGCTCCCGCTCGCGCTGGAGCTGTCCGCCGCCCAGCTGCGCGCCCTCACCCTGGAGGACCTGCTCGGCCTGCTGGACGACCACGAGGCGCTGCTGCGCGGCGGCCGCCGCGGCGACACCCGCCACCGCACCATGCAGGGCACCATCGCCTGGTCCTACGACAGGCTGGCGCCCCAGGAGGCCGAGGTGCTCGCCTCCCTGTCGGTCTTCGCCGGCGGCTTCGACCTGGAGGCCGCGCGGGAGGTGCTGGGCCGCCCCGACGTCGTCACCGCCGTCTCCGACCTGGTGGCCCGCAGCCTGGTCTCGGTCTCCCCTCCGGGGTCCCCGCGCCGCTTCTGGATGCTCGGGGTGGTCCGCAGCTTCGCGGCCGCCCAGCTCGACCCGCAGCGGCGCGCCGAGCTGGTCGCGCGCCGCACCGCGTGGGTGGTCCGCATGGCGGAGGCCGCCCCCCCGGAGCTGCGCGGCCTGGCGGGCACCGAGGCGATGGCGCGCCTGGAGGCCGCCGCCGCCGACGTCGACGCGGCGCTCGCGGCCGCCTCGCCCGGGGACGCCGTGCGCATCGGCACCGGCGCCCACTGGTCGCTGTACGCCCACCCGGCCCGCACCGCACCCAGCGCCGCCCTCCTGCGCGCGGGCCTGGAGGCCCTCGACGCCGACCCCGGGCTCGACCCCGGGGTCGGGCCCACGCTGCGCTCCTACGGCTGGACCTGCGTCAGCCTCTTCGCCCGCCTCCTGGGCGACCCCGCCGGCTCCACCGCGGCGCTGGCGCGCGCCGAGGCGCTCGCCCGGCAGACCGACGACCCGCGCACCCGCGCCCGGGTGCTCACCAACCGCGCCTTCTGGCGGGCGGTGGCCGACGGCGACGGCGAGGGCGCCCGGCGCGACTCCCTGGCGGCCCTGGCCATCGCCGAGAGCGCCGGCTCGGGGGTCGTCGAGGCCGACGCGCTGCTCTCCCTCGGCGTCGCCGACCTGCACCGGGGCGCCGTGGGCCAGGCCGTGGAGCACTTCGAGCGGTGCGTGCTGGCAGCCGACCTGTCCGGGACCCCGTCGGTGGCGCTCGCGGCGCGGCAGATGCAGGCCAAGGCGGAGCTGGCGCTGGGCCGCACCGGCCCGGCCTGGAGCGCCGCCGCCGACTTCGGCGAGCGCGCCTGGGCGCTCGGGGAGGCGCTGGCGTGGATCTCGGCGATGTGCCAGGTGGCGGCGGTGCTGGTGCGGCGCGGGCGGGCCGAGGAGGCCGCGGTGGTGCTGGCGGCCGCGGAGGCCCAGGGCGCCCGCACGGGCGCCTCCCCGCGGCTGTTCGACCCCGACGTCGTGCGGTGCGCGCAGGAGGTGGCCGCTGCGCTCGACCCGGAGGTCGCCGCGGCCGCCGCCGCGCGGGGCGCCTCCCTGCCCCCGGAGGACCACCTGGGCCTGGTGCGGGCCCTGGCCGCCGAGGACGGCGTCCTGCAGCCCAGCTGACGTCCCGGGCGACCCCCGGCGCCGCCAGCCGGTGGGGGAGCGCGGGGCCGGTGAGGGAGGAGGCCGGTGCGCCCAGGGGCTGGTGCCCGGGGCCACTGCCGTGCTACCTGTGCCTCCACGAGGGTCCAGGGCCGGGCCGAGGGCGGCGGTGCGCCGGTGACCGGGGGAGCTGACGGGTGGCTGAGCAGGGTGTCGGCTCCGGAGCGCGGGTGGAGGTCCTCGGCCCGCTGAGGGTCCTCGTGGACGGACGGGAGGCCGCCCTCGGAGGGCCGCTGCCGCGCGCGCTGGTCCACCGCCTCGCGCTCGCCGACGGCGCCATGGTCACCGACGCCGCCCTGCAGGACGACCTGTGGGGAGAGGACCAGCCCGCCTCGGCGGCCACCACGCTGCAGGCCCACGTGGCCCGCCTGCGCCGCGCGCTGGAGCCGGGTCGCGCCGCGCGCGAGGCGACCGTGCTGGTGCGCCGCGGCCCCGGGTACGCGCTGGTGACCACCGGCTCCGACGCCGCGGACTTCGAGCGCCTCGCCGCGCGCGGCCGCACCCTGCTGGCCATCGACCCCGCTGCGGCGGCGGAGGCGCTGGAGCAGGCGCTGGCGCTGTGGCGCGGGCCGGCCCTCGCCGAGGTCGCCGACCGCGGCTGGGCGGCCCCGGAGGTGCGGCGCCTGGAGCACCTGCTGGCCGCCGCCCGCGAGGACCGGGTGGCCGCGGACCTGGAGCGCGGGCAGGACGCCGCCGCCTCGGCCGGGGCTGCCGCGCTGGTGGCCGCCCAGCCGCTGCGCGAGCGGGGCTGGGAGCTGCTCGCCCTGGCGCTGCACCGCCAGGGCCGCCGCGGCGAGGCCCTGGCGGCCCTGGACGAGCTCGCCGAGCGCCTCGCCGACGAGCTCGGGGCTGACCCCGGCCCGTCGGCCACCGCGCTGCGCGCGGCGGTCGAGGCCGACGACCCCCGCCTGCAGCGCGCCCCCGCCCACCCCGCCCCGCGCCGCGACGGCGCGGGCGGCCGCAGGCCCATCGCGGCCACCTCCAACCTGCCGGCGCCCACCTCGGCCCTGGTCGGCCGTGAGGCGGAGGTCGCCGCGGTCAGGGACCTGCTGCAGCAGCACCGCCTGGTCACGCTCACCGGCACCGGAGGCGCCGGCAAGACCCGGCTCTCGCTGGAGGTGGCCCGCCGCCGCGACGACGCCGACGGGCCGTGGCTGGTGGAGCTGGCGCCGGTGGCCGACGGCCGGCTGCTGCCCGAGGTGGTCGCCACCGCGCTGGGCCTGGTCCCGCCCGTGGGCGCCAGCGCCGCCGCTGCCCTGGCCGGCGTGCTGCGCACGCGCGAGCTGCTGCTCGTCCTGGACAACTGCGAGCACGTCGTCGAGGACGCCGCCGCCCTGGTCGAGGTGCTCCTGGCCTCCTGCCCGGGGGTGCGGGTGCTGGCGACAAGCCGCGAGCCGCTGCTGGTGGACGGCGAGCGCACCCACGAGGTCCCGGTGCTGACGGGCGGGCCCGACGGCGAGGCCGTCGCGCTCTTCGTGGACAGGGCCCGCGCGGCCGCGCCGGCGTGGGAGCCGACCCGCGAGGACCTCGAGCGCGTCGCGGAGGTCTGCGCCGCCCTCGACGGGCTGCCGCTGGCGGTGGAGCTCGCCGCGGCGCAGATCCGGGTGCTCGACCTCGCCGACGTCGCGGCGCTCGCCGACGACGGGTCCAGCCTGGGCACGCTGCTGCGCGGGGGGCGGCGCACCACCTCCCGCCACGCCACCATGCAGGCCGCCGTGGCGTGGTCCTTCGACAGGCTGACGCCGGCGGAGCGCGAGGTCTTCTGCGACCTGTCGGTCTTCTCCGGCGGCTTCACCCTCGACGCGGCGCGGCGGGTGCTGGACCGCCCCGACGTCGTGCCCGTGGTCGCCGACCTGGTCGGGCGCAGCCTCGTGGTGGCCTCCCGCCCCGGCGCCCAGCGCCGCTTCCACCTGCTCGAGCCGCTGCGCCAGCACGCCGCCGCGCACCTCGACCCGGCGCGCCGCGCGGTGCTCGCCGCGCGGCGCGTGCAGTGGGTCGCCGACCTGGCGGCCCACTCCGACCCCTCGATGCGGGGACGGCTGGCCGCCCTGGAGACCGAGCGCCTGCACGACGAGGCGGGCAACATCCGCGCCGCGCTCTCCGACGGCGACCCCGCCGTCGTCCTCACCATCGCCAGCGGCTTCTTCTGGTTCTGGTACCGGGAGGGCCTGGTGGCCGAGGGGCTCGGCCACCTGCTGCCCGCGCTGGAGGCCGTCGCGGCGGACCCGGACGGCGAGCCCGACGCCGCCACCCGCGCCCGCGCCTGGACCGGCGTCACGCTGCTGAGCTACCTCGCCGGTGACCTCGCCGGGGTCGGGCGCGCGCTGGTCCAGGTCGGCGAGCACGCCGCGCGCTGCGACGCCCCGCTCGTGCAGGCGCAGTCGCTGGCGCTGCTCGCCTACTTCGAGGCCGGCAGCGGCCAGGTGCAGGCGGCCCGCGAGCACGCCGAGGCCGCCCTGGCCACCAGCGACGCCCTCGGCCACGGCGCCACGAGGGCCGAGTCGCTGATGATCCTGGGGGAGGTCGAGCGCCACGACGGCCACCCCGACGCCGCCGTCGAGCGCTTGGAGGCCGCCGTCGCCCAGGCCGACGCCTGCGGCTACTCCTGGGTGGCCCTGAGCTCGCGCTGGACCCAGACCAAGGTGGAGGCGGCGCGGGGCCGCCTGGAGGAGGCCTGGCGGGCGCTGCTGGACAGCCTCGAGCGGGGGTGGGCGGCCGGGGAGAAGACGTCGTGGCTGGTGGGCCTGGCGACGGCGAGCCACCTGCTGCACCTGGACGGGCGCACCGACCAGGCGGCCCGGCTCGCCGGGGCGGTGGCGTGGCAGGCGGGCCGGATCGGGTACTCCCCGGCGGCGATGGACGCCGACATGGACCGCTACGCCGCTGAGCTGGTCGCCGGCACGCCCCCCGACGCCTACGCGGCCGCCGCCGCCACCGGGCGCGACCTGTCGGCGGCGCAGGCGATGGAGCTGGTGCGCCGGCTCGCGGCCGAGCGGCTCGGGCACCGGCCGCCCGACCGGGGCGGCGACGAGGGCGACGACCGGGGCGACGACCGCGCGGTCGGCGCGTCCGCGGCGGGACGGCCCTGACCGCCCGGAGGCCGGCCCCGAGGGCCGGGGGGTCGGCCCCAGGGGCGGGGTGGGGCTGTCCCCACCCCGCAGACGCCGGGCCGCACCATGGTCCGCCACCGCGCCCGCGACCAGGCTCTTCCCCATGACGAACAGCACCAGCGCCGCCACGGCGCCGCTCCCGGCCAGCGCCCCGGCCGCCTCCCGCCCCGCCTCCGGACAGGGCTCGCGCCCGGCCGCGGCCACGCTCGCCTCGTGGCTGCGGCGGACTCCCGGCGACCTCCTGTACCTGCTCACCGGCCTGCCGGTCGCCGTCGCCTCGATGGTGGTCCTGTGGTCCCTGGCCAGCTTCGTCACCAGCGTGGCCGGCACGGTGGTCCTGCTGCCGGTGGCCCTGCTGGGGCTGCTGGCCCTGCTGGCCTGCGCGCGCGGCTTCGCCCACGTGGAGCGGTTCCGCCTCGCGTGGACGGGCGAGCGCATCCCCGCGCCAGCCCCCGCCGGCTCACCGCTGACGCCGCCGGCCCCCGAGCGCACCGGCCGCTGGTGGCGCTGGTGGGACTGGCTGCGCGACGGCCAGCTGTGGCTGGACCTGCTGCACGGCGCCATCGCCGTCTTCCTGGCCCTGTTCACCTGGAGCCTCACCGTCGCGTGGCTGGCCACCGGCCTGGCCGGCGTCACCTACTGGGCCTGGGGCGAGCGCGCCGAGGCCGCGGCCGGCGGGCAGCTGGAGGTCGCCGGCATCACGGGTCTGCCCGTGGTGTGGCAGGTGGTCGTGGGCGTGGGCCTGCTGCTCACCCTGGTCCCGCTGGCGCGCGGCCTGAGCTACGTGCACGCCGCGGTCGCCCGCGGCACCATCGGCAACTCCTCGGTGCGGGCCCTGGCCCAGCGGGTGGAGGTGCTCACCGCCAGCCGCGCCGCCGCCTCCGACGCCGAGGCCGCCGCCCTGCGCTCCCTGGAGCGCGACCTGCACGACGGTCCCCAGCAGCGGCTGGTGCGCCTGGAGATGGACCTCGCGGCCACGCAGCGCCGCCTGGCCGCCGGTGACGCCGAGGCGACCGCCGCCGCCCTCGCCGAGGCCCGGGGGCAGGCGCAGGAGGCCCTGGCCGAGCTGCGGGCCCTCTCGCGCGGCATCGCGCCGCCGGTGCTGGCCGACCGGGGCCTGGTCGCCGCGGTGGAGTCCCTGGCCTCGCGCAGCGCCGTGCCGGCAACGGTGCGCGCCGGGGCGCTCGGCCCGCTGCCGGGCGGGGTGGAGCGCGCCGCCTACTTCGTGGTCGCCGAGGCGCTGACCAACGCCGCCAAGCACAGCGGCGCCCGCGCCGCCGTGGTGGACCTGGCGGTGCGCGCCGAGGCCGAGGGACGCTGGCTCGTGGTGCGCGTGGAGGACGACGGCACCGGCGGCGCCGACCCGGCCAGCCCCACGGGCACCGGGCTGCGGGGCCTGGCCGCCCGGGCGCAGGCCGTGGACGGCGCGCTGGTCGTGGCCAGCCCGGCGGGCGGCCCGACGGTCGTGGAGGCCCGCCTGCCCCTGCCCTGACCCGTCCCACCCCCGTGATCACGGGCGGTCGGCCACTTCCCGGTGGCCGACCGCCCATGATCACGCCGGTGCCTCCGGGGGTCTGGCGCTCCGGGGGTCTGGGAGCATCGGCGGCGTGAGGGTGGTCGTCGCGGAGGACTCGGTGCTGCTGCGCGAGGGCCTGGTGCGCCTGCTCGCCGAGGCGGGCCACGAGGTGGTCGAGGCCGTGGGGGACGCCCCCTCCCTGCTGGACGCCGTCGCCCGCCACCACCCCGACGCCGCGGTGGTCGACGTGCGGATGCCGCCGGACCACACCGACGACGGCCTGCGCGCCGCGGTGCAGGCCCGCCGCCGCCAGCCGGGCCTGGCGGTGGTGGTGCTCTCCCAGTACGTCGAGGCCGCGTACGCCGCCGACCTGCTGGGCGACGGCCGCGGCGGGGTGGCCTACCTGCTCAAGGACCGGGTGGCCGACCTCGACGCCCTGACGGGGGCGCTGGACGCCGTCGCCGCAGGCGGGACGGCCCTCGACCCAGAAGTGGTCGCGCAGCTGCTGGCCCGACGGCGCGCCGACGACCCCCTCGCGGCGCTCACCCCGCGCGAGCGGGAGGTGCTGGCGCTGGTGGCCGAGGGGCGCTCCAACGCCGCCATCCGCGACGCCCTGGTGGTCTCCGAGGGCGCCGTGGAGAAGCACGTGGCGAGCATCTTCACCAAGCTGGGCCTGCCGCCCTCCACGGCCGACCACCGCCGGGTGCTGGCGGCGGTGACCTACCTGAGGGCCACCGGCGCCTGATGCCCGGCGGCGCGCCGCCGGGGACCAGCGGCGGTCAGGCGCGGGCGGCGCGCAGGGCGTCGGCCAGCGGGGTGGCCGGGCGGCCGAGCAGCTCCTCCAGGTCGGCGGTGCTGACCTCGAGCGCCCCGCCGGCGGCGGCGACGTCGACGGCCACGAGGAACCCGGCGGTGCCCTCGTCCAGGCCCGCGCCGGTCAGCGCGGCGCCCAGCTCGGCCGGGGTGAGGTCGTGGTGGACCACCTCGCGGCCCAGCACCTGCGAGAAGGCCGCGGCGAGCTCGTCCATCGTGAAGGCCGGCCCGCCCAGCTCGAAGGTGCGCCCGGTGGTGCCCTCGTCGAGCAGCGCCGAGACGGCCGCCGCGGCGAGGTCGGCGCGGGTCGCCGGGCTCACGCGGGCGCCGCGCGTGGCGCTGCTGACCGAGCCCGTGGCCTCGGCCTGGCCGAGCAGGCCGGCGTAGTTCTCGGTGTACCAGCCGTTGCGCAGCAGGGTGGCGGGGATGCCGGAGGCGGCCAGCAGGCGCTCGGTGGCCACGTGCTCGGGGGCGACCGGCAGGTCGGTGCTGTCGGCGCGCAGCACCGAGGTGTAGGCGACGCGGGCGACCCCGGCGGCCCGTGCGGCCTCGACGACGGCGCCGTGCTGGCGCTCGCGCTGGCCGACGGCGCTGCCGGAGACGAACAGCAGGGCGTCGACGCCGTCCAGGGCGGGCTCGAGGGTCTCCGGGCGGTCGTAGTCGGCCTCCCTGACCACCACGCCGCGGGCTGCGAGGTCGGCGGCCCGCGCGGGGTCGCGGACGAGGGCGACGACGTCGCCCGGTGCCGTGCCGCGGCGCAGGAGCTCCTCGACGGCGTGGCGTCCGAACGGTCCGGTGGCTCCGGTGACGGCGTACGTGGGCACGGGTCCTCCTCGGGTGCGGGGCCGGGGCCGCCGGTGCGGCCGCGACGCGACCCATCATGCAGCACTAACCAAGAGTTAGTGCTAGCGGTACCGCCGCGCGGTAGCATCCGGGGGTGAGCCAGGACCCCGGGGACGACGACCAGCGGCTCGTGGTCGACGTCTTCGCCAGGACCTGCCCCTCGCGCTCGCTGCTCGCCGACGTCACGGGCCGGTGGGGCACCCTCGCGGTGCTCGCGCTGGCCGACGGCACCGCGCGCTTCGGCGCGCTGCGGCGCCGCGTGGACGGCGTGAGCGAGAAGATGCTCTCCCAGACGCTGCAGGCCCTCGAGCGCGACGGCCTGCTGGTGCGCGAGGTGGTGACCACCATCCCGCCGCGCGTGGAGTACACCCTGACGCCGCTGGGCGAGCGCGTCGCCGAGCGCCTGCGGGCCCTGGTGGAGGTGCTGGAGGAGGCCGTCCCCGAGGTTCTCGAGGCCCGTGCCGCCCACGGGGCCCGGGCGGGTGCGCCCGACGGCGCGCGTGGGAGGGTCGGCGCGTGAGGCTGATCCTCGTCCGCCACGGCCAGACCCCGTCCAACCTCGTCCACAGGCTGGACACCAAGGTTCCGGGTCCGGGCCTGACCCCGCTGGGCGAGGAGCAGGCGCGCGCGCTGGTGGAGACCCTGCGCCCGGAGCGGGTCGACGCCCTGTGGGCCTCCAGCGCCGCCCGGGCCCAGCTGACCGCCACGCCGCTGGCGCAGGAGCGCGGCCTCGCGGTGCAGGTCCACGACGGGCTGCGCGAGCTCGACGCGGGGGACCTCGAGGGCCGCACCGACGAGCCGTCGGTGCGCGAGTACCTGCGCGTCGCCTTCGCCTGGGCCGACGGCGACCTGGGCGCCCACGTGCCGGGCGGCCCCACGGGCCGGGAGGTGCTGGCCCGCCTCGACGCCGGCACCGCCGCCGCGGCGGCCTCGGTGCCGGCCGACGGCGCTGCCGTGGTGGTCAGCCACGGCGGCGCCATCCGCGCCTGGGTGGCCGCCCGGGCCGGGGTGGGCGGCGCCTTCGCGGCCTCCACCCCGCTGCTGAACACCGGGGTGGTGGTGGTCGAGGGCGACCCGCGGGCGGGCTGGCGCACCCTGACCTACGCCGGGGAGCCCTTCCGCGCCCCGGTCGCCCCGCTGGAGGAGTCCGGGCCCGCGGCCGAGCCGGCCATGTGGTGAGCCGGAGCGCTGGGTGCGCTCAGGCGGCCTCGGTGCGCCCCGCCCGCCAGTAGCCCATGGCGGCCAGCGACGCGCGCGGCAGCCCGGCCGCCTTCACCAGGCGCCGCACGTCGCGCACGACGCCCGCCTCGCCGGCCACCCACGCGTACAGGTCCCCGCTGCTCACGGCCTCCGGGACGTCCCACAGCAGGTCCAGGTCGACGTCGTCCTCGGCGCCGGGGTCGAGGGACGGCGCGGGGTGCTGCCCGGCCAGCAGCGAGCGCACCGCGCCCACCAGCAGCGCGCCGTGCTGGGCCTCGCCGCGCGGTCCGCGCCGGGGCAGCCAGCGCAGCTGCGCCCCGCCGGAGGCCACCGGCTGGAGCGCGTCCTGCTCGCACGGCACCTCCAGCAGCGCCACCGTGCGCTGGGCGGCCTCGGGCTCCAGCGCCTCCAGGACGGCGCACACGGCGGGCACCGCCGTCTCGTCGCCCACGAGCAGCAGCCGCCCCCCGGGCGGCGGCGCCCACTCGCGGCCCCAGGCGCGGCCCTGGCCGGGGCGGTCCGGCCCGACCACCACGAGCCGGTCCCCGGCGACGGCCGCGGCGGCCCACCGCGAGGCGGGCCCGCTGGCGCCGGCGTGGGAGCCGGAGGTGCCGTGGAGCACGAAGTCGACGTCGACCTCCCCGCGCGAGGGGCGCGCGGCGCGCACGGTGTAGGTGCGCAGCAGCGGCCGGGCCGGCTCCGGGGCCGCCAGCCACCGCGGGTACCAGTCCTGCCCCCAGCTGCGGCACGTCTCGAGGAGCTGCCCGGCGGTCGTGCCGGGGGCCGGGAGCACGACCTTGATGCGCTGGTCGGCCCCGCAGGCGCCGAAGCCGACCAGGTCGTCACCGCTGAAGGTGATGCGCACGAAGCTCGGGCACAGCCGCTGCACGCGGCTGACCTCCACCGCGAAGGTCCGGTACGCCGGGGCTTCCATGAAGGGCAGGCTAACCTCACCGGCGGCCCGGCGGCCAGGGGCTGCGCGGGACGCCGGTGCAGCGTCCTCCCAGCGCGTCCTGCCATGATCTGCCCATGGTGAGTCCCGGAGCCGCTGACCACCTCGAGCGCGAGCTGGCCGTGCTGCTGCGGCGCGCCCGCGGGTTCTCGGGCCAGCTCGCGCGCGACCTGCACCCCGACCTCGAGCCCGGGGCGTACGGCCTGCTGCTGCGCGTCATGGCCGAGGGCGGCTCCCGCGCCACCGACCTGGCCAGCTACCTCGGCATCGGCAAGCCCACCGTCTCGCGCCAGCTCGCCACCCTCGAGCGGCTCGGCCTCATCGAGCGCACCCGGGACGCCGAGGACGCGCGCGCCCAGGTGGTGCGCCTGACCGACTCCGGCCGCGAGCAGGTCGAGCGGGTCCAGGAGGTCCGCCGCGCCCACTTCCACGAGCGCCTCGCGGGGTGGAGCGACGACGACGTCGAGCTGCTCGCGGGCCTGCTGGGCCGCCTCAACGACCTGACCACCTCCGGCGGCGCCCCCGAGGGCGAAGGGGGCGGCGAGGCCGCTCCCCGCTGAGGCCCGCCCGCTCAAGGGCAGCGGCGCGCGCGCCGATGCCCTGGCGTGCACGGATGCAGCTGGGACCGCGGACGCCCGCCCTCGCCGGGCGCTGGCCGCCGCCTGGCCGCCGGGGTCGCCGGCGCCCTGCTCACCGCCGGCCTGGTGCTGGCGCCCGCCGCCGGGCCGGCCGGCACCGCGCCCGCCGGCGCCGCGCTCGCCGCGCCGCGCACCCCCAGCCAGGCGGAGGTCGACGCCGCGCGCGCCGCCGTCGGCGACAAGGCCTCCCAGGTCGCCGCGGTCCAGGCCCAGCTGGCCGCGGCCGCCGCCGCGCTGGACGCCGCCCAGGTCGCGGCGGCCGTGGCGGCCGAGACCTACGACGCCGCCCAGGCCGAGCTCACCGCCCGCACCGCGGCCGCCCAGGGCGCCGCCGCGGCCGCCGAGCAGGCCCGCGGCCGCGCCGACGCCGCCCGCGCGGCCGTCGGCCGCCTGGCGGCCGGCAGCTACCGCAGCGGCGGCGGCCTCGACCGCGTCTCGGCGTTCATGTCCGCCGACGGCCCGCAGGACCTGCTCGACAGGGCCGCGCTGCTCGACGTCGTCGGCGCCCGCACCGACAGGGCCTACGAGCAGCTGCGCGCCGCCGAGGCCGTCGCCGGCCTCCTGGACGCCCAGGCCGACCAGGCGCTGCAGCAGCAGCAGGAGGCTGCGGACGCCGCCACCAGCGCCCGCGACGCGGCGCGAGCCGCCGCCGACGCCGCCACGGCGATGGTGGCCACCACCGAGCAGCGCAGCACCGAGCTGGTGGCGCAGCTGGCCCAGCTGCAGGGGACCAGCACCGCCCTGGCCGCCCAGCGCCAGGCCGGGCTGGCCGCCGAGGCCGCGGCCCGCGCCGACGCCGCCGCCCGCGCCGACCGCGCCCGCCGCCAGGCGGCGTCCTCCGGCGCCGCGCCCCCCTCGAGGCCCTCCTCCGGCTCGGGGACGGCGTCGGGGCCGGCGGTGTCGTCGTCGGGGTCGTCGGGCCGCGACTCCTCGGGGAGCGCCTCACCGGTGCCCGCGGGCAGCTCCTCGGCGAGCTCCTCGCAGGCGGCCTCCGCGCTGGCGTGGGCGCGCACGCAGATCGGCGACCCCTACCAGTGGGGGGCCACCGGCCCCGACAGCTGGGACTGCTCCGGCCTCACCTCCGGCGCCTACCGCGCCGCGGGCGTCTCGCTGCCCCGCACCTCCGCGCAGCAGTACCGCGCCGTGCAGAAGGTCTCCTACGACGACCTGCGCCCCGGCGACCTGATCTTCTACGGGTCGGACCCCGACGACTGGTCCACGGTCTACCACGTGGCGATCTACGCCGGCGGCGGCCAGATGGTCGAGGCGCCGCGCACCGGCCTGGACGTGCGCGAGACCGGCGTGCGCTACGCCAGCTCGATGACCTGGGCCGGCAGGGTCTGACGCGCGCCGCCCGCGAGCCGGGCGGCGCGCGCGGCGCTCACCTGGTCCCGGGCGCGGGCGGCTGGACGAGCTGCGGGGCGTCCGCCCAGGGCCCGTGGCCGAGCTGGGTGCGCACGTCGGGGCGCTGGCCCGCGTCCGAGCCGGACGTCAGGTGGCCGTCGTGGTCGGCCAGGCGCTGCACCGAGGCGCGGATCTCCGCCTCCGCCTCCACCCGGCCCACCCAGTGGGCGCCCTCGACGGACTTGCCGGGCTCCAGGTCCTTGTACGTCTCGAAGAAGTGCTGGATCTCCAGGCGGTGGAACTCGCCGATGTCGTCCAGGTCCTGCAGGTGGTCCATGCGCGGGTCGCCCGCGGGGATGCACATGACCTTGTCGTCACCGCCGGCCTCGTCGCGCATGTGGAACATGCCGATGGCCCGGCAGCGCACCACGCAGCCCGGGAAGGTGGGCTCCTCCAGGAGCACGAGCGCGTCGAGCGGGTCGCCGTCCTCCCCGAGCGTCCCCTCGATGAAGCCGTAGTCGGCCGGGTAGCGCGTGGCGGTGAACAGCATCCGGTCCAGCTTGATGCGCCCCGTGGTGTGGTCGACCTCGTACTTGTTGCGCGACCCGCGCGGGATCTCGATCGTGACGTCGAACTCCACGGCGACCTCCAGGTCAGTCCTGCCCCCCGGCACGGCCCGGTGCCGCGCGCGGATCTGCCGCCCGGGGCGGCCCGCTGGCCCGTAGTCTCCCGCACGCAGCCGAGGCGAGACGAGGAGCCCGTGGCAGGTCCACCCGAGCGCACCCCCGGGCGGGGCGCCCTGCGCCGCGGCGCCCTGGCCGCGGGGGCCGCCGCCGCCGCGGTGGTGCTGCTCGCGGGCTACGCCGTCGCCGACGCCGCCGACGCGGCTCCCGGGGTGCTGACCCTGGCGCCCGTCCCGGTCGCCCCGGCCCCGCCCACGGCCCCCGGGGCGGCCGCCGACCCGCGGGCGCCGGTGGCGCTGAAGCCCCTCGACCCCGCGGCGCCGCGGCCGGACCCCGCGGTGCTGGCGGCCGCCGTCGGGCCGCTGCTGGCCGCTCCGGCGCTCGCGGGCAGCGCCACCGCCAGCGTGGTCGACGCCGCTAGCGGCGAGGTGCTGCTCGACTCCGGCGCCGCGGAGCCCGCCGAGCCGGCCTCGGTGGCCAAGCTGCTCACCGCGGCCGCGGTGCTGCGCGCCCTCGGCCCGGACGCGCAGCTGCCCACCCGCGCCGTCGCCGGGCCCGACCCCGGCCAGGTGGTCCTCGTGGGGGGTGGTGACCAGCTGCTGTCGGCGGGCGCCGGGGACCCCTCGGCCGTGGTCGGCAGGGCCGGCCTGGCCGACCTCGCCGACGCCGCGGCCGCCTCGCTGCGCCAGCGCGGCACCACGGCGGTCTCGGTGGTCCTGGACGACTCCCTCACCGGGGGCTCGCCGCAGGTGAGCGCCGGCTGGGGCACCGGCGACGTCGCCGCCGGCTACGTCGCGCCGCTGACCTCGCTGGCCGTGGACGCCGGGCGCCGCACCCCCGAGCGCTACGCCGCGCGCTCCCCGGACCCGGCGCTGGACGCCGCCGCCGCCTTCGCGGCCCTGCTCGCCGAGCGCGGGCTGCAGGTCGCCCCCGGCGTCGTGCGCGGCGCGCCCGCCCCCGCCGGTGGCGCGGTGCTGGGGGAGGTGCGGTCCGCGCCGCTGGCCGACGTCGTGGCCGAGGCGCTGGCCGAGAGCGACAACACGGTCGCCGAGGCGCTGGCGCGCCTGGTGGGCGCCTCGGCCGGCAGCGGGGCCGGCTTCGCCGCGTCGGCGCAGGCGGTGCTGGAGCAGGTGCGCGCGGCCGGGGTCGACACCACCGGCGCCGTGCTGGCCGACGGCAGCGGCCTGGCCGCGGGGTCGCTGGTGCCGGCAGCGGTGTTCACCTCCCTGCTGGGCGCGGCGGGGCGCGAGCCGTCGCTGCAGCCGCTGCTGGAGGTGCTGCCCGTGGGCGGGCTGTCCGGCACCCTCTCCGAGCGCTTCGCCGCCCCCGAGGCCGCCGCCGCGGCCGGGCTGGTGCGCGCCAAGACCGGGTCGCTCACCGGAACGAGCAGCCTGGTGGGGGCGGTGGTCGACGCCGACGGCCGGCTGCTGGTCTTCGCGGTGCTGGCCGACGCCACCGGGCCCACCGTCCCGGCCCGGCGGGCCCTCGACGCGGTGGTCGCCGCCCTCGCCGGCTGCGGCTGCCGCAGCGGCTGAGCCGGCCATCCCTCGTCGCCGCGGGCGCGCTCCGGCGGGCCGCCGGCGGGTGAGCGCCTACGGTGTGGGGGTGGCGGGTCCGGAGCAGCACGACGAGCGGCCCGGCGACCAGCTGGTCGACTGGGACCTCGCCGCCAGGACGGCCACCCGCCTGGTGCGCCCCGGCCCGCTGGTCAGCGCGGCCGAGGCCCGCCGGGTGGTCGAGGTGGTGCGCGCCGCCGCCGCCGCCAGCCCCCCGCACGTCGCGCGCGTCAGCCAGCTCCTCGTGCCGGCCGGGCCGCCGGCCCGGGTGGTGGAGCGCGGCGCGTGGGCGCGCGCCAACGTCGCCTCCTTCGCCGGGCTGCTGTCACCGGTGGTCGGCGAGGCCCTGGACGAGCGCCGCGCCCGCACCCCGGCGGGCCGGCTGCGCGGGCTCGGGGTGGCCCGCCGCGTCACCGGGGTGCAGCTGGGCTCGCTGCTCGCGCTGCTCAGCTCGAGGGTCCTGGGCCAGTACGACGCCCTCGGCGAGGGCCCCGGCACCGGCGACCTGCTCGTGGTGGCGCCCAACGTGCTCGCCGTCCAGCGCGAGCTGGGCCTGGACCTGCGCGACTTCGCGCTGTGGGTCTGCCTGCACGAGGAGACCCACCGGGTGCAGTTCGCCGCCGCCCCGTGGCTGGCCGGCCACCTGCGCGAGCGCGCCCGGGCGCTGTCCGGTGACGTGCTGCGCGGCCCGGGCGCCGGTGCGGACCGCCTCGCCCAGGCGCTGCGGGGCCTGCGCGGCGCCGTGGAGGGCGCCCGCGGCGGCCCCGGCGGCCCGGCGGGCTCCGGGCTCGGCCTGCTCGACCTGGCCACCACCGCCGACCAGCGCCGCGCCCTGGCGGAGGTGACGGCCGTGATGGCCCTGCTGGAGGGGCACGCCGACGTCGTCATGGACGAGGTGGGCCCCTCCGTCGTGCCCACCGCGGCGACCATCCGCCGTCGCTTCACCGCCCGCCGCAGCTCGAGCCGCGGCCTGCTGGACGCCCTGCTGCGGCACGGGCTGGGGCTGGAGGCCAAGCTGCGCCAGTACGCCGACGGCGCCCGCTTCGTGCGCGCCGTGGTGCGCGAGGTCGGCACCGGCGGCCTCAACGCGGTGTGGAGCTCCCCGGCCGCGCTGCCGCGCCCGGAGGAGGTGGCCGACCCGGCCGCCTGGGTGCGCCGCGTCCACGGCTGACGCCGGCCCGCCGTGACGGGACCCGCCCCCGCCGTGGCCGCGGTCCGCCGCGCCGTGCGGGGGGCCTGCGCGGACCTGCCGGCCGGTGCGCTGGTGCTCGTCGCCTGCAGCGGCGGCGCCGACTCCCTCGCGCTGGCCGCCGCCGCCGGCTGGCTCGCGGCGCCCGGCGGGCGCGGCAGGGCCGCCTGGCGCGCCGGCGCCGTCGTCGTCGACCACGGGCTGCAGCCGGGGTCGGCGCAGGCCGCGGAGCGGGCCGCCGCCGCCTGCCGCGACCTCGGCCTGGACCCCGTGCTGCTCGAGGCCGTCGACGCGGCCGGCGGCCCGGGCGGCCCCGAGGCCTCGGCGCGCCGGGCCCGCCTGGACGCCCTGGAGCGCGCCGCCCAGCGCACCGGCGCCGCCGCCGTGCTGCTCGGGCACACCCGCGACGACCAGGCCGAGCAGGTGCTGCTGGGGCTGGCCCGCGGCTCCGGCGCCCGGTCCCTGGCCGGCATGCCCGCGCGGCGCGGCGCGCTGCGCCGCCCCCTGCTGGGCCTGCCGCGGACGACGACGCGCGCGGCCTGCGCGGCGCTCGGCCTGCGGCCCTGGGAGGACCCGGCCAACACCGACCCCGCCTTCGCGCGCTCCCGGGTGCGCGCGGCGGCGCTGCCGGTGCTGGAGGGCCAGCTCGGGCCGGGGGTGGCCGAGGCCCTCGCCCGCACCGCCGACCAGCTGCGCGAGGACGCGGAGGTGCTCGAGGCGCTCGCCGCGGACCTGCTGGCCCGCTGCCGCGGCGCGCGGCCGACGGACGGCCTCGACGCGGCGGCGCTGGCGGCGGCGCCCGCCGCGCTGCGCCGCCGCGCCCTGCGCGCGGCCGCCCTCGAGGCCGGCGCGGCGCGCCCGGACCTCACCCGCGAGCACGTGCTGGCGCTCGACGCGCTCGTGGTCGGCTGGCGCGGCCAGGGGCCGGTGCAGCTGCCCGGCCTCGTGGAGGCCCGCAGGACCTGTGGCAGGCTGCGCCTCGCCCCGGCACCACCCCCTCCAGGAGGACACTGATGGACGCCCAGGACATGGGCCGCGACCTCGCGGACGTCCTCATCGGCGAGGACGACATCCGCGCCCGCCTGGGGGAGGTCGCCGCGCAGGTCGACGCCGACTACGCCGGCAGGGACCTGCTGCTCGTGGGCGTCCTCAAGGGCGCGGTCATGGTCATGGCCGACTTCGCCCGCGCGCTGCACGGCCCCGCGGAGATGGACTGGATGGCCGTCTCCAGCTACGGCTCGGGCACCAAGTCCTCCGGCGTGGTGCGGATCCTCAAGGACCTCGACCGCGACGTCACCGGCCGGCACGTGCTCATCGTCGAGGACATCATCGACTCCGGGCTGACGCTGTCCTGGCTGGTCGCCAACCTGCGCTCGCGCGGCGCCGCCTCGGTGGAGGTCATGGCGCTGCTGCGCAAGCCCGACGCCGCCAAGGTCTCCGTGGACGTCAAGTACGTCGGCTTCGACATCCCCAACGCCTTCGTCGTCGGCTACGGCCTCGACTTCGCCGAGCGCTACCGCAACCTGCGCGTGGTCGGCACGCTCGCGGAACACGTGTACAGCTCCTGAGGCGGGCGCCCGCGCCCGCGGGGCGGCGCGCTCGGCGTCCGCTGAGGGCGAACGGGTGGAACACCGCGGGCGTCCTCGTCCGTTGGGCTGGTGAGTGCCCGCGCTCGGTGCCGGGCCCCAGGTGCCGCCGGTGTACGGTCGGGCGCCGGTCCAGCCAGAGGAGAGAGGACGGGCCACGGCCCTCATCCACGCATGAACGCCAGGCGCTTCTTCCGCGGCCCGACGGTCTGGATCGTCGGGGCCCTGCTGCTCCTCGTCCTCGCCAGCCAGCTCTTCACCGGCAACCGGACGGCCACCATCGACACCCAGGTCGGGCTCCAGCAGCTCGCCCAGGGCAACGTCACCCAGGCCAAGGTCATCGACGGCGACCAGCGGGTCGAGCTCACGCTGCGCGAGCCGCTGGAGTCCGCCGGCGGCGCCACCGACGTGCAGTTCGACTACGTCAGCGCCCGCGCCGGCGAGGTCGCCACGGCGGTGGCGAACGACGTGCCGAGCTGGACCGACGAGGTGCCCCAGGGGTCGGTGCTGGGGTCGATCCTCATCACGATCCTGCCGATCCTGCTCTTCCTGCTGCTGTTCTGGTTCCTCTTCGCCAACATGCAGGGCGGCGGCAGCCGGGTCATGCAGTTCGGCAAGTCGCGCGCCAAGCTCGTCTCCAAGGAGGCCCCCAAGGTCACCTTCGCCGACGTGGCCGGCGCCGAGGAGGCCGTCGAGGAGCTCCACGAGATCAAGGAGTTCCTGGCCGAGCCCGCCAAGTTCCAGGCCGTCGGCGCCAAGATCCCCAAGGGCGTGCTGCTGTACGGCCAGCCGGGCACCGGCAAGACCCTGCTGGCCCGCGCCGTCGCGGGCGAGGCGGGCGTGCCGTTCTACTCGATCTCCGGCTCGGACTTCGTGGAGATGTTCGTCGGCGTGGGCGCGAGCCGGGTGCGCGACCTGTTCGAGCAGGCCAAGAACAACGCCCCCGCGATCATCTTCGTCGACGAGATCGACGCCGTCGGCCGCCACCGCGGCGCCGGCATGGGCGGCGGCCACGACGAGCGCGAGCAGACGCTGAACCAGCTCCTGGTGGAGATGGACGGCTTCGACGTCAAGACCAACGTCATCCTCATCGCGGCCACCAACCGGCCCGACATCCTCGACCCGGCGCTGCTGCGCCCGGGCCGCTTCGACCGGCAGATCGCCGTCGAGGCGCCCGACATGAACGGGCGCCACCAGATCCTCCAGGTGCACGCCAAGGGCAAGCCCGTCGCCCCCGGCGTCGACCTGCTCGCCGTGGCCCGGCGCACCCCGGGGTTCTCCGGCGCCGACCTGGCCAACGTGCTCAACGAGGCGGCCCTGCTCACCGCGCGCAGCAACGGCCAGGTCATCGGCGACCGCGAGCTCGACGAGGCGATCGACAGGGTCATCGCCGGCCCGCAGAAGCGGACCCGGCTGATGAACGAGAAGGAGAAGAAGATTACCGCCTACCACGAGGGCGGGCACGCCCTGGTGGCGGCGGCGCTGCGGCACACCGACCCGGTGACCAAGGTGACGATCCTCCCGCGCGGCCGGGCGCTGGGCTACACGATGGTGCTGCCGGTGGACGACAAGTACTCCACCACCCGCAACGAGATCCTCGACCAGCTGGCGTACGCCCTGGGCGGGCGCGTGGCCGAGGAGCTGGTCTTCCACGACCCCACCACCGGGGCCAGCAACGACATCGAGAAGGCCACCGACATGGCCCGCAAGATGGTCACGCAGTACGGCATGAGCGAGCGCGTGGGCGCCATCAAGCTCGGCAGCGGCAGCGGCGAGGTCTTCCTCGGCCGCGACATGGGCCACGAGCGGGACTACTCCGAGGGCGTCGCCTCCGTGGTCGACGAGGAGGTCCGCCGCCTCATCGAGAACGCGCACGACGAGGCGTGGGAGATCCTCATGGAGCACCGCCAGGTGCTCGACACCCTGGTGGTGCGCCTCCTCGAGGAGGAGACCCTCAACGCCGAGCAGCTGGCCGAGGTCTTCGCCCCGGTGCAGAAGCGCCCGCTGCGCCCGGTGTGGCTGTCCAGCGAGCGCCGCCACGTCGACCAGCGCCCGCCGGTGCTGTCGCCCAAGGAGGTGGCGGCCGCCCAGAACGGGCACGCGCACCCGATGGCGCCCCAGGACGAGGCCGCGGCCGCCGGCGAGGAGCACCTCGCCGGGGGCGTGCGGGGCCCGGAGGGCTTCCGCTCCGAGCCCGGCCCCCAGGCCTGAGCGTGGCGGCGCCCGACCCCGGCGCCGCCGCGGGGCCCACGAGCGCGGCCACCGGCGCGGTCGCGGGACCCGGTCCGGCCGGCTCGCCCGCCGGGCCGGTGGACCTCGAGCGCGCCCGCGCGGCGGTGCGCGAGCTGCTGCTCGCCGTCGGCGAGGACCCCGACCGCGAGGGCCTGCGCGCCACCCCCGACAGGGTGGCGCGCGCCTGCGTCGAGCTCTTCGCCGGCCTGCGCCAGGACCCGGCGTCGGTGCTGGCGACCTCCTTCGACATCGGCCACGACGAGATCGTGGCCGTGCGCGGGATCCCGGTCTCCTCGGTCTGCGAGCACCACCTGCTGCCCTTCACCGGCGTGGCGCACGTGGCCTACGTGCCCAGCGCGGACGGCCGGATCACGGGCCTGTCCAAGCTGGCGCGGCTGGTCGACGTCTACGCGCGCCGGCCGCAGGTCCAGGAGCGCCTGACCACCCAGGTCGCCGACGCGCTGGTGGAGCACCTCCACGCGCGCGGGGTGCTCGTCGTCGTCGACTGCGAGCACCTGTGCATGTCGGTGCGCGGCGTGCGGGCCCCCGGGGCGCGCACCACCACCTCCGCGGTGCGCGGCGGCATGCGCGACGCCACCACGAGGGCCGAGGCGCTGTCCCTGGTCATGGGCCGCTGACGGGCCCGGGGCGGTGCCGGTGGACGCGGGCAGGACCCTGGTCTGGGGCGTGGTGAACACCACCCCGGACTCGTTCAGCGACGGCGGCCTGCACCTGCAGGCGCCGGCCGCGGTGCAGCACGGCCTGGCGCTGGTGGCGCAGGGCGCCGACGTCGTCGACGTCGGGGGGGAGTCGACCCGCCCGGGCGCGGCCCGGGTCAGCGAGGCCGAGGAGGTCTCCCGGGTGCTGCCGGTGGTCCGCGCGCTGGCCGCCGAGGGGGTCGTGGTGAGCGTCGACACCATGCGCGCCGGGGTGGCCGGCGCCGCCCTGGAGGCCGGGGCGCGCATCGTCAACGACGTCTCCGGCGGCCTGGCCGACCCGGCGATGCCCGCGCTGGTCGCCTCCTCGGGAGCCACCTGCGTCCTCGGCCACTGGCGCGGGCACTCCGCGGGGATGGGCGAGCTCGCCGTCTACGACGACGTCGTCGCCGAGGTCCGCGCCGAGCTGGGCGCCCGCCTGGCGGCCTTCGAGGCCGCCGGCGCCCGCCGCGACCAGCTCGTGGCCGACCCCGGGCTGGGCTTCGCCAAGCGCGCCGAGCACGACTGGGCCCTGCTGGCCGCGCTGCCGGAGCTGGTCGGGGCGTGGGGACGCGTGCTGGTCGGCGCCTCCCGCAAGCGCTTCCTCGGCGCGCTGCTGGCCGAGGGCGGCGAGGCCCGCCCGCCCGCCGGCCGCGACGACGCCACCGCGGCCGTCAGCGCGCTGGCCGCCGCGGCCGGCGCCTGGGGCGTGCGCGTGCACGCCGTGCGGGCCAGCGCCGACGCGGTGCGCGTGGCCGCGCGCTGGGCGGGAGGCGCCGCGTGAGCGGCGGGGCCGGCCTGCTGAGCCCGCAGCTGACCGGCGACGTGGTCTCCCTGCGCGGCCTGCGCGCCCGCGGGCGCCACGGGGTCCTGGACGCCGAGCGCCAGCTCGGCCAGGTCTTCACCGCCGACGTCGACCTGCAGGTCGACACGCGCACGGCGTCGGTCACCGACGAGCTGGCCGACGCCGTCGACTACTCCGTGGTCGCCGCGGACGTCGTCGCGGTGCTCGCGGGGGAGCCGGTGCGCCTGGTGGAGGTGCTCGCGGGCCGGGTGGCCAGCGCCTGCCTGGCGCACCCGGGCGTGCGCGCCGTCGCCGTCGCCGTCCACAAGCCGCAGGCCCCGGTGCAGGTGCCCTTCGACGACGTCGTGGTCACCGTCGTGCGCCGCCGCGGGGACCTCCTCGACGCGGTGCCGGCCAGCCCCTTCGGCGCGGTCGTGGCGCTGGGGACCAACCTCGGCGACCGCGCCGCCGTGCTGGACGCCGCGGTGCGCGACCTGGCGGCCACCGACGGGCTGGAGGTGCTGGGCGCCTCGGGGGTGGTGGAGACCACCGCCGTCGGCCTGCCCGGCGCCGACCCGCAGCCGGACTACCTCAACGCCGTGGTGAGGCTGCGCTGCGCGCTGTCCCCGCGCGACCTGCTGCGGGCCTGCCGGGCGGTGGAGGCCGCCCACGGCCGCGACGCCGCGGTGCGGGCCGCCGAGCAGCGCTGGGGCGCTCGGACCCTCGACGTCGACGTGGTCACCTGCGGCGCCCTGGTCGCCGCGGACGACGCCGCCGAGCCCGCGCTGGCGGTGCCCCACCCGCGCGCCCGGGAGCGGGCCTTCGTGCTGGTGCCCTGGGCGCGCCTGGCACCCGACGACCTCCTGCCCGGCGCCGGCCGGGTCGCGGACGCCCTCGCGGACCTCGCCGCGGCGGACCCCGCCGCGGTGGCCGACGTGCGCAGCCGCCCCGGGGTCGTGCTCGGCGCGGCGCTGCGGCCGGGCCCCCTGGCGGCGGGCGGTGGCGCGTGAGCCCGCTGCGCACCCGGGTGCTGCTGTCGGTCGCCGTCGTCGCGGGCGTGCTGACCTGGGTCGTCCTGGACGTCGTCGACGGCACCGGGGCCTCGGTGCCGCTGCCGTGGACCGTCCCGGTGCTGCTGGTGGTGCTGGCCCTGGCGGTGCTCTCCGTCGGCAGGCCGGTGCGCCGGTGGAACCTGGGGCACCGCGACCGGCCCCTCGACGCGCTGCGGGCCGCGCGCACGGTGGTGGTCGCGCAGGCCGCGGGCGTGACCGGCGCCGCCCTGGCCGGCGCCTACGGCGGCTTCGTGGCGCTGCTGCTGCCGATGCTCGACATCGAGGTCCGCCGCGACCGGGTGCTGCTCGCGCTCGCCGCCCTGGCGGCCTCGCTGCTGCTGCTGGTGGCGGGCGTGGTGGTGGAGCGCTGGTGCCGCCTGCCCCCCGACGACGACGCGCCCGGCGGTGCCGGTCCGGGGCGCGGCGGGACCCCCGGGCGCCGGGGCGCCCCCGGTGGCACGGGTCGCTCCAGCGGCCCGCGCCGCGGTCAGACCGGCAGGGCGCCGTCCTCGGAGGCCCGCGACGGCGACGTGCGGCGCAGCGCCGAGTAGACGCCGTCGGGGGTCAGCACCCCCACGTAGCGGTCGCCGTCGAGCACGGGCAGCCACCCGGCGTCGTGCTGGACGATCTCCGACAGGCCCTTGCGCAGGGAGTCGCCCACGCTGATGGTCTCGTCGAAGCGGCGGGCGACCTGCCCGACGGTGGCGCCGGGGGCGTCGTGGGCCAGGTGGCGCAGCGACACCCAGCCGCGCAGCGCCCCGGACCTGTCCAGCACCACCGCGTAGGGCCCGGGCGCGCCGTCCAGGGCGGCGCGGGCGGAGGCCAGGTCGTCGTCGACGAGCACCGTGGCGGGGTGGGACAGGTCCTGGGCCTCCACGGGCGTGACCGCGAGGCGCCGCAGCCCCCGGTCGGAGCCGGCGAAGTCGGCCACGAAGTCGTTGGCCGGCGCGCCGAGCACGGTCGCCGGGTCGGCGATCTGCTCCAGCTTCCCGCCCTGGCTGAACACCGCGATCCGGTCCGCGAGGCGGACGGCCTCGTCGATGTCGTGGGTGACGATGAGCACCGTCTTGTGCAGCTCGGCCTGGATGCGCCGGAACTCCCCCTGGAGGCGGTCGCGGGCGATGGGGTCGACGGCGCCGAACGGCTCGTCCATGAGCAGCACCGGCGGGTCGGCGGCCAGGCCGCGGGCCACCCCGACGCGCTGCTGCTGGCCGCCGGAGAGCTCGTGGGGGTAGCGGTCGGCGTACTGGCCGGCGGGCAGGCCGACCAGCTCGAGCATCTCCTCCACCCGCGCGGCGGTGCGCCGCCGGTCCCACCCGAGCAGCTGCGGGACGGTGGCGACGTTGGCCGCCACGGTCAGGTGGGGGAAGAGCCCGACGCGCTGGATGACGTAGCCGATCTCGCGGCGCAGCCCGACCGGGTCGACGCGGGTGACGTCGCGGCCGCCGATCTCGATGCGGCCGGCGGTCGGCTCGATGAGCCGGTTGACCATGCGCAGCGTGGTGGACTTGCCGCACCCGCTGGGGCCCACGAGCGCCACCATCTCCCCGGCCCGGACGTCCAGGTCGAGGTGCCCCACGGCCAGGGTGCCGTCCGGGTAGCGCTTCTCCACGCCGTCGAGCCGGATGGTGCTGCCCGGGGTAGCGTCCCCGCCGTGTCCCTGAGCGCGCCCCTGCTCTCGGCGCCGCTGGAGGTGCTCGCCGGCGGTGCCGGACCCGTCGCGGGAGGTCTCCACTCCGCGACCCTCCCCGACAACTGCCTCGTGCGCAACGACTGGGTCTGCCCGCTGTACGTCCAGACCCGTTCGGGCCTGCTGCTCGACGCCCTCGGGCAGCACCTGTACCTGGTGCTGGTCTCGCTGGTGGCCGGAGCGGTCCTCGCGGTGCCCCTGGCGGTGCTGGCGCACCGGGTGCGGCGGGCGCGGGGCCTGACCCTCGGCGTGACGACGGTGATCTACACGATCCCCTCGCTGGCGCTGTTCATCCTCCTGCTGCCCATGACGGGGCTGACCTCGACCACCGTGGTGGTGGCGCTGGCGCTGTACTCGCTGACCATCCTCGTGCGCAACATCCTGGTGGGCCTGGACGGCGTCGACCCGGAGGTGCGCGACGCCGCCGCCGGGATGGGCCTGTCCTCGTGGCGCACGCTGTGGCGCGTGGAGGCGCCGCTGGCGCTGCCGTCGGCCATGGCCGGGCTGCGGGTGGCGGCGGTGTCCACCGTCGCCCTGGCCACCGTGGGCGCCGTGATCGGCTTCGGCGGGCTCGGCAACCTCATCACCACCGGGTACTCCTCCAACTTCAACGCGCAGGTGCTCACCGCCTCCCTGCTGTGCGTCGTGCTGGCCGTGGTCTTCGACCTGCTGCTGCTCGCGGCCCAGCGCGCGGTGACGCCCTGGCGCCGGGGAGTGCGCTGATGAGGGGGAGGTGCTGATGGACTGGCTCACCGGGATCCCTGCCTGGTTCGCCGACCCCGCCAACTGGCGCGGGGAGGCCGGCGTCCCGACGCTGTTCGTCCAGCACCTGGGCTACTCCGCGGCGGCCCTCGGCCTGGCGTGCCTGGTCGCGCTGCCGGTGGGCGTGTGGCTGGGCCACACCGGCCGCGGCGGCGTGCTCGCGCAGCAGGTCGGCAACGCCGGGCGCGCCGTGCCGGTGCTGGCGCTGCTGGGCATCCTGCTGCTGGTGCCGGGCTTCGGGCGCACCTGGTGGACGCTGGTGCTCTGCTTCACCCTGTTCGCCGTCCCGCCCGTGCTCACCAACGCCTACACCGGGATGCGCGAGGTGGACCGGGGCGTGGTCGAGGCGGCCCGCGGCATGGGGATGTCCGAGGGGGAGGTGCTGCGCCGGGTGGAGCTTCCCCTGGCCACGCCCCTGCTGATGAACGGCGTGCGCCAGGCCGCCGTGCAGGTGGTCGCCACCACCTCGATCGCCGCCCTGTTCGCCTTCGGGGGCCTGGGGCGGATCATCACCCGGGCCACGGGCAGCGCCGGCATCGACCTGTCGGCGGCGCTGGCGGGCACCCTGCTCATCGCCGCCTTCGCGCTGGCCGTGGAGTTCGGGCTCGCGTGGGCCACGCGCCGCAGCGACCCGGTCGACAGGGCGCGCCGGGCCGCGCAGCAGCGGGCCGGACGGGTGGAACGGGGAGCCGTTACGACATCGTGACCGCCCCCGGCGGCGCGCAGCGCGCCGGCATGGGGTTGCATGCCGAGCGGACCGTGCGCGCAGCGCTGCACGGGCTGCGGGGGCCGACCGGTGCCCGGGCCGGCGCCACCGGCCCCGCCCTGTCGCACACAGGCTTCCGCCCGACACGCGCGGTCCGGACGGGGCCGCGGGACACAGAAGGCGGTCAGGCGTGACCTCGTTCCCCAGGCGCACCCGCGCATCCCTGCTCGTCGCCGGCCTCGCCGGCGCCGTGCTCGCCCTCAGCTCGTGCGCCGCCGACAGCGTCCAGTCCGGAGGCTCGGGCGCCAGCTCCGACGCCTCCTCGGCCGCCGGCGGCGGCTCGGGGGAGACGGTGGTCGTCGGCGGCGCGGACTTCACCGAGATGCAGGTCATGCAGCAGATGTACGTGCTGCTCCTGCAGGACGCCGGCTTCCAGACCGAGACCGTGACCGCGAGCAACCGCGAGGTCTACTTCGGCCAGCTCGCCTCGGGCGAGATCGACGTCGTCCCCGAGTACGCCGCGACCCTGGCCGAGTACCTCAACCAGCAGGCCAACGGCGCCGGCGCGGCCCTCATCGCCACCTCCGACGCGGCGGCCACCGTGGCCGCGGCCCAGCCGCTGGCCGAGGAGCAGGGCGTCACCCTGCTGGAGCCGGCGGAGGCGGCCGACCAGAACGCCTTCGCGGTGACCCAGCAGTACGCCACGGACAACGACCTGACCACGCTGTCCGACCTGGGCGCCCTGGGCCAGCCGGTGGTCCTGGCGGCCACCGAGGAGTGCCCCCAGCGCCCGTTCTGCCAGCCGGGCCTGGAGAGCACCTACGGCATCCAGGTCTCCTCGGTGCTGCCCCTCGGCTTCGGCACCCCCGCGGTGAAGCAGTCGGTGCAGTCCGGTGAGAGCCAGCTGGGCCTGGTCGCCACCACGGACGGCACGCTGGACCAGTTCGGCCTCGTGGTGCTCCAGGACGACAAGCAGCTGCAGCTGGCGGACAACCTCGTGCCCGCGGTCAACAGCGAGCTCGCCGGGAACGCCGAGCTGGCCGACGCGCTGAACGGCCTGGCCTCCGTCCTCACCACCGAGGACCTGGCAGCGCTCAACGCCCAGGTCGACGGCGAGCGGCTGCTGCCCGAGGACGTCGCGCGCACCTACCTGCAGGACAAGGGCCTCATCGAGGGCTGAGCCCCGCCGCCCCCGCGCACGCCCCCTCCCGCGCCAGCCCGCGCGCCGGGAGGGGGCGTGCCGCGTCCGGAGGGGACGCGCCCGGGCGCGTGGCGGATGTGACTGATGTTTCTTGCGTGACGTGTGGCGTGTCGTGAGCCTTCAGGGGCGCAGGAGACCTATGTTCTTCACATGGCCTCCACCGCCCGCCACCGCGCCACCACCGCCCCGCTGACCTGGGCCGCGCGCAGCCTCGTCACCGCCACCACGGTCCCCGTGGGCGCCCTCGCCGGCTGCCTCGTCGCCGCCGTCGCCACGACCGCCGCCCACCCCGCGCTCGGCGCCGCGGGCCTCGCCGCCGCCGGCGTGCCGCTCACCCTGTCCGGCCTGCGCGCCCGCCACCGCGCTCGCCGCGGGCGCGTCCGCGGGCGCCACGTCGCCGGCGCCCAGCAGCACCCCCTCGACCCGGCCGTGGACGCGGCAGCCCCCTCCCCGGCCGCCTTCCGCGCCCTGGCCCTCGCCCCGGTGGCGCCCGCCGGCGGCGTCGCCGGCCTCCACCTCGAGGACGGGCGCGACGTCGCCGAGCAGGCCGGCGCGGACGCCGTCGACGTCGTCGAGGTGGCCCGCGCCGCCGAGCGGCCGGAGGCCGTGGTGCTCCTCCTGCCGCAGGTCATCCCCTCCCAGCGCACCGAGCCGGCCCTCGAGCGCGACGCCGACCGCGCGACGCCGGTCCCGGCGCCCGAGGCCGCCCGCGGCGAGGTCGTCGTCCACGTGGGCGCGGTGGCCGGCGAGCTGGTCGTCGACGTGGAGGCACCGGCGTCGCTGGTGGCGCCCGAGCAGCGGGCCCTGGAGATCGCCCAGCTGAAGCGCCTGTGGGCCGCGGGCACCGGCCCGGACACCGGGTCGCTGCGCGCCGCGGCCCCGGCGGCCTGAGCGGGTCGCCGGACCTGCGCGGCACCCACCTGGCGCCGGCCGCAGCAGCGGGGGGACGCTGTGGGCGTGGGCACCCCCTTCGACCTCCCCGGCGTGGAGTGGACGCCGGTGTCCGGCCGGCTGGTGCTGGCCCGGCGCCTGGTGAGCGCGGCCGGCACCGCCGCCGGCCTGGCCGCGCTCGCGGTGCTCGCCCGCCTGTGGTGGTCCCCCTGGTGGCTGGCCGCGGCGGGTGCGTGGCTGGCGCTGGGGGCGTGGCAGTGGTGGCTGGCGGGCCGGCAGGTGCGGGCCATCGGCTACGCCGAGCGCGAGGACGACCTGCTGGTGCGCCGCGGCATCCTCTTCCGCTCCCTGGTGGTGGTGCCCTACGGGCGGATGCAGTACGTGGACGTCTCCGCCGGCCCGCTGGAGCGCTGGCTCGGGATCGCCACGGTCCAGCTCCACACCGCCTCGGCCAGCAGCGACGCCACCATCCCCGGCCTGCCCCCGCAGGAGGCCGCCCGGCTGCGCGACAGGCTCTCCCGCCGCGGCGAGGCGCGGCTGGCGGGGCTGTGAGCACCCCCGCCGCGCCGCCGGCGCCACCGCCGGGCGCCGAGCAGCGCTGGGAGCGCCTGCACCCGGTCACCCCCGTGCTGCGCAGCTGGCGGGTGCTGGTGGTCCTGCTGTTCCTCTACGCCCAGGAGCGCGGCCGCAGCGCCGCGGGCGGCCAGGAGCTGCCCGGCCACGTCGAGCTGCTCATCGCCGTGGCGGCGCTGGCGGGCTGCGTGGTCGTGGCGGTGGCCGCCTCGGCGCTGTCGTGGCGGGCGACGCGCTTCACGGTGGACGACGAGGCCGTCCGCCTGCACAGCGGGGTCATCGCCAAGCGCCAGCGGGTGGCGCGCCTGGACCGGCTGCAGGCCGTCGACGTCGTGCAGCCCCTCGTGGCGCGGCTGCTCGGCTTCGCCGAGCTGCGGGTGGAGGTGGCCGGCGGCGCGGGGTCGCAGGTCAAGCTGGCCTACCTGCGCGAGGCCGACGCCCAGCGGCTGCGCAACCTGCTGCTGGCCCGGTCGGCGGGCCTGGTCTTCGAGGGCGACGCGGCGCCGGAGGCGCCCGAGCAGCAGCTGGTGGAGGTGCCCTTCGGCCGGGTGGCCGCCTCGGTGGCCCTGTCCGGTGCGGCCGTGGCGCTGCTGGTGGTGCTCGCCGGGGTCGTCGTCGGCGCGGTGACCACGCGCGAGGTGGGGGTGCTCTTCGGCGCGGCCGCCCCGCTGCTGGGCCTGGCCGGCAGCCTGTGGACGGCGCTGTCCAGGGGGGCCAACTGGCGCATCGCCACGTCCCCGGACGGGCTGAGGCTGCGCTCGGGGCTGCTCGAGAGCCGCACCCAGACCGTGCCGCCGGGCCGGGTGCAGGCGGTGCGCCTCACGCAGCCGCTGCTGTGGCGGGCCCTGGGGTGGTGGCGGGTGCAGGTCAACGTCGCGGGCTTCGCGGGGGAGGGGGAGCAGAGCCAGGCCGCGAGCACCCTGCTGCCGGTGGCCACCGCCGCGGAGGTGGGCGTCGTGCTCTCCCTGGTGCTGCCGGCCCTGCACGAGGACCTCGGGCCGTCCGGGCTGCGCGAGGGCCTGGCCGGCAGCTCGGACGCCGGCGGCTGGCTGGTGGCCCCGCGCGCCGCGCGCTGGGTGGACCCGGTGTCCTGGCGCCGGCGGGGCGCGCTGGTGGCCGACCACGCCCTGCTGCTGCGCCGCGGGCGCCTGCGCCGCGAGCTCGACGTCGTCCCCCACGAGCGCACCCAGTCCCTGGCGGTGGAGCAGGGACCGCTGCAGCGCCGCCTCGGCCTGGCCACGCTGGCGCTGCACTCCACCCCCGGGCCGGTCAGGCCGCGCGCGGAGCACCTGTCCGGCGCGCAGGCGCTCGCCCTGCTCGACGAGCAGGCCGCCCGCGCGCGCACGGCCCGCGCCTCCGCGGGGCCCGAGCGGTGGATGGAGCAGCCCGCCGGCCAGCCCTGAGGCGGCTCAGCCGCGCCGCAGCACCACCGCCACGTCGGTCACCGCGAAGAGGAACTGCCCGGCCGCCGCCAGGGCGCGCAGCTCCTCCATCCACCCCGCCGCCCGCGCCGACAGCACGGGGTCGTCCTGGGCGGCGGCGAGCACCCCGGTGGCCACCTTCCACGCGAGCGAGCCGTCGTCGAAGCGGCGGTGGGGGTCCGCCCACGACGTCGCGGCCTCCACGCTCCAGCCCGCACCGCGCCGGCTGGCGGTGGCCGCGAGCGCCAGCAGCTTGCGGCCCATGAACCCGTCGGAGCGGCCCGGGCCGTGCGCGGCCGCCGTGAACCTGTCGACCAGGGTCCGGGTGAGCTGGTCGTCGGTGCTGGTGAACAGCGCCGTGTCCCAGTCGGAGTGCGCGAGCACGCACAGGCCGCCCGGGCGCAGCACGCGGTGCACCTCCGCCAGGTGGGCCACCGGGTCGCCCAGGTGCTCGGCGGTGTTCAGGGAGACCACCCGGTCCAGCTCACCGTCGCGCCACGGCAGCCGGCCGTCGAGGTCGGTGATCCGGCTGCGCACCCGCGCGTCGGCGAGCAGGTCGTCGTCGAGGGCGGAGACGTGGTCCAGGGCGTGGACCAGCCGCGGGGCGCACGCACCGGGCGGCGGGTCCAGCAGCGCCCTCACCGTCCGCCCGCTGCCGCAGCCGACGTCGGCCACCACCAGGCCCTCGACGTCCAGGCGCGCCAGCTCGGCCACCCGCTCGTGCCGTCCCACCCCCGCGACCCTAGCCGCCGGCGGGTGCCGGACCCGGACGGCCGCAGGTGGCGGCGCCCGCCCGCGGCTGCGCCCGTAGGCTCCCGCGGGTGCTCCAGGACGACGACGCCGCGGACCCCCGCGCCCGCCGCCGCCCCCCGCCCGGGCGCCTCGGGGTGGGCGTGGTCGGCGCCGGGCGCGTGGGGGCGGTGCTGGGCGCCGCCCTGCGCGCCGCCGGGCACGCCGTCGTGGGCGCCTCGGCGGTCTCCGAGGCCAGCCGCGAGCGGGTGGAGGCGCTCCTGCCCGGTGTGCCGGTGCTGCCCGTGCCACAGGTGGTCGAGCGCGCCGAGCTGGTGCTGCTCGCCGTCCCCGACGACGCCCTGGCCGACCTCGTCGCCGGGCTCGCGGCCACCGGCAGCTGGCAGGCCGGGCAGCTGGTGGTGCACACCAGCGGGCGCCACGGCACCGCCGTGCTGGAGCCCGCCCGGGCCGCGGGCGCCATCCCGCTGGCGCTGCACCCGGCGATGACCTTCACCGGCACGAGCCTGGACCTCGTCCGCCTCACCGACGCCGTCGTCGGCGTCACGGCGGCGGCGCCGGTGCTGCCGGTGGCCCAGGCGCTGGTGGTCGAGGTGGGCGCCGAGCCGGTGGTGGTCGAGGAGGCCGACCGGGCGCTGTACCACGCGGCCCTCTCCCACGGCAGCAACCACCTGGTCACCCTGGTCGCCCAGGCCGCCGAGGCGCTGCGCGCCGCGGGGCTGGAGCGCACCGACCGCGTGCTGGGCCCGCTGCTGCACGCCGCCCTCGACGGCGCCCTGCGCGCCGGCGACGACGCCCTGACGGGCCCGGTGGCCCGCGGCGACGCCGGCACCCTGCGCAGCCACCGCGCCGTGCTGGCCGCCGCGGCCGCCTCCGGCGCCGTGGGGCCCGACCTGCCCGACACCCACCTGGCCCTGGCCCGCGCCACCGCCGCCAGGGCGCGCGCCAGCGGCCGCCTGGGCGCCCGGGCGGGCGACGACGTCGCGGCCGCCCTCCAGGACGACACCCCCGAAGCCCAGAGCGGAGACCCCTCGTGAGCACCAGCACCCCCACCGGCGGCGGGGTCCCCACCGGCGCGCCCGCGAGCGGGCCGGTGCTGGTCCGCACGCGGGAGGAGCTGGCGCGGGCGCGGGCCGGCCTGCGGGGCCCGGTCGCCGTCGTCATGACGATGGGCGCCCTGCACGCCGGCCACGCGGCGCTCGTGGCGGCGGCCCGCGAGCGCGCCACCAGCGTCGTCGTGACGATCTTCCTCAACCCGCTGCAGTTCGAGGCGGGCGCCGACCTGGCGCGCTACCCCCGCACCCTGGACGCCGACCTGGAGCTGCTGGGCCGGGTGGGGGCCGACGTCGTCTTCGCGCCCTCCCCCGACGTCGTCTACCCCGACGGCGACCCGGCGGTGCGGGTGTCCTCGGGGCGGCTGGGCACCGTCCTGGAGGGCGCCTCGCGCCCGGGCCACTTCGACGGCGTGCTCACGGTGGTGGCCAAGCTGCTGCACCTCGTGCGCCCCGACGTCGCCCTGTTCGGCCAGAAGGACGCCCAGCAGCTGCTCCTGGTCCGCCGCATGGTCCGCGACCTGGACCTGGGCGTGGAGGTGGTGGCCGTGCCGACGGTGCGCGACGAGGACGGCCTGGCGCTGTCCAGCCGCAACGCCCACCTGTCCCCGCTGGACCGCGAGGTCGCCCTCGTGCTGGGCCGCTCGCTGCGCGCCGGGCAGGGCGCGGCCCCCGAGGGGCCCAGCGCGGTGCGCCGCGCCGCCCGCGACGTGCTGGTGGGCGAGCCCCTGGCCCGGGTGGACTACCTGGCGCTGGTCGACCCCGACACCCTGGCCGACGTCCCGGAGCACTTCCGGGGCCCGGCGCTGCTGGCCGTGGCCGCCCGGGTCGGGCCGACCCGCCTGATCGACAACGTCCCGCTGGTGGTGGGCGCGGCCCGCTGAGCGCGCTGCCGCCTGCCCTGAGGCCCCGGGCCTCAGGGCAGGCGGTAGCGGAAGCAGTGGCACACCTGCGGCAGCAGCACCGAGCCGTCGGGGCGCGCCGCGGAGGCCGCCAGCTCCCGCACCCGCTGCAGCAGGCCCTCCCGGCGCCGGCTGACCGCCAGGCCCGAGTAGGTCGAGGCCAGGGCGACGACGTCGTCGACCGAGGCCAGGCGCTGCGCCGCGGGGAAGGCGGCGCGCTCGCGCACCGCCCCGCGCAGCGGCACCCGCGGCCACCACTGCGCGTCGGCCAGGTCGCGGGCGCTGGCGCCCTGCGCCGCCTCGTCGGCGCCGGTGGCCCCGCCCAGGCCCTCCCCGCCGAAGAGCGCCTCCAGCTCCGCGGCCCACCCCACGCGCAGGTCCCGCACCACCCACGACAGCCCCAGCACCCCGCCGGGGCGCAGCACCCGCGCGACCTCCGCGGCGGCAGCGGCGGGCCGCAGCCAGTGCCAGGCCTGGCCGACCACCACGGCGTCCACGGAGGAGTCCGGCAGGGGCACCTGCTCGGCCGTGCCCGCCACCGCCCGCACCTGCGCCCGGGGGGACTCCACCAGCCAGTGCCGAAGCACCGCGAGCATCCCGTCGCTGGGGTCGACCGCCACCACGCGGTGGCCCCGGCGGGCCAGGGCGCGGGAGACCTTGCCGGTGCCGGCGGCCAGGTCGAGGACGTCGAGCGGCCCGTCCGGCTCCCCGGTGAGCCAGTCGACGGCCTCGTCGGGGTGGTCGGGGCGCAGGCGGTCGTAGCGCTCGGCGTCGACCAGGGTGCCGAAGGAGGTGCGGCGCGCCTCGTCGTCGGCCTCGGGCCTGTCCTCGGGGGGTTCCACCCGCCGATCCCAGCAGACCCGCCGCCGCAGCGGGAGCCCCCGGCGCCTCCCGATACGCTCGGCCACCGTGTCCGAGGACCCGCCCGCCCCCGCCAGCCCCCTCGCCGACGAGGACGCGCAGCTGCCCGAGCAGCTGCGCGTGCGCCGGGAGAAGCGGCAGCGGCTGCTGGACGCCGGGGTGCAGCCCTACCCGGTCTCGGTGCCGCGCACCGCGTCGCTGGCGCAGGTCCGCGCCGCGCACGCCGGCCTGGCCGCGGGGCAGGAGACCGACGCCGTCGTCTCCGTCGCCGGGCGCGTGGTCTTCCAGCGGGTCACCGGCAAGCTCGCCTTCGCCACCCTGCAGGACGGCGACGGCACGCGCCTGCAGGTGATGCTCAGCCTGGCCGAGGTCGGCGCCGAGGCGCTCGCGGCGTGGAAGGCCGACGTCGACCTCGGCGACGTCGTGTCGGCCACCGGACGGGTGGTGCAGTCCCGGCGCGACGAGCTCAGCGTGCTCGCCTCCTCGTGGACCCTGGCCACCAAGGCGCTGCGGCCGCTGCCGGTGCTCCACAAGGACACCAGCGAGGAGGTCCGGGTGCGCCAGCGCTACGTCGACCTCATCGTCAGGCCGGAGGCCAGGGCGGTGGTGCGCACGCGCGCCGCCGTCGTGAGGTCCCTGCGGTCCACCTTCGACGCCCTGGGCTACCTCGAACTCGAGACCCCGATGCTGCAGACGCTGCACGGGGGCGCGGCCGCGCGGCCGTTCGTCACGCACTCCAACGCCTTCGACATCGACCTGTACCTGCGCATCGCCCCCGAGCTGTTCCTCAAGCGCGCCGTGGTCGGCGGCCTGGACCGCGCCTTCGAGATCAACCGCAACTTCCGCAACGAGGGCGCGGACTCCTCGCACTCCCCCGAGTTCGCGATGCTGGAGTTCTACGAGGCCTACGCCGACTACGACCTCATGGCGGAGCGCACCCGCGAGCTGGTCCAGGCCGCCGCGCGCGACGCGCTCGGCTCCACCACCGCGGTGCTGGCCGACGGCACCGAGTACGACCTCGGCGGCACCTGGGCGCAGCTGTCCATGTACCCGTCCCTGTCGGAGGCGCTCGGGGAGCCCGTCACCCCGGAGACGCCGCGGGCCGTGCTGGTGGAGCGCGCCGAGCGCCTCGGCGTCGGCGTGGCGCCCACCGCCTCCGCGGGCAAGCTGGTGGAGGAGCTGTGGGAGCACCTCGTGGGCGACCACCTCGTGGCCCCGACCTTCGTGCGCGACTTCCCCCTGGAGACCTCCCCGCTCACCAAGTCCCACCGCTCGGTGGCCGGCGTGGTGGAGAAGTGGGACCTGTACGTGCGCGGCTTCGAGCTGGCCACCGGCTACTCCGAGCTCAACGACCCGGTGGTCCAGCGCGAGCGCCTGGAGGCCCAGGCGCGCCTGGGGGCCGCCGGGGACGACGAGGCCATGCCCGTCGACGAGGACTTCCTGCGGGCCATGGAGGTCGGCATGCCGCCCGCCGGCGGGGTGGGGATGGGGATCGACAGGCTGCTCATGGCGCTCACGGGCCTGGGGATCCGCGAGACCATCCTCTTCCCGCTGGTCAAGCCGGAGGCCTGACCAGCGGGTACCGTTCCCGTCGTGATGGCTGCGATCGCCGCGCTGACGCCGCCCGTCGGGGTGGCGCTGCTGTTCTGGTTCGTCATGCGCGCGGTGCTGCGCGCCGACCGCAGCGAGCGCGAGGCGATGGCGGCCCTGGACAGGGCCGAGGCGGAGCGGGCGCGCGCCGCGGGGGAGCGGCCGCCGTCGTCGTCCGCGGCGCAGGGCGAGGTGCGCTGAGGTGGCGCAGACCCTGCAGGTGGTGCTGGTCGACGACCTCGACGGCGGCACGGCCGACCAGACGGTCTCCTTCTCCCTGGACGGCGTCGACTACGAGATCGACCTCTCCGCCCAGAACGCGGCGCGCCTGCGGGACGACCTCGCCGTGTGGGTGGGGCACGCCCGCCGCGCCCCGGCGGGGCGGCGCTCCCGCGCCTCCGGCGGCCGGGCGGGCGACGCGGCGGCCGGGACCGACCTGGCGGCCGTGCGCGCGTGGGCGCGTGAGAACGGCCACACCGTCAACGAGCGCGGCCGCGTGCCGGCCGCGGTGCTCGACGCCTACCGGGCGGCCACCGGCGGCTGAGGCCGTCCGCCACCAGCGAACAGCCGGAGCGCCCTGCACCGGAACAGGGCCCTGACCTGGCAGCGTTGCCCACGGTGACGGGAGGCCGACCCGGTCCTCCCCACCCGGAGCGGCCCGGTGGTGGGCGCGAGCCCCCACCGCCGTCGCACCCCGGGGATAGCATCGTCAGGGTCAGTGAGGTCGTCCGGCCCATCCGGTGGCAGCCGGTGGACGGGGCTCCGCACCGCCCACGCTCGCGAGGAGCGCACCATGTTCGAGAGGTTCACCGACCGCGCCCGCCGCGTCGTCGTCCTGGCTCAGGAAGAGGCCAGGATGCTCAACCACAACTACATCGGCACCGAGCACATCCTGCTCGGGCTGATCCACGAGGGTGAGGGCGTCGCCGCCAAGGCGATGGAGTCCCTGGGCATCTCCCTCGACTCCGTGCGCGAGCAGGTCCAGGAGATCATCGGCCAGGGCCAGCAGGCGCCCTCGGGCCACATCCCCTTCACCCCGCGCGCCAAGAAGGTGCTCGAGCTGTCGCTGCGCGAAGCGCTGCAGCTCGGCCACAACTACATCGGCACCGAGCACATCCTGCTCGGCCTCATCCGCGAGGGCGAGGGCGTCGCAGCCCAGGTCCTCGTCAAGCTGGGCGCCGACCTCAACCGCGTCCGCCAGCAGGTGCTGCAGCTGCTGAGCGGCTACCAGGGCAAGGAGCCCGCCACCGCCGGCGGTCCCCAGGAGGGCACCCCGTCGGGCTCCCTCGTGCTCGACCAGTTCGGCCGCAACCTCACCCAGGCCGCCCGCGAGGGCAAGCTCGACCCGGTGATCGGTCGCGGCAAGGAGGTGGAGCGCGTCATGCAGGTGCTCTCCCGCCGCACCAAGAACAACCCCGTCCTCATCGGCGAGCCCGGCGTCGGCAAGACCGCCGTCGTCGAGGGCCTGGCGCAGTCCGTCGTGCGCGGCGAGGTGCCCGAGACGCTGAAGGACAAGCAGCTCTACACCCTCGACCTCGGCGCCCTGGTGGCCGGCAGCCGCTACCGCGGCGACTTCGAGGAGCGCCTCAAGAAGGTGCTCAAGGAGATCCGCACCCGCGGCGACATCATCCTGTTCATCGACGAGATCCACACCCTCGTGGGTGCGGGTGCCGCCGAGGGCGCGATCGACGCCGCCAGCATCCTCAAGCCGATGCTCGCCCGCGGTGAGCTGCAGACCATCGGCGCGACCACGCTGGACGAGTACCGCAAGCACATCGAGAAGGACCCGGCGCTCGAGCGCCGCTTCCAGCCGATCCTCGTGGCCGAGCCGAACCTGGCCCACGCCATCGAGATCCTCAAGGGCCTGCGCGACCGCTACGAGGCGCACCACCGCGTCTCCATCACCGACGGCGCCCTCGTGGCCGCCGCCACCCTGGCCGACCGGTACGTCAACGACAGGTACCTGCCGGACAAGGCGATCGACCTCATCGACGAGGCGGGCGCGCGCCTGCGCATCCGCCGCATGACGGCTCCGCCGGACCTGCGCGAGTTCGACGAGAAGATCGCCGAGGTGCGGCGCGAGAAGGAGAGCGCGATCGACGCGCAGGACTTCGAGAAGGCCGCCTCCCTGCGCGACTCCGAGAAGAAGCTGCTGGCGGCCAAGGCCGAGCGCGAGAAGCAGTGGAAGGCCGGCGACATGGACGTGGTCGCCGAGGTCGACGAGGAGCTGATCGCCGAGGTCCTCGCCACGGCCACCGGCATCCCGCTGGTCCGCCTGACCGAGGAGGAGTCCAGCCGCCTGCTCAACATGGAGGCCGAGCTCCACAAGCGCGTCATCGGCCAGAACGACGCCATCAAGGCGCTGTCCCAGGCCATCCGGCGCACCCGCGCCGGGCTCAAGGACCCCAAGCGCCCCGGCGGCTCGTTCATCTTCGCCGGCCCCACCGGCGTCGGGAAGACCGAGCTGGCCAAGGCCCTGGCGGAGTTCCTCTTCGGCGAGGAGGACGCGCTCATCCAGCTGGACATGAGCGAGTTCTCCGAGAAGCACACCGTCTCGCGGCTGTTCGGCTCGCCCCCCGGCTACGTCGGGTACGAGGAGGGCGGCCAGCTCACGGAGAAGGTGCGGCGGCGCCCGTTCTCGGTGGTCCTGTTCGACGAGGTGGAGAAGGCCCACGCCGACATCTTCAACTCGCTGCTGCAGATCCTCGAGGACGGCCGGCTCACCGACTCCCAGGGCCGCACGGTCGACTTCAAGAACACCGTGATCATCATGACGACGAACCTGGGCACCCGGGACATCGCCAAGGGCCTGCAGATGGGCTTCCAGGCCGGCGGTGACCTGAGCACCTCCTACGACCGCATGAAGATCAAGGTCAACGAGGAGCTCAAGACCCACTTCCGCCCGGAGTTCCTCAACCGCGTCGACGACGTGGTGGTCTTCCCGCAGCTCACGCAGGACGAGATCATCCAGATCGTCGACCTGATGATCGCCAAGGTCGACCAGCGCATGAAGGACCGCGACATGGGCCTGGAGCTGACCCAGCCCGCCAAGGACCTGCTCGCGACCCGCGGCTACGACCCCGTGCTCGGTGCGCGCCCCCTGCGCCGCACCATCCAGCGCGAGATCGAGGACGCGCTGTCCGAGAAGATCCTCTACGGCGAGCTGACCGCCGGCGAGATCGTCCTGGTCGACGTCGAGGGGGAGGGCGCGGGAGCGCGCTTCACCTTCAAGGGCACCCGCAAGTCGCCCATCCCCGAGGTGGCCGCCGTCGGCGCGAGCTCCGCTCCGACCACCGGCACCGCCTCGGCGGAGGAGGCCTCCTGACGGAGCGCCGCTGCTGAGCAGGAGCCCCTGGCCCGACAGGGCCGGGGGCTCCTGCTCGTCGTGCGGGACCGGTGGCTGCCGGGCCCGAGGACCCATCGGGCACGATGGGGCGGTGCCAGCCCCCCACCCCGGCGCCGAGGCGGCGGCGCCCTCGAGGGTGCTCGTGCGCCGGGCCCGGGCCACCGACGTGCGGGCCGTGCGCGCCCTCACCGAGCCGCTCGCCGAGAAGGGCGTCCTGGTGGCCAAGCACCCGGTGGCCAGCTACGAGAGCGTGCCGGAGACGCGCGTGGCCGAGCTGGACGGCGCCGTGGTCGGCTGCGGCGCGCTGCACGTCATGTGGGAGGACCTCGCCGAGGTCCGCACGCTGGCGGTGGCCTCCTCCGCGCGCGGCCTGGGAGTGGGGTCCGCGCTCGTCCAGGCCCTGCTGGCCGACGCCCGCGAGAGCGGCGTCACCCGGGTCTTCTGCCTGACCTTCGAGGTGCCGTTCTTCGCCCGCCTCGGCTTCGAGGTCATCGAGGGCACCCCGGTGGCCCCGGAGGTCTACGCCGAGCTGCTGCGCTCCCACGACGACGGGGTCGCGGAGTTCCTCGACCTGGCGCGGGTCAAGCCGAACACCCTCGGCAACACGCGGATGCTCCTGCGCCTGCGCTGACGGGCTGCGTCGTCGTCCTCCCGTCCCGTCGTCTCCCCCCGCCCCTCCCCGCACCCTCCGCGGCGAGTGCGGCGAGGGGGCCCGTCCTTCCCGCACTTTCCGCGGCACGTGCGGCTAGGGGGCCCGTCCTTCCCGCACATCCCGCGGCACGTGCGGCTAGGGGGGCGGCCTCAGAGGGGGAGCGACCAGCCGCCGCCGGAGGGGACCACCAGGCCGTCGGCCACGAGGGAGGCCAGGCAGCGCTCGCGCTGGGCGTCGTCCTCCCAGGCGGCCGCCAGGGCCGGGCCGTCCAGCGGGCCTGGGGCGTCCCGCAGCAGCGCCAGCAGCCTCCCGCGGACCTGCCGGTCCGTGCCGTGCCAGGCCTGCCCGCGCCGTGCGGAGCCGTCGTGCGCGGGCGCGCCCGCGCGCTGCCAGGCGCACAGGTCCAGCACCGGGCACGCGCCGCAGCGCGGCGCCCGCGCCGTGCACACCAGGGCCCCGAGCTCCATCACGGCCACGGACCACCGCGCCGGCAGCCGCGGGTCGCCGGCGGGGGCCTGCGGCAGCACCGAGGCCGCCAGGGCCGTCTCGGCGGCCGTCAGGGCGGGCGCCGGCTGCGCGCTGCCGCTCACCGCGCGGGCCAGGACGCGCCGCACGTTGGTGTCCACCACGGCCACCCGCTGCCCGAAGGCGAACGCTCCCACCGCCGCCGCGGTGTACGCCCCGACACCGGGCAGCGCGCGCAGCTGGGCGGGGTCGGAGGGCACGCGCCCGCCGTGGCCCTCGACGACGGCGCGGGCGGCGGCGTGCAGCCGCAGGGCCCGGCGCGGGTAGCCCAGTCGGCCCCACGCCCGCACCGCCTCGCCGGCCGGGTCGGCGGCCAGCGCCGCCGGCGTCGGCCAGCGCTGCACCCAGGCGCGCCAGACGGGCTCCACGCGCGCCACGGGCGTCTGCTGCAGCATCACCTCGCTGACGAGGACCGGCCAGGCCACCTCCTCGGGCGGACCGGGCCGCCGCCAGGGCAGGTCGCGGGCGTTCTCGGCGTACCAGCGCAGCACCGCCGCGACCAGCTCGGGGCGCTGGCCGCCGGGCGCGGGGTCCGTCGCCGGGCCGCCGGGCCCGCGCGGGGCGGGTGAGGGCAGCGGGGCGGAGGGCACGCCCCATCCTCGCCCGGGGCCCGCCGGGGCCCCCGGCAGCCCGCCGCGGGCCCCGCAGCCCCCGTCGTCAGCCGTCGTCAGCCGTCGTCAGCCGTCGTCACCGGCCCGGCCGCGGGCCGCGCCAGCACGCCGTGGGTCGCCTGCGACGCGTGTGACCGGATCGTGACCACACGAGCGGCCCTGCGCCCTTGACCGGCTGGGGCTGTGAGCGTTCACAATCGACTCTGCGCGGAGCTCCTCCGGCGCGGGGCCGCACAGGCGCCCCGCCCGGCGGCCCAGCGCCCACCGCCTCCGTCGGAGGCGGTGAGAAGGCCACGTCCGGGCGCTGGAGCACGGCCGGGTCTCGAGGCACAGAGAGGTACCGCGTGAACAAGCGTTTCGCACTCGTGGCCGTGGGAGCAGCCCTGGCCCTGGGCCTGTCGGCCTGCGGCGGCGAGGGAGCCGGTGGCGGCGGCGCCGCCACCCCGTCGGCCAACTCGGCGGCCCCGGAGGACCTGACGATCGGCGTGGCCATGCCGACGCAGACCTCCGAGCGGTGGATCGCCGACGGTGACAACGTCAAGTCGCAGCTCGAGGAGGCCGGCTACCAGGTCGACCTCCAGTTCGCGAACGACGACATCCCCACGCAGCAGCAGCAGCTCGACCAGATGATCAGCGGCGGGGCCGACGTGCTCATCGTCGCCGCGATCGACGGCACCGCGCTGGGCACCCAGCTGGAGAGCGCCGCCAGCCAGAACATCCCGGTCATCTCCTACGACCGCCTGATCCGCGACAGCGAGAACGTCAACTTCTACGTCTCGTTCGACAACTACAAGGTCGGCGTGCAGCAGGCCACCTCGGTGCTGGTGGGCCTGGGCCTGCTCAACGCCGACGGCTCGGAGAACCCCAGCGCCCCCGCCGGGCCGTTCAACATCGAGCTGTTCGCCGGCTCGCTGGACGACAACAACGCCGGGTTCTTCTTCAACGGCGCGGTGGACACGCTCAAGCCGTTCATCGACAACGGCACGCTCGTGGTCAAGTCCGGCCAGACCGAGATCGCCCAGGTCGCCACGCTGCGCTGGTCCCAGGAGGAGGCGCAGCGGCGCATGGAGAACCTCCTCACGGGCACCTACAACGACGGCAGCACGGTCAACGCCGTCCTGAGCCCGTACGACGGCATCAGCCGCGGCATCATCACCGCGCTGCAGAACAACGGCTACGGCTCGGGCAGCAAGCCCTACCCGATCATCTCCGGCCAGGACGCCGAGATCGCCTCCGTCAAGCTCATCAACGACGGCGTGCAGTACGCGACGATCTTCAAGGACACGCGCCTCCTGGCCGAGCAGGCCGTCACGGCGGCCCAGTCCTTCCTGCAGGGCCAGGAGCCCGAGGCGAACGACACCGAGACGTACGACAACGGCGTCAAGGTGGTCCCGTCCTACCTGCTCGACTCCACGATCGTCTACAAGGACAACATCACCGCCGCACTGGTCGACTCCGGCTACTACACCCAGGCCGAGGTCGACGCGGGCCAGACCAGCTGACACCTCGCGGCACCCCGCGGCCGGTGGGACCCTCCCACCGGCCGCGGGGTGCTCGCGCGTCCAGCGGTCGGGCACGCCGGCCACGAGCAGGCAGAACGAGCGGGGAGAACCATGACCACCACTCCTGCGCACCGGGGGAGCGCCGGCGGCGCCGACACCATCCTCGAGATGCGCTCCATCACCAAGACCTTCCCGGGCGTCAAGGCGCTCTCGGAGGTGTCGCTGTCCGTGCGCCGCGGTGAGGTGCACGCCATCTGCGGTGAGAACGGCGCCGGCAAGTCGACGCTGATGAAGGTGCTCTCCGGGGTCTACCCCCACGGCACCTACGAGGGCGACATCGTCTTCGAGGGCCAGACGGCGCGCTTCGGCGGCATCACCGACTCCGAGCACGCGGGCATCGTCATCATCCACCAGGAGCTCGCCCTGGTGCCCTACCTCTCGATCGCCGAGAACATCTTCCTGGGCAACGAGGTCAAGGGCCGCGGCGGCCTCATCGACTGGAACCGCGCCAACGGCGAGGCGGCCAAGCTGCTCGCGCGCGTCGGCCTGCGCGAGAACCCCACCACCCCGGTCGGCCAGCTGGGCGTCGGCAAGCAGCAGCTCGTGGAGATCGCCAAGGCGCTCACCAAGGACGTCAAGCTGCTCATCCTCGACGAGCCGACCGCGGCGCTGAACGACAACGACTCCGAGCACCTGCTCGGGCTGCTGCGCCAGCTGCAGGCCGAGGGCATCACCTGCATCATCATCAGCCACAAGCTCAACGAGATCATCTCGATCGCCCAGTCGACGACGATCATCCGCGACGGCCGCTCGATCGAGACGCTGGACATCGCCGCCGGCGAGGTGACGCAGGAGCGCATCATCCGCGGGATGGTGGGCCGCGACCTCGACAGCCGCTTCCCCGAGCGCGAGAGCCACCCCGGCGAGGAGGTGCTGCGCGTGGAGGACTGGACCGTCGGCCACCCCGTGCAGGACCGGCTCGTCGTCGACGGCGCCAGCCTGTCCGTGCGCGCCGGTGAGGTCATCGGCATCGCCGGGCTCATGGGCGCCGGCCGCACCGAGCTGGCCATGAGCATCTTCGGGCGCTCCTACGGCCGCTTCCTGGGGGGCCGGCTGTACAAGCGCGGCCAGGAGATCCAGGCGCGCACCGTCAGTGAGGCGATCAAGCACGGCATCGCCTACGCCACCGAGGACCGCAAGAAGTACGGCCTCAACCTCATCGACGACATCAAGCGCAACGTCTCCGCCGCGGCGCTGGACAAGCTGAGCTCCGGCATCGGCCTCGTGAACGCCCACGAGGAGATCAAGGTCGCCGAGGCCAGCCGCAAGAGCATGAACATCAAGGCGCCGACCGTCATGGCGCTGACCGGGAAGCTCTCCGGCGGCAACCAGCAGAAGGTCGTCCTGTCCAAGTGGATCTACGCGGACCCGGACGTGCTGATCCTGGACGAGCCCACCCGCGGCATCGACGTCGGCGCCAAGTACGAGATCTACGTGATCATCAACAAGCTCGTCGCGGCGGGCAAGGCCGTGATCGTCATCTCCTCCGAGCTGCCCGAGCTGCTCGGCACCTGCGACCGCATCTACACGCTGTCGCAGGGGCGCATCACCGGTGACGTCCCGATCCGGGAGGCCAGCCAGGAGCGGCTCATGGAGCTGATGACCCAGGAGCGCGTCCCGGCGCGCGCCGGGGCCTCCGGCGCCGCCACCGGGGGAGCCACCGCACCCACCTCCGGTGAGGCCCCGGTCGCGCCCGGTGCCCCGCAGCAGTCCGAGCAGTCCCGCTCACCCCAGGCCAGCCAGAACCCCGAGGACCTCGCATGAGCACGCAGGCCACCGCGCCCGCCCCCAGCGCGCCCCAGCCGAAGACCGGCAGCGCCAACCCCCTGGTCGCCCTGACGGCCAACCTGCGCCAGAGCGGCATCTACATCGCCTTCGTGGTGGTCGTGGCCCTGTTCGCCGTGGCCACGGACGGCCGCTCGCTGAGCGCGCTCAACATCACCAACATCGTCCTGCAGTACTCCTACGTGCTGGTCCTGGCGATCGGCATGGTCATCGTGATCATCGCCGGGCACATCGACCTGTCCGTGGGGTCGGTGGTGGCCCTCGTCGGCGCCGTCAGCGCCCGGGTGGTCATCACCGCCGGGCAGCCGTGGTGGGTCGGCATCCTCGCCGGCATCGCCGTGGGCCTCGTGGTGGGCGTCTGGCAGGGCTTCTGGGTCGCCTTCGTCGGCATCCCGGCCTTCATCGTCACCCTCGCCGGCATGCTGCTGTTCCGCGGCCTGACCTTCTACGTGCTCGACAACGTCTCCCTGTCGCCCTACGGCGCCCCCTACACCGAGATCGCCAGCGGCTTCCTCAACGGCCTGCTCGGCGGCAACGGCTACGACGCCTTCACCCTCCTCATCGGCGCCCTGGCCGTGGCGGGCTACGCGTTCCAGCAGTGGCGGACGCGGCGGGCGCGCATCGCCTACCAGCAGGTCGTCGAGGCGCTGCCGCTGTTCATCGGCAAGATCGTCCTGGTCGGCCTCGTGGTCATGGCGTTCGCCTGGCAGCTGGCGCACGCCCGCGGCCTGCCGATCGTGCTGATCATCCTGGCGGTGCTGATCCTCGCCTACACCGTCATCACCAAGTCGACGGTCTTCGGCCGGCAGGTCTACGCCATCGGCGGCAACCTGTCCGCGGCGATGCTCTCCGGCGTCAACGTCCGGAAGGTCAACTTCTGGATCTTCGTCAACATGGGCTTCCTCGCCGCCATCGCGGGCATCATCTTCTCGGCCCGCTCCAACACCGCGCAGCCCGGCGCCGGCAACGCCTTCGAGCTCGACGCCATCGCCGCGTCGTTCATCGGCGGGGCCGCCGTGACCGGCGGCATCGGCACGGTGGCCGGCGCGATGGTCGGCGGCCTGCTCGTCGGCGTCATCTCCAACGGCATGCAGCTGCTCGGCCTGGAGCAGTCGCTCCAGCAGGTCATCCGCGGCCTGGTGCTGCTGCTGGCGGTGGCCTTCGACGTCTACAACAAGCGGCGCTCCGGCACCCGCTGACACCCGCGACGCGCGCAGCAGGGCCCCGGCGACCGCCGGGGCCCTGCTGCGTCCCCGCTCCCGGCGGGAGCGGGGGGCCGCTGGCCGGAGCGGGTCGCCTCAGGTGAGCGCGCGGTGGTGCGTGCGGCGCTGCCAGGCGCCGGAGCGGTCCACGCGCACGTGGTCGACCTCGAGGCGGGCGCTGCGCCCGTCGAGCACCACGGTCATCACCCCGTTCTCGAACCAGGGACCCTCCTCCACCTCCCACGTGGCCGGTGGCCGGCGCACCCGCGCGGCGCGCGCCAGCAGCGCCGCCGCCGCGCGCACGGGCGCCCGGTCCGCCAGGCGGTTGGCCACCCGCAGCGCCGGCTTGAGGGGGTTGCGGAACGGGGACATCACCAGCTGGTGGACGGCGGTGGGGCTGCCCACCACCCCGTCCAGCTGCGCACGGGCGGTGTAGCTGCAGTGCACGTCGCCGGAGAGCAGCAGGATGCTCGCCGGCGGGCGCGGGCCGCCGGCCACGCGCGCCAGCAGGCCCAGCAGGTCGTGCAGCGACGTGCCGAACGCGGGCCAGTGCTCCAGGTCGACGGCCTGCCGCAGGACCTCCGCGGGGCGCTGCAGCCAGCGGCCCCACCGCCCCGCCACCAGCGCCTCGTTCCAGGCCTCCACGTCGGAGAAGGCGGGGACCATGAGGGCCGGCAGGGTGCTGGCCAGCAGCAGGTGGTCCACCGCGACGTCCGGCTGGGCCTGGCGGGTCACCCACTCCCACTCGGCGTCGTCCAGGATCGCGCGGTCGGCGGGGTCCAGGCGCCGCGAGCACCGGCAGTCCACGGCCACCACGCGCACGCCGCCGCCCTGCCCGTCAGCACCGCCCCCGGCGCCACGGGTGCCGGCGCGCCCGAAGTCGCGCACGTAGCTCCAGCGCGCCGTGTCGGGGTCGGCGTCGGCGCGCTCGGCGTAGTCGTCGAGCAGGGCGCTGCGCGCGTCGTCGTCCTCGGCCGCCACCAGGGCCGCCAGCAGCTGCTCGCCCTCGAGCTCGGCGGGGCTGAGGTTGCCCAGGTGCTGGTAGACCCAGTAGCTGCCCAGCGCCCCGCGGACCCTGTCGTCGAACCAGGGCTGGCGCCGCACCTGCTCCCGCCACGCCTGGGAGGTGTTCCAGTCGTCGCGCAGGTCGTGGTCGTCCAGCAGCATGCACGTCGGCAGCGTGGAGAGCAGCCAGCGCACCGGGGGCACGCTCCAGCTCTCGGTGTACAGCCACGTGTACTCCTCGAACGTGCAGATCTCGTGCGCGACCTCGGGGTGGTCGGCGACGTCGGGGTCGCGGCGCGCCCGCTCCAGGCGCTCGCGCACCGGGGCCGACGGCTCGTCGGCGTAGAGCTGGTCCCCCAGCATGAGCAGCACGTCGGGGCGCTCGAAGCCGTCCTGCCCGCGGGCGGCGGCCGCCGTGCGGTGCGCCAGCTCCACCAGGGCGTCGGGGCCCACCGCGGCGACGCCGGCGGCGTCGAGCGGCTCCGAGCGGCGGCAGGAGCCGAACGCCAGGCGCAGGCGCCCGTCGGAGCGGGCCGTGCGGATGGTGCTGGGGGGGAAGGCCGCCAGCTCGGCGCTCGGCTCCGGCGGGGGCCACACCTGCCGGCCCGCTCCGGCGAGGGCTCCCTCGCCGGCGGGCTCGGCGAGGTGCACCCGGTAGGGCAGCTCGCTGGCCTCGGGCAGCCCGCGCACCACGAGGATGGCGTAGTGGTGGCCGTGCACGCCCCAGGTGCGCCCCTCGGCGGTCACGGGCGCGGCGAGCGCGCCCCCACCCACCTCCACGCAGACGGTGGCGGGCCCGCTGGTCTCCACCCACACGGTGGCGCTCGTCGCGTCGACGTGGCGCAGCAGGGGCCCGAGCACCAGCTCGGGAGCCCCTGCGCCGCTCGGGCCACCAGCACGACCGTCAGCAGTCACGCCACGATCATGCCCCGCGCGGCGCCGGGGCACCCGGCCTAGACGTAGCGCTCGAGGATGCTGGACTCGGCCAGGCGCGAGAGGCCCTCGCGCACGGCGCGGGCGCGGTGCTCCCCGACCCCGCCGACGCCCATGAGGTCGTCGGTGCTGGCGGCCAGCAGCTTCTGGAGCCCGTCGTAGTGGGTCACCAGCCGCTCGACGACGACGGCGGGCAGGCGCGGCACCTTGGAGAGCAGGCGGTAGCCGCGCGGGGAGGCGGGGGAGTCCAGCGTGTCGCCGTCGGCCAGGAGCCCGAGCACCCGCGAGAGCGCCTCCAGGTCGACCAGGCGGGTGTCGGTGAGGGCCGAGAGGTCCTCCAGGACGCCCTGGACGCTGCGGCCGGTGCGCACGGCGGTCACGCTGCCCGCGGGACCCGTCAGGTAGTCGCGCACCACCAGCTCGCGGTCGCCGCCGATGCCGCTGACCAGCTCGTCCAGCTGCAGGGACAGCAGGCGGCCGTCGGCGCCCAGCTCCACCACGTAGCCGGAGATCTCCGCGGAGATGCGCCGCACCATCTCCAGGCGCTGCAGCACGCTGGCGACGTCGCGCAGGGTGACCAGGTCTTCGATCTCCAGGGCCGACAGGGTGCCGGTGACCTCGTCCAGGCGGGACCTGTAGCGCTCCAGGGTGGCCAGCGCCTGGTTGGCGCGGGCCAGGATGGAGTCCGAGCCCTCCACCACGTGCCGCCGCGAGCCGACGTAGAGCGCCACGATGTTCATCGAGGCGCTCACGGAGACCACCGGCAGGCCGGTCTGCTTGGCGGTGCGCTCGGCGGTGCGGTGCCGCGTGCCGGACTCGCTGGTCTCGATGGAGGGGTCGGGCACCAGCTGGACGGCCGCGCGCACGATCCGCGTGACGGCCCGGTCGCACACGATGGCGCCGTCCATCTTGGCCAGCTCGCGCAGGCGGGTGGCGGAGAAGTCGACGTCGAGGTTGAAGCCGCCGGTGCACAGCTGCTCGACCGTCTCGTCGTGCCCGAGGACGACCAGCGCGCCCGTGCGACCGCGCAGGATGCGCTCCAGGCCGTCGCGCAGCGCCGTGCCGGGGGCCACGACGGCCAGCGTGGCCCGCAGGAGGGCTTCCTCCTCGCGCTCGTCCACGCGGGGAGTCTAGGGGGAGGCGCCCGGACGGCTCGGCCCGGAGGCGACGGGGTCGCCCGGCCGCCGCAGCCGGTGGCGGGGCGCCCGCAGCGCGGCTCAGCCGTCCAGCACGGCCCGCACGGCCTCGCCCAGGGAGGCGACCACCTCCAGGCGGGCGGCGCGGCGCGTGCGCCCGTCCACGAGGTCGGCCGCCCCGGGGGGGACCAGCAGGCGTGTGTGGCCCAGCCGCACCGCCTCGGCGGCGCGCGCCTGCAGGAGCGGGACCGCCCGCACGTCACCGGACAGGGCCACCTCCCCGAGGGCGGCGACGTCGGCGGGCAGGGCGCGGTCGCGCGCGGCGGAGGCGATGGCCAGGCACACCGCCAGGTCCGCGCCCGGGTCCGACAGGCGCATGCCCGCCGCGGAGGCCACGTACAGCTCGGAGGCGTGCAGCCGCACGCCGGTGTGCTTCTCCGTGACCGCCGTCAGCATCGCGGTGCGCGCGGTGTCCAGGCCGGAGACCGCACGGCGCGGGACGGGGGCCTGCGTGGTGGCCACCAGCGCCTGGACCTCCGCGAGCAGGGCGCGGCGGCCCTCCACCACGACCGTGGTGCAGGTGCCCGGGACGGGGGCGTCGCGGGTGCCGCGGAACAGGGCGCTGGGGTCGGGCACCTCGCGCAGGCCGGTGTCGGTCTGCTCGAAGCAGGCGACCTCGTCGGCCGGTCCGTAGCGGTTCTTGACGGCGCGCAGCAGGCGCAGCGCGGTGTGGCGGTCCCCCTCCAGCGTGAGGGTCGTGTCGACCAGGTGCTCCAGGGACCGGGGCCCGGCGACGGTGGTCTCCTTGGTGACCTGCCCGACCAGGCACACCGGAAGACCTCGCTCCTTGGCCAGCCGGGTCAGCGCCCCGGCCACCGCCATGACCTGGGACACCCCGCCGGGGCGCCCCTCGACCTCCGAGGAGGAGACGGTCTGCACGGAGTCGACCACGAGCAGGGCCAGCCGCTCGGAGGAGGCCGCCAGCTGCTCGACGTGCCCGAGCACGGCCCCGAGGTCGGTGTCGTCGGCGAGCAGCAGCTGCTCGGAGCGGGCCCCGGTGCGGCGCGCGCGGACGGCGATCTGCTCCACGGACTCCTCGGCCGAGACGTAGAGCACCACCGCGCCGGGGCCGGCGGCCGCGGCGACGGCGTCGGCCACCGCCAGCAGCAGCGTGCTCTTGCCGGCCCCCGGCTCACCGGCCAGCAGCAGCACCTGCCCGGGCACCAGCCCGCCGCCGACCACGCGGTCGACCTCGGCCAGGCCGGTGGCCAGGCGCTCCAGGCGCCCGCCGGTGACCACCTCGCTGGCGCGCCGCGCCGCGCGCACGGGGCTGGCCGGGGCGGGCGCCCCGGCCCCCCGGGGCGCGGCGGCGAGCAGCGGCGAGGCCTCGACCAGGGAGCCCCACGCCTGGCACTGCCCGCACCGGCCGACCCAGCGCGGCGTGGTCCAGCCGCACTCCGCGCAGCGGTGCTCGGTGCGGGGGGTGCGGGCGGTGCGGGTGCTCACGCCGGTGACGCTAGGCGGTGCCTGCGACACCCGACGTGAGCAGCGAGGACGCCGCGCCGGTGGAGCGGCGGGTCAGTAGGCGTTCGGGTAGGCGGAGGCGAAGCCGTGCATGGCCAGCAGGACGACGGCGCCCACGAAGCCCGCCGTGGTCGGCGCGACCGCCAGGACGAGCATGGCGATCTCGCGGGTGCGGGCGTACAGGAAGCCCGAGGCGACCGCCATGACGAGCAGCCCGACCACGGAGACGGTGAAGGCGCGCCAGGCCTGCGCGAGGGTGGTGCCCTCCAGGTCGCTGGGCGAGGCGATGCCCGCCGGCACGACGGTGGCCAGCACGGTGCCGCCGAGGAACAGCAGGAACAGGGCCACGGAGGCCGGGGAGAAGAGGGGCTTGCGGATCGCGCCGCGGCCCGGGGGGCCCGGGCGGCGCGTCTCGGCGTGCGTGCTGCTCATGGCCGTCACTGTGCTCTGCACCGCTGCTGCGCGCCAGCCCCCACGCCCTACCATCGCAGCGCCCGGCGCAGCGCCCGGTGCGGTGGCGGCCGCCGGACGTGCCGCGGCCGCGGGCAGCAGCGCCCCGGCGGGGTGGAGGTCGTGGTGGTCGACGCGCCGGGCGGTGGCGGGCCCGCCGGTCGAGCCCCGGTGATGGCCGACGTCGCCGCGCGCGCCGGGGTGTCGCTGCAGACGGTCTCGCGCGTGGTCAACGGGCACCCGAGCGTGCGCGAGGCGACCCGGCGCCGCGTGGAGCGGGCCATCGCCGACCTCGACTACCGCGTCAACACCGCCGCCAGGGCCCTGGTGACCCGCTCCACGCGCACCATCGGCCTGGTCAGCGCCAGCAGCGCCGAGTTCGGCCCCACGAGCGCGCTGCTGGGCGTGGAGCAGGCCGCGCGGGCCGCCGGGTACGCCACCTCGGTGGTGCTCCTGCCGGAGGTGGGCCGCGAGGAGGTGCGCCGGGCGGTGGACCACCTGCGCGACCTCGGCGTGGACGGGCTGGTGGTCATCGCCCCCGACGACGCCGCGGTCGCCGCGGTGGAGGCGCTGGACCCCTCGGTGCCCGTGGTGGCCCTGGAGGCCCCGCTGGCGGCCCGCGGGGAGGGCGGGGCCGGCCCCGGGCAGCCCTCGGCCAGCGTGGACCAGGAGGAGGGGGCCCGGTGCGCGGTGCGCCACCTGCTGGACCTGGGGCACGCCACCGTCCACCACGTCAGCGGGCCGCCCAGCTGGCTGGAGGCCCGGGCGCGCGAGGCGGGGTGGCGCGCCGAGCTGCTGGCGGCCGGGGCGCCGGTGCCGGAGGTGGTGCGCGGGGACTGGGCCGCCGCCTCGGGCCACCGGGCCGCGGCGGCCCTGGTCGAGCGCGGCGCCACCGCCGTCCTGACCGGCAACGACCAGGTGGCCATCGGCCTGCTGGGCGCGCTGTGGCAGCGCGGCCTGCGCGTCCCGCAGGACGTCAGCGTGGTCGGCTTCGACGACGTCCCCGAGGCGGCCTACCTCGTCCCGCCGCTGACCACCGTCCGGCAGGACTTCGACGCGCTGGGCCGTCGCTGCCTGGAGGTCCTGCTGGCCCGGCTGCGCGGCGAGCCGGCGCAGGTGCGGCGGGTGCAGCCCGAGCTCGTGGTGCGCGCGAGCACCGGGCCGCCGCCCGCGCGCCGCGCCGGAGGTTGACCCGCCGCCGTGTGAGCGCTCACAATCGACGCGGCCGCCGGCGCCCGCGCTGGACCGACAGCGTGCGACGAGGAGCACCCCGCACCCATGAGCACCCCCGCCAGCAGCACCACGCCCGGCGAGACCCGCCGCTCGGACCGCGGCACCCACCGCCGCCTGCGCGAGGAGGTGGCCGCCCTGCACGGCCACCTGGTCCGCTACCAGCTGGTCACCTGGACCGCCGGCAACGTCTCCGCGCGGGTGCCCGGGGAGGACCTCTTCGTCATCAAGGCCTCCGGGGTCGACTACGAGACCCTCGACTGGCGCGGCGTGGTCGTGTGCGACCTGGAGGGGAACCTCGTCGACGGCGAGCACGCCCCCAGCTCCGACACGGCGGCCCACGCCTTCGTCTACCGGTCCCGCCCCGACGTCGGGGGCCAGGTGCACACCCACAGCCCCTACGCCACGGCGTGGGCGGCCCGGGGCGAGGAGATCCCCTGCGTGCTGACGGCCATGGCCGACGAGTTCGGCGGCCCGATCCCGGTCGGCCCGTTCGCGATCATCGGTGACGACTCCATCGGCCGCGGCGTGGTGGCCACCCTGGCGGGGTCGCGCAGCCCCGCCGTCCTCATGCAGAACCACGGCGTCTTCACCATCGGGGTGGACGCGCGCTCGGCGGTCAAGGCCGCCGTCATGACCGAGGACGTCGCCCGCACCGTCCACCTGTCGCGCCAGCACGGCGAGCCGCTGCCGATCCCGACCGAGGCGGTCGACCGGCTCTTCAACCGCTACCAGAACGTCTACGGCCAGCGCTGACGCTGCCGCCGAGACGCTGACCGCGACACCCACGAGAGGCTGAACACCCCCATGACCAGCACGTCACCCCTGCTCGACCCGTTCTCCGCCCGCGAGGTCTGGTTCCTCACCGGCAGCCAGGACCTCTACGGCGAGGAGACCCTCGCCCAGGTGGCCGAGCAGAGCCAGCGCGTCGCCGCTCTGCTCGACGGCGCTGGCGCGGTGCCCGTGCGCGTGGTGTGGAAGCCCGTGGTGAAGAGCTCCGACGCCATCCGCCGCGTCATGCTCGAGGCCAGCGCCGACGACGCCGTGGCCGGCGTCATCACCTGGATGCACACCTTCAGCCCCGCGCGGATGTGGATCGCGGGCCTGTCGGTGCTGTCCAAGCCGCTGCTGCACCTGCACACCCAGGCCGACCCGGCGCTGCCGTGGGCGACCATCGACATGGACTTCATGAACCTCAACCAGGCCGCCCACGGCGACCGGGAGTTCGGGTACGTCCTGTCGCGGCTGCGCTCCTCGCGCACCACGGTGGCCGGCCACGCCGGTGACGCCGGCGTGCAGCAGCGGGTGGGGGAGTGGGCCCGCGCCGCCGTGGCGGCCTCCGTGGCGCGCTCGCTGAAGCTGGTGCGCTTCGGCGACACCATGCGCAACGTCGCCGTCACCGAGGGCGACAAGGTCGAGGCGCAGATCCGCTGGGGCGTCGACGTCGAGGCGCTGGGCGTCAACGCCCTGGCCGACGTCGTCCTGCAGGTCTCCGACGCCGAGGCCGACGCGCTGGTGGCCGAGTACGCCGACCGCTACGAGGTGGCCCCCGAGCTGCTGCCCGGCGCCGAGCGCGCCGACTCCCTGCACTACGGCGCCAAGATCGAGGTGGCCCTGCGCCGCGTGCTCGAGGCCAACGGCGCCGAGGCGTTCACCACCAACTTCGAGGACCTCGGCACCCTGCGCCAGCTGCCCGGCCTGGCCGTCCAGCGGCTCCTGGGAGACGGCTACGGCTTCGCCGGTGAGGGCGACTGGAAGACCGCGGCCCTCACCCGCGTGCTCAAGGCGGCCGGCGCCGGCCTGCCCGGTGGCACGGCGTTCATGGAGGACTACACCTACGACCTCGCACCGGGCCAGCCGCAGCGCATCCTCGGCGCCCACATGCTCGAGGTCTGCCCCACCATCACCACCGCCACGCCGCGCATCGAGGTGCACCCGCTCGGCATCGGAGACCGCGAGGACCCGGTCCGCATGGTCCACACCGCAGACCCCGGGGACGCCGTCATCGTCGGCTGGTGCGACCTGGGCGAGCGGTTCCGCCTCGTGGCCAACGAGGTGCGCGTGGTGACCCCGCCGCAGGACCTGCCGAACCTGCCCGTGGCCCGCGCCGTCTGGGAGCCCCTGCCGGACTGGCGCACCTCCACCGAGTGCTGGCTGGAGGCCGGCGGCCCCCACCACACGGTGATGAGCACCCAGTTCGGCCTGGAGGTCCTCGAGGACCTGGCCGACGTCGTCGGCACCGAGCTGGCGGTCATCGGGGCCGGGACGACGACGCGCGCCTTCCGCCGCGAGCTGCGCTGGGAGGGCGCCTACCGGGCCCTGGCCCGCGGCGTCTGAGCGGCCCGCCGCTGCGGCCACCTCCACGGGTGCGGCCGCAGCGGCGACCGTAGGGTGATCCGGTGCCCGTGGCCGTGACCCTCTCGACGGCGTCCGTCTACCCCCAGGGGGTGGCCGACGCGTTCGAGATGGCGGCCCGGCTGGGCTACGACGGCGTCGAGGTCATGGTGTGGACCGACCCGGTCAGCCAGGACGAGGACGCCGTCGCGGAGCTGTCCGACCACTTCGGCGTGCCGGTGACCTCGGTGCACGCGCCGACGCTGCTGCTGACCCAGCGCGTGTGGGGGCGGGAGCCGTGGCCCAAGGTCGAGCGCGCGGCGCGCATGGCCAAGCGGCTGGGCGCGCGCACCGTGGTGGTGCACCCGCCGTTCCGCTGGCAGAAGGACTACGCCACGGGCTTCGAGGCCGGGGTCCGGCGCGTCGCGCAGGCCGAGGGCGTCACGCTCGCGGTGGAGAACATGTACCCCTGGCGCGCCGGCGGGCGGGAGTTCGCCGCCTACCTGCCCGGCTGGGACCCCTGCGAGCTCGACTACGACGCGCTGCTGCTCGACGTCTCCCACGCCGCGACCTCCGGGCTCAGCTGCCTGGAGCTCGCCCGCCGCATGGGGGAGCGGCTGGTGCACCTGCACCTCACCGACGGCAACGGCTCGCCCAAGGACGAGCACCTGCTGCCGGGCCAGGGCTCCCAGCCGGTGGCCGAGCTGCTGGCGCACCTGGCCGCCAGCGACTGGCAGGGCGACGCCTGCGTGGAGGTCACCACCCGGCGCAGCCGCGGGCCGGACGAGCGCCGCGCCGCCCTGGCGGGCGCCCTCGCCTTCGCCCGCCAGCACCTGCAGGTGCCGTCCCCGACCTGAGCGGGGCCGGGCAGCCGCTAGCGTGAACCGGGTGGCGGATCGCACGCTGGTGGTCTGGGACGACGCCCTCGCGGCGCACGACTTCGGGCCCGGCCACCCGATGGCGCCCCTGAGGCTCGAGCTCACCGCGCGCCTGGCGCGGGGGCTGGGCCTGCTGTCGGCGCCCGGGGTGCGCGTGGTCGGCGCACGGGTGCCCCCCGACGAGCTGATCACCACGGTGCACGACCCCCGCTACGTCGCCGCCGTCCGCAGGGTCTCCGCCGACCCCCGCCTCGTCGACGTGGCGCACGGGCTCGGCACCGAGGACGACCCCGTGTTCGCGGGCATGCACGAGTCGTCAGCGCGGGTGGTCGCCGCGACCGTCGACTGCGCCGAGGCCGTCTGGGCCGGGGAGGTCGAGCACGCCGTCAACGTCAGCGGCGGCATGCACCACGCCATGCCCGACCGGGCCAGCGGCTTCTGCATCTACAACGACGTGGCCGTCGGCATCACCCACCTGCTGGGCCGCGGTGCGCGCCGGGTGGCCTACGTCGACCTCGACGTGCACCACGGCGACGGCGTCGAGGCCGCCTTCTGGGACGACCCCCGGGTGATGACCGTCTCGCTGCACGAGTCGGGGCGCACCCTGTTCCCGGGCACCGGGTGGCCCGAGGAGACCGGCGGACCGGGCGCGGAGGGCAGCGCCGTGAACGTCGCGCTGCCGGCCGGGACCGCGGACGCCGGGTGGCTGCGCGCCCTGCACGCCGTGGTGCACCCGCTCGTGCGCGCGTTCCGCCCCGACGTCCTGGTGACCCAGCACGGCGCCGACGCCCACCCGCAGGACCCGCTGGCCAACCTGGCGGTCAGCGTCGACGCGCAGCGCGCCGCCACCCGGTCCCTGCACGACCTGGCGCACGAGGTCTGCGGGGGGCGGTGGGTGGCCACCGGGGGCGGGGGGTACGACCTGGTCGACGTCGTCCCCCGGGTGTGGGCGCACCTGCTGGGCGTCGCGGCGCACGCCCCCGTGCCCCCCTCGACGCCGGTGCCCGCCGAGTGGCGCGACTTCGTCACCGCCCAGGGCTGGGAGGCCCCGGAGGCGATGACCGACGGCAGCCGGGCCTGGTTCTCCCCGTGGGAGGCCGGCGCCGACCCGGCCGACCCGCTGGACCGGGCCGTCCTGGCCACGCGCCGCGCGGTCTTCCCCGAGCACGGGCTGGACCCCTGGTTCGACTGAGCGCGGTCGCGCCGAGCAGCCCGGTTCCGCCGCCAGGACGTCTCACACCGGTGTAACTCTCGCAACGGCTTCCCCAGAAGTCACACGTGCCACTACTGTGAGTCGTCACAGGCCCCTGGAGCTCAGGGTCCAGGGACGACCGGGAGGAACCATGGCGATGGACCGCGACTTCAGCGGTGTGCGCTTCCTCACCGTGGCCGAGGTCGCCACGATGATGCGCGTGTCGAAGATGACGGTGTACCGCCTGGTGCACTCCGGTGAGATGCCCGCCGTGCGCGTGGGTCGCTCCTTCCGGGTGCCGGAGACGGCCGTCGACCAGTACCTGTCGCACTCCTTCGTGGAGACCGAGGCGATGTGACCGGCGCCCCGAGCGTTCCGGGCGCGCTGCGCGCAGTCGGTACGCTGGGGCGCAGGAGCATCCGCAGGCAGCGCTCGCCGCTGCCCCGAACGATCTGAGGCACGATGGGCTCGGTCATCAAGAAGCGCCGCAAGCGCATGGCGAAGAAGAAGCACCGCAAGCTGCTGCGCAAGACGCGCCACCAGCGCCGCAACAAGAAGTAGGCGCACCTGCTGCAGACCCGCACCGCCCCGCGCGGTGCGGGTCTCGTGCGTCCGGGCCGGGCCGGGCCGGGCCGGGCCGGGTTGCGCCCGCCCCCGGTAGCCTCGGGCGCGTGGACGGCGGCGGCACCGAGCGCGTGGTGCTCTACGGCAGGCGCGGGTGCCACCTGTGCGACGTGGCGCGCGAGCAGGTCTCGCGGGCGTGCGCGGCGGCCGGCGCCTCCTGGCGCGAGGTCGACGTCGACGGTGACGCCGAGCTGCGCGCGCGCTACACCGACCTGGTCCCCGTGGTGACCGTGGACGGCCGCCACCACGCCCACTGGCGCGTCAGCGAGACCGACCTGGTGGCCGCCCTGGGCGCCTGAGCGCTGCCGCGGGCGCCCGGGGCGGACCCCTCCCGCGCCCGCGCGCCGGGGCCGCCGTGCGCGGACTTTGTTCTGCCCTTCACAAGTGCCTAGTCTGGGACGCCCGCGCACTCGCGCCGGGCGCACCGGGAGCTCGTGACCGCAGGCCCCCGGTGCCGCCCAGACCGCCAGCAGGAGCACTGCCCCGCCGTGACAGACCCGCACGCCACCCCGCCGCTGCGCGCCCAGCGCGACGGCGCGCGGGGCGTCCCCGACGCCACCGTCGCGAGGCTCCCGGTGTACCTGCGCGTCCTCACCGGCCTGGGCGAGCGCGGCGTGACCACCGTCTCCAGCGAGGAGCTGGCGCTGGCCGCCGGCGTGGGCTCGGCCACGCTGCGCAAGGACCTGTCCCACCTGGGCAGCTACGGCGTGCGCGGCGTCGGCTACGACGTGGCCCACCTCGTCCAGCACGTGGGCCGCTGCCTGGGGCTCGCCGAGGAGTGGCGGGTCGTCATCGTCGGCATCGGCAGCCTGGGCCGGGCGCTGGCCAACTACGGCGGCTTCGCGCCGCTGGGCACGCGGGTCGTCGCGCTGCTCGACAGCGACCCCGCGGTGGTCGGTGAGCGCGTCGCCGGGCTCGAGGTCCTGCCGTCGGCGCGCGCCGCGCAGGTCGTGGGCGAGCTCGGCGTGCGGATCGCCGTCCTGGCGGTGCCCGCGAGCGCGGCGCAGGCCGCCTGCGACGCCGTGGTCTCCGCCGGCATCACCAGCGTCCTGTCGTTCGCCCCGGTGGAGCTCCACGTGCCCGCGGGCGTGGAGCTGCGCAGCGTGGACCTGTCCACCGAGCTGGGCATCCTCGCCTTCCGCGAGCGCCGCCGCGCCGCCGCCGGCGGGACCCCGCTGCCCGGGGCGCGGCCCGCGGCGCTGACCGACCCGGCTCCCGCCGGCTCCAGCAGGGCGGGGGCCACCCGGTGAGCCTGCTGTTCGTGGGGATGTCGCACCGCACCGCCCCGATCTCCCTGCTCGAGCGCGCCGCGCTGGACGCCGACGGCGCCCGCGAGCTGGCGCGCGAGCTGTGCGGCGGCGCGGTGCAGGAGGCCGCGGTGCTGGCCACCTGCAACCGCGTGGAGGTGTACGCGGCGGTCCCCTCCTTCCACCTCGGCGTGCAGGACCTGTCCGCCGCGCTGGCCCAGCGCGCCGGCGTGCCGCTGGCCGAGCTGGCCGAGTCGCTGGTCTTCGCCTACGGGGAGAGGGCCGTGGAGCACCTGTTCTCCGTGGCCGCCGGGCTGGACTCGATGGCCCTGGGGGAGTCCCAGGTGCTGGGCCAGGTGCGCGCCTCGCTGCGCCGCGGCCAGGAGGACGCCACCGTCGGCCGCGTGCTGGACCCCTTGGTCCAGCGCGCGCTGCGGGTGGGCAAGCGCGTCCACAGCGAGACCGGGCTCGACAGGGCCGGCCGCTCCCTGGTGGAGGCGGCGCTGGAGGGCGCCGACGCGGTGGTCGGCCCCCTGGCGGGCGTGCACGCGCTGGTGGTGGGTGCCGGCTCCATGAGCGCCCTGGCCGCCACCACCCTGGCGCGCCTCGGCGTCGGCTCGATCGCCGTGGCCAACCGCACGGCGGAGCGCGCCGAGCGGCTCGCCGCCTCGGTCGGCGGCACCTGGCTGGGGCTGGAGGACGCCGCGGCGCTGCGCGCCGAGCTGGCCCGGGCCGACGTCGTCGTCTCCTGCACCGGCGCCGTCGGCACGGTGCTGGAGGCCGACGAGCTCGCCGCGGCCCGCGCCGGGCGCCGGCGCGCCAGCGGCGGTGGCCCCGCCCCGCAGCTGCTGGTCGACCTGGCCCTCCCGCACGACGTCGACCCGGCCGCCGGGGAGCTGCCCGGCGTGGAGCTGGTGGGGCTCGACGCGCTGCGCCGCCGCCTCGCCGCGGCCCCCGCGCCGGGGGAGGGCGGCGAGGAGGCCCTCTCCGAGGTCGCCGGCAGCGTCAGGTCGGCGCGCGCCGTGGTCGCCGACGAGGTCGCCGGCTACCTCTCCGAGCAGCGCGCGGCCGCCGTGGCGCCCACCGTGGCCGCCCTGCGCTCCCTGGCCCGCGACGTGGTCGAGGGGGAGGTGGTCCGGCTCCGCGGTCGCCTGGGCGCCGACGCCGACCCCCGGGTCGTCGCCGAGGCCGAGCTCGCCGTGCACCGGGTCACCGAGAAGCTGCTCCACACGCCCACCGTGCGCGTCAAGGCCCTGGCCGCCGACGGCGCCGACGGCGCCGGGTACGCCGCGGCCCTGCGCGAGCTGTTCGACCTCGACGGCCCCGCCGCCGGCCTGGGCGGCCTGGGCGCCGGGCCGGTGGCGCCCACCGTCTCCGGCACCGCCGCGACCGGCGGGGGCAGCGTGGCGGAGGTGCTGCGCGCCGTCGCGGCGCCCACCGGGGAGGGCGCCGCGTGAGCGCCGGTGCCGCCCTGCGGCTGGGCACCCGCCGCAGCGCGCTGGCGCGCACCCAGTCCGAGCACGTCGCGGCCGCGCTGCGCGAGCGCACGGGCCGCGCGGTGGAGCTGGTGGAGGTCACCACCGAGGGAGACGTCTCGCGCGCCCCGCTGTCGAGCCTGGGCGGCACCGGCGTCTTCGCCACCGCGCTGCGCGAGGCGCTGCTGGCCGGCCGGGTGGACCTGGCCGTGCACTCCCTCAAGGACCTGCCGACGGCGCCCGCCGCCGGGCTGGTGGTGGCGGCGGTGCCGCCCCGCGAGGACCCCCGCGACGTGCTGGTCGCCTCCGGCGGCCGCCGCCTGGCCGACCTGCCCGCGGGGGCGCGGGTGGGCACGGGCTCGCCGCGCCGCGCCGCCCAGCTGCGCGCGCACCGCCCGGACCTGGAGGTCGTGGACGTGCGGGGCAACGTCGACACCCGGCTGCGCCTGGTGTCCGAGGGCCGGCTCGACGCCGTGGTGCTGGCCCGCGCCGGCCTGCTGCGCCTGGGCCGGGCCGACGAGGCCACCGAGGTGCTCCCCGCCGCCGCCCTGCTGCCGGCTCCCGGCCAGGGCGCGCTGGCGGTGGAGTGCCGCGCCGACGACGCCGCGGTGGCCGCTGCGTGCGCCCTGCTCGACGACCCCGCCAGCCGCGCCGCGACCACGGCCGAGCGCGCGCTGCTGGCCGCCCTGGAGGCGGGCTGCGCCGCACCCGTCGGGGCCCTCGCCGTGCTCGACGACGCCGGCGGCGGGCTGCGGCTGACGGGCCTGGTGACGGCGCTGGACGGCTCGGCCACCGCCGTGCGCACCGGCAGCGGCCCCCTGGAGGGCGCCGAGGAGGTCGGCCGCCGCGTGGCCGCCGACCTGCTGGCCTCGGGCTCGCCGGCGCTGGCGCCGCTGCCCGCGCGCACCGCGCAGGGCCCCCAGGGCCCGCCGACCCCGCAGACCGCTCTGGCCACCGGCCAGGACGCCCCGCCCGACCCCTCCGCCCCCGCCCGCCCCGAGACCCCGCGCCCCAGCGGCGCAGCCCCGCAGCCAGCCTCGAACGCTCACGACACGGCGGCCGAGCCGCCGGAGAGGGTGCACCCGTGACCCCGCCCACCTCCGCCCCGACGCTCCCCGCCGCACCCGCAGCGGCCGACGCCGGCGCCACCGCCGCCCCCAGCACCCCCGGTGCTGCCGGTGCGACCCCCACCCAGAGCGCACCCGCCGCCAGCGGCGGCACGGCGAGCTCGGCCCCCCCGGCGCCCGTGCCGGCCGTCGCCTTCGTCGGGGCGGGCCCCGGCGACCCCGGTCTGCTCACGCTGCGCGCTGCCGAGCTGCTCGCCGCCGCCGACGTGGTCGTCGTCGACCGCGGGGCCGACGCGCAGTCGACCGGCGCCCCCGAGAGCGCTGCCCTCGCCGCGGTGCAGCGGCACTGCGGCGACGGCGTCGAGGTGCTGGAGACCGCCGCCCCCGAGGGCGCCGCCCCGCTCACCGGCGCTGCGCGCGCCAAGCTCTCCCTGGCGGCCGCCCGCTCCGGGCGCGCCGTGGTCCGCCTGTTCAGCGGTGACGCGGCCAGCTCCCCCCAGCTGGCCGACGAGCTGGCCGCCGTGCGCCGCGCCGGGGTGGCCGTGGAGGTGGTCCCGGGCGTGTCCGTGGCCACCGCCGTGCCGCTGTACGCGGGGATCGCGACCAGCACGGCGCGCTCCAGCGACGTGCACGTCCTGGACGCCGCCCTGGGCGAGGCCGCGGTGGACGCGGTGAGCGGGGTGCCCGGCACCGTGGTCGTCACCGGGTCCGCCGACGACGTCGTGGGTGCCGCCAAGGCGCTGCTGGCCTCGGGGCGCAGCGGGTCCGCGGAGATCGTCGTGACCTCGGGCGGCACCACCACGGCGCAGCGCTCGGTCTCCGCGACGCTCTCGACGCTGCCCGACGTCCTGGCCGCCGAGGGCGACCACCTCCCGGAGCCGCTCGTGGCCGTCCTGGGCCCGGGCGTCGCCAAGCGCGACAAGCTCGCGTGGTTCGAGTCCCGGCCGCTGTTCGGGTGGCGCGTGCTGGTCCCGCGCACGCAGGCGCAGTCGTCGGCCACCGTCGAGCGCCTGGCGGCCGTCGGCGCCGTCAGCGAGGTCGTCCCGACCATCGCCGTGGAGCCGCCGCGCAGCCCGCACCAGATGGAGAAGGCCGTCCGCGGCCTGGTCACCGGCCGCTACGAGTGGGTGGGCTTCACCTCCGTCAACGCGGTGCGCGCGGTGAAGGACAAGTTCGCCGAGTACGGCCTGGACGCCCGCGCGTTCTCCGGCCTGAAGGTCGCGGCCGTCGGCGGGGTCACCGCCGCCGAGCTGCGAGCCTGGGGCATCGAGCCCGACCTGGTGCCCGAGGGCGAGCAGTCCGCCGCGGGCCTGCTGGCCGAGTGGCCGCCCTACGACGAGGTGCTCGACCCGATCGACAGGGTCTTCCTGCCCCGGGCCGACATCGCCACCGACACCCTGGTCGAGGGGCTGCAGCAGATCGGCTGGCAGGTCGACGACGTCACCGCCTACCGCACCGTGCGGGCCGCTCCGCCGCCGGCGCCGGTGCGCGACGCCATCAAGACGGGCGCCTTCGACGCGGTGGTCTTCACCTCCTCCTCCACGGTGCGCAACCTCGTCGGCATCGCCGGCAAGCCGCACCCGAGCACCGTGGTGGCCTGCATCGGCCCGGCGACCTGCGCGACGGCCACCGAGCTGGGCCTGCGGGTGGACGTGCAGGCCGAGCACGCCAGCACCGCGTCCCTGGTCGACGCCCTGGCCGCCTACGGCGCGCAGCTGCGCGCCCAGGCGGAGGAGGCCGGCGAGCCCGTGCTGCGCCCGAGCGAGCGCCGCGCCGGCGCCCGCCGGCGCCGGTGATCGGCCGCTGATGCCGTTCCCCGCCGAGCGGCCGCGGCGCCTGCGCGCCACGCCGGCGCTGCGGTCGCTCAGCGCCCAGGAGCGCCTGGCGCCGCAGCGCCTGGTGCTGCCCGTCTTCGTCAAGGAGGGGCTGCGCGAGCCCTCGCCCATGCAGTCGATGCCGGGCGTGGTGCAGCACACGCTGGCCTCCGTCGTGGACGCCGCGCAGGAGGCCGTGGCCGCCGGCGTCGGCGGGGTCATGGTCTTCGGCGTCCCGGCCGTGCGCGACGCGCGCGGCTCGGGCGCCGACGACCCCGAGGGGATCCTCAACACCGCCCTGCGCGCCCTGGACGAGGCGGTCGGGTCCGACTGCGTGGTCATGGCCGACCTGTGCCTGGACGAGTTCACCGACCACGGCCACTGCGGCGTCCTGGACGACGCCGGCCGGGTCGACAACGACGCCACGCTGGAGCGCTACGCCGCGATGGCGCTCGCGCAGGCCGAGGCCGGGGCCTCGCTGCTGGGGCTCAGCGGGATGATGGACGGCCAGACCGGCGTCGTGCGCGCCGCGCTGGACGCCGTCGGGCGCTCCGACGTCGTCCTGCTGGCCTACGCGGCGAAGTACGCCTCGGCGTTCTACGGCCCCTTCCGGGAGGCCGTCGAGTCCACCCTCCAGGGGGACCGGCGCGCCTACCAGATGGACCCCGGCAACCGCCGGGAGGCGCTGCGCGAGGTCCGCCTCGACGTGGCCGAGGGCGCCGACGTCGTCATGGTCAAGCCGGCGCTGCCCTACCTCGACGTGCTCAGCGACGTGGCGGCGGCGGTGGACGTGCCGGTGTGGGCCTACCAGGTCTCGGGGGAGTACGCGATGGTCGAGGCCGCTGCTGCCGCCGGCATGATCGACAGGCAGCGCGCCGTCCTGGAGTCGCTCACGGCGGTCCAGCGCGCCGGCGCCACGGCCACGCTCACGTACTGGGCGACCGAGGTCGCAGACCTGCTCCGCCGGGGCTGACCCGAGGTGAGCCTGGTCGGCTCAACCCGGGTTTCGGCCGGCGCGCCGAGGGGTACTCCACGGGTGGCACCGCACAGGTGCCCGCGGTCCGCAGCGGCGGACCGCGCCACGATCCGGTGAGGAGGATCCCGTGACCGTCATGCAGTTCGACCCCTTCGGCGACCCCTTCCGCCAGCTCGACCGCATGGCCCAGCAGCTGGTCAGCGGCGCCCGCACGCCGATGCGCATGCCGATGGACGTCTGGAAGGACGAGGCCGGCTACCACGTCGAGCTCGACCTGCCGGGGGTCGACCCCAGCAGCGTCGACGTCACCACCGAGCGCGGCGTCATCACCGTGCGCGCCGAGCGCTCCACCCGCGCCGCCGGCTCGCGCGAGGTGCTGATCGCCGAGCGCCCGCACGGCTCGTTCGTGCGCCAGCTGCAGATCGGCGACGGCCTGGACGCGGGCGGCGTCAGCGCCGACTACCGCGACGGCGTGCTGCACCTGCTCGTGCCGGTGGCCCCCTCGGCGCAGCCGCGCCGCATCGAGGTCACCCGCAGCTCCCGCTCCGACCACCACGAGGTGGTCGGGCACGGCGCCGAGCAGCGCGAGGCCGTCGGGTCCTGACGCAGGCCGGCTCGACCGGCCCGGGGCCCCGCTGCGCCGGCCCGTGAGGCTCAGGCGTAGTCGGGGCCCCCGCTGACGCCGAAGAACTCCTCCAGGGTGGCCACCCCGGCTGCGGCCATGGCCGCCACCAGCTCCACCCCCACCCAGCGGAAGTGCCACGGCTCGGGGTTGTAGCCGGTGACGGCCTGGTCGGCCTCGGTGTAGCGCAGCAGCCACCCGTGCTCCCCGGCGTGCTGGGCCAGCCACGCCCCCTCGGCCGTCTCGGCGAAGCGCGGGCTGAGCGTGGCCCGCCCGTCAGCGGAGGAGAAGTCCACGGCGAGGCCCGTCTGGTGCTCGCTGTGCCCGGCGCGCGCGCTGTAGCGGTCCGCGCCCTCCTGCCCGTTGCGGGCCACGGACCGGCGGTGCACCTGGTCCTGGTAGTCGCGGCTGCGGAAGCCGCTCACGAGCGTCAGGGCGAGGCCGTCGGCCCGGCTGTGGGCCAGCAGAGCCTCCAGGTCGGGCGCCGCGGCGGCGCTGACCTCCTCGCCGGCCACCGTGACCAGCTGCGCCGGGGCGTAGTCGGGGGGCACCAGCGGGTGCTGCTTGTTCACCACCACCCACGGGCTCGCCGCGTCGGTGGTGGAGTGGGTGCCGCGGTCGAAGACCGGGGTGGTCGGCGAGGGCGCCGGCGCGGCGGGCGCCGAGGTGGCCGGTGCGGGCACCTCGGCGGCCGCCAGCGCCTCGGTGGCGCCCTGCGGGGCCGCGGCCCGCGGCGCGCGGCCCGAGGTGCCCGAGGACGCGGCGAAGGCCCCGACGACCCAGGCGGCCCCGGCCACCAGGGCGCCGCGACGGGTGACCGAGGAGGGCGAGCGGTGCCGGCTCACGGGCGGACCCCCTCCAGGGCGTGCGACGGGGCCCGGTGGTCGGGCTGCCCGCTCGAGGGTAGGGGAGGAGGACGACGCCCGTCGTCCTCCTCCGTCGAGGTCGCGGGCGCCGGTCACAGGCCGACGTCGTCGGCGAGGGCCTCGATCACGGCCTCGGCGAGGGCGTCAGCCGGGTCGAAGGTGTTCGCGAGCTGGCCGAACAGCTCGCTGCTCACCAGGCCCAGCAGCGCCGTCCACGCGCGGGTGCCCGCCACCACCGCCCGGGGGGTCGCACCGGCGGCGGGCCCGTCCGCCGCGGCCGCCAGCACGCGGGCGGCCTGCTCGGCCAGGACCGCGGGCAGGGCGGGGGCAGCGGGGGCCTCCGGGGCCGCGCCGGCGTCGGCGAGGACGGCCAGCAGGGCCAGGGGGGCGCGCGAGCCCGCGGCGGTCGTCCGGTCGTCCCCGCTGTACCCGGGGACGGGGGAGCCGTGCACCAGCGCGTACTCGTGCGGGTGCTCCACCGCCCAGGCGCGCAGGGCCGCGCAGCCGGCCGTGAAGCGCTGGCGGGGCGTGCGCCCCCGCCCGGGGGCGGTCGCGGACTCCACCGCGGCCCCGCAGCTGTCGTAGGCCTCGACGATGAGCGCCGTGAGCAGCTCGTCCCGCGTGGCGAAGTAGCGGTAGACCGCCGAGGAGGCCATGCCCAGCTCGCGCGCGACCGCGCGCACCGACAGCGCCGCGGCCCCCACGTCAGCCAGCTGCCGGCGCGCGGCCGCGAGGATCTCCGTGGTCAGCTCGCGGCGGGCGCGTTCGCGGGCGGTCAGTGCGGCGGTCACGCGGCTGATCCTGGCACGCCCCAGATCGCTGCTCCCTATCGAGAGCACCGCTCTTGCGCCGCGGGGGCGCCCGTGGGAGCCTCGTGCCATGACGCGATCAGTGCTCTCGAAGAAGTCCGGTGCTCTCGCGATGACGGGTGCGGTGCGCTACCTCGCGCCCGGCTGGGCCACGCAGCACCTGTTCAACCCGCTGGTCGCGCTCTCCACGCGCTGGGGCCTGCCGCTGGCGGGGTCGCGGGTGCTTGCGGTGCGCGGCCGCACCAGCGGTGAGTGGCGCACGACGCCCGTCAACCCCCTCGTCGTCGCCGGGGAGCGCTACCTCGTGGCGCCGCGCGGGCACACCCAGTGGGTGCGCAACCTTCGGGCTGCCGGCGGGGGCGAGTTGAGGGCCGGGCGCCGCACGGAGGTGTTCGCCGCCGTCGAGCTCAGGGACGCCGAGAAGCTGCCCGTCCTGCGCGAGTACCTGCGCCGGTGGGCCTGGGAGGTGGGCGCCTTCTTCGACGGCGTCGGCGCCGACGCCTCCGACGCCGAGCTGCTCGCCGCCGCCCCGGGGCACCCCGTCTTCGTCATCACCCCCCTCCGCTGACCGCCCCTCCCCGCAGCCGAGCGCTCGGCTGCGGTTCCCGGGCCCCTCGGAACCGCGTGCAGGCGCTCGGCTGCGGTGCTGGCGGGGGCGACCACGCAGAAGACCCGCACCCGGAGCGTCCCGGTGCGGGTCTTCTGCGTGGTCACCGGCCTGCCGGCCGGGTGGGGCTCAGGCCTGCTTGATGGCCGAGACGTCCAGCGTGATCTTGATCTTCTCGCTGACGAGCACGCCGCCGGTCTCCAGGGCCGCGTTCCACGTCAGGCCGAAGTCCTTGCGGTTGATCTCGGTCTCGGCGGAGAAGCCGGCGCGGGAGTTGCCGAAGGGGTCGGTGGCCACGCCCTCGGCGGTGACCTCGAGCTGCACCGGCTTGGTGACGCCGTGCAGGGTCAGGTCGCCGTCGACGAGGAAGCCCTCGTCGGTGACCTGCACGCCGGTGGAGCGGTAGGTCATGGTGGGGAACTGCTCGACGTCGAAGAAGTCGGCGCTCTTGAGGTGGCCGTCGCGGTCCGCGGAGCGGGTGTCGACGCTGGCGACCTGCACGGTGGCCTCGACGGCGATCAGGGAGGCGTCCTCGGCCAGCACCACGGTGCCGGCGACGTCGGAGAAGCGGCCCCGCACCTTGGTGACCATCGCGTGGCGGGCGGTGAAGCCCACCTCGGTGTGCGAGGGGTCGACGGTGTAGGTGCCGGCGACGAGTCCAGCGGGCAGGGTGGCGGTCATGGGGTCCTCCTGGAGGGGCGGTGTGCGGTGCCGGTGGCGCGGGGGTGCGCTGCACCTCCACTGTGCCCCATAATGGTTCAACGTTCAACTTCATTCCCGCCACGGAGGTGGCCCACGTGGACGACACCGCTGCACCGACCGACGCGCGCCCTGACGGAGGCGCCGCTGGCGGGCCGTCGTCGGGGGCCGGCCGCACGCGGTGGCTCGACGCCGAGGAGCAGCGCACCTGGCGCCTCTACCTCGAGGCCACCCAGCTGCTCGCCCGGAGGCTGGGCCAGGAGATCGACGACTCCGAGCACGACCTGTCCATGCCCGAGTACGAGCTGCTCGTGAGGCTCTCGGAGTCCCCCGAGCGCTCGCTGCGCATGTCCGACCTGGCCGACGACCTGGTGCACTCGCGCAGCCGGCTCACCCACGCCATCACCCGCCTGGAGCAGCGCGGCCTGGTCGAGCGCCGCGCGTGCCCGGAGGACCGGCGCGGGGTGCTCGCCGCCATGACCCCGGCCGGCTTCCGCGCCCTGGAGGCCGCCGCCCCCCTGCACGTCACCGGCGTGCGGCAGCACCTCTTCGACCTGCTGACCCCCGAGGACGTCGCCGCGCTGGGCCGCATCTGCGGGAAGGTCGCCGAGCACCTGCGCTGAGCGGGCGGGGCGCTCAGCCGAGGGTGGTGCCGAACGCCAGGCCCAGCGCGTAGGTCACCGCCGCCGCGCCCAGGCCGATCGCCAGCTGGCGCAGCCCCCGCGGCAGCAGCGGTCCGCCGCTGAGCACGCCAACCACGGCCCCGGTGGACAGCAGCGCCAGCGACACCAGCACCAGCGCGGTGAGCAGGGCCGCCCAGCCCTCCAGCCCCAGCAGGAAGGGCAGCACCGGCACCAGCGCCCCGCTGGCGAAGAAGGCGAACGAGGAGCCTGCGGCGGCCCAGGCGCTGCCGACGACGTCGTCGCCGTCCTCCGGCGCGGGCACCCCCAGGCCGGGCGAGGGCGACAGCGGCCGGGCGTGGGCGCCCCGGCCCGGCCCGCCCTGCAGCGCCGCGAGCTGCGCGGCCGCGTGGACCTCGGCCTCGGCCTCGCCCATGCCCCGGGCCCGGTAGACCAGCGCCAGCTCGTTGGCGTCGACGTCGAGGGCCCGCACCACCGAGGCGGCGTGCGGCGCGGGCGCGGAGGCGGCGATCAGCTCGCGCTGGGAGCGCACCGAGACGTACTCCCCGGCCGCCATCGACAGCGCCCCCGCCAGCAGCCCCGACACGCCCGTCAGCAGGATCGCCCGGGTGCTCGTGCCGGCGCCCGCCACGCCCAGGACGAGGGCGAGGTTGGAGACCAGGCCGTCGTTGGCGCCGAACACCGCCGCGCGGAAGGTGCCCGAGACCCGCGCGCGCCCGCGCGCGGCCAGCCCCCGCACCACCTCGCCGTGCACCTGCTCGTCGGCGGCCATCGCCGCGGTGGCGTGCGGCTCGCGGTCGTAGCTGGAGCGCCCCTCCGCCTGCTGCGCCAGGGCCAGCACGAAGACCGACCCGAAGCGCTGGGCGAGCAGCGCCAGCAGGCGCAGCCCGGTGCTCGGGCGCCCCGGGCGCGGCGGGGCGCCCGTGGCCGCCTCGATCAGCGCCGCCCAGTGCGCCGCGTGCCGGCCCTCCGCCTCGGCCAGCGCGAGCAGGACCTCGCGCTCCTCGCCGGCGCGGCGCTGCGCCAGGCGCCGGTAGACCGTGGCCTCGTACTGCTCGTCGGCCAGCAGGCGGCGCCACCGCCGCACGTCGCGCGAGGGGGTCGGGGCGGAGGGGGCCGGCACGCGCTCATGATGGCCGCGCCACCTCGCCCGTGCGCGGCTGACCCGCGGCCCGCGCGGGGCCCGGCTGGCCGCCGTCGGCGTGCTTCCCGAGACGGCCCTGGCCCTCGGCTGCCGAGGGGGTCCGACGGTGAGGGCCACCTCCGGAAGGTCCCCGACGGGGTCCGGGCGCACCGGCTGCCGGTGTGGCGCGGGTGGGCACCGCCTGGCCGGCCGAGCCCGCCGATCACTGGCCGGGGTCGAGCACCAGGAAGGCGCCGGTGGCGGCGTACCAGGCGGCGTCGAGCAGCAGGCCGGCCCCGACCAGCGCCAGCGCCGCGGTCACGAGGTGGCGCACGAGCGTGCGCGCCCGCGACCACAAGCGCGCGAACAGCGCCGCCGCCCGCTCGTGCCCACCGCGGGCCACGGCCACCAGGAGGAGCGCCAGCGGCGCCTGGCTGACCACCGACCAGGCGCCGTGCGCCGCCAGCACGCCGGCCAGCGGCTCACCGCGCCCGGCCAGCACCACCAGGGCGACGAAGGAGGGGTCCAGCACGGCCCCCGCGGTGAAGACGACCGCGGCGCCGACCATCCCGGCGCCGCTGGCCAGCCGCGCGCCCCCGCGCCGGCTCGCCTCCGCGGCGGCCTCCTCGCGCGCCGGGTCCGCCCGGCGGCGCAGCCGCGCCACCGCCCACCCCAGGGCCAGCAGACCCGCCAGCGCCTCCAGCGCCGCGGTGACCGGGCCCCCCGGCAGCGAGCCGGTCCAGTCGACCCCGGCCAGCGAGGCGCCGGCGGTCAGCGAGAGCACCGTGCCGAGCGCTGCCGTCAGCACCAGCACGGAGGCGCCGAAGAGCACCACGGCGCGGGGACGGGCCCCCGCGGCGAGCGCGGCCGCGGCGAGCAGCGCGCCGGTCGGGTCGAGGCCCGCGACGCCGAGGCCGAGCGACGCCAGCAGCAGGCCGCCCAGCCCGTCGAGCGCGCCGTCGGTCACACCCGCACGCTAGGCCCGCTCGCGTCGTCACCGGGCGCGGGGAGGATGGACGGGTGACCGCAGCGCGCCCGACCGACAGCCAGACCGGCACCACGCCCGCCCCTGCCTCCCAGGCCCTGTTCGAGCGCGCCAGCGCCGTGCTGCCCGGCGGGGTCAACTCCCCGGTGCGCGCCTTCCGCGCCGTCGGCGGCACGCCCCGCTTCACCGCCTCGGCCTCGGGCCCGTGGCTCACCGACGCCGACGGGGTGCGCCGGGTGGACCTCATCGGCTCGTGGGGCCCGATGATCCTCGGGCACGGGCACCCCGCCGTCCGCGAGGCCGTCGTGGCCGCCGCGGAGAAGGGCTTCAGCTACGGCACCCCCAGCGAGGGCGAGGTGCTGCTGGCCGAGGAGCTGGTCTCCCGCGTCGAGCCCCTGGAGCAGGTGCGCCTGGTCAGCTCCGGCACCGAGGCGACGATGAGCGCCATCCGCCTGGCCCGCGGCTTCACCGGGCGGCCCGTGGTGGTGAAGTTCGCCGGCTGCTACCACGGCCACGTGGACGCGCTGCTGGCCTCCGCGGGGTCCGGGCTGGCCACCTTCGCGCTGCCCGACACCCCCGGCGTCACCCCCGAGAGCGCCGCGGAGACCCTCGTGCTGCCCTTCAACGACGTCCCCGCCCTGGAGCGCGCCTTCGCCGCCCACGGCGACCGGATCGCCTGCGTCATCACCGAGGCCGCCGCCGGCAACATGGGCGTCGTGCCGCCCGCCCCGGGCTGGACGGCCGCGCTGCTGCGCGAGACCCGCCGCGCGGGCGCCCTGCTCATCAGCGACGAGGTGATGAGCGGCTTCCGGCTCTCGCGCGCCGGCTGGTTCGGCCTGGAGGGGCGGCAGGGCGTCGACCTCGGTGACGGCGCGGGGGAGCAGGCCCTGGCACCGGACCTGTTCACCTTCGGCAAGGTCATGGGCGGCGGCTTCCCCGTGGCGGCCTTCGGCGGCCGCGCCGACGTCATGGCCCACCTGGCCCCCGCCGGCCCCGTCTACCAGGCCGGCACGCTGTCGGGGAACCCCGTCGCCTCCGCCGCCGGGCTGGCCACCCTGCAGCACTGCACGCCCGAGGTCTACGCCCGCGTCGACGCCGTGGCCGCCACCATCCGCGAGGCCGCCTCCGCCGCGCTGGCCGCCGAGGGCGTGCCCCACACCCTGGGCGTGGCGGGCAGCATGTTCAGCGTCTTCTTCACCGACGTCCGCGTCGTGGACTACGACACCGCCCGCACCCAGGACACCGGCGCGTTCGCCGCCTTCTTCCACGCGATGCTCGACGCCGGGGTGCACCTGCCGCCGTCCTGCTACGAGTCCTGGTTCTGCTCGGCCTCCCACGACGACGACGCGGTCGGCGTCGTCCTGGACGCGCTGCCGGGCGCCGCCCGGGCTGCGGCGGCGGCCCAGCGGGGGTAGGCAGGACCCCCGGGCGGGCGGTGCCGTTCACCCGGACGGCTCAAGGAGAGGGCCCTCGCGACCGATCACTGCGGTGCGCCGGTGCGGCGCAACACCGTGGTAACGCGAGACGTGCAGGATCCGTGCATGACGGCGAGCGCCGTGGTGCACGGCCCTGCTGAGGGGGTCCTCCTGTGATGCTCGACGCGATGTCCGCCCCGCTGCTCACCGCGCAGGCGGCGGACCTGGAGGCCGCCTCGCGCGTGGTCTACCGCCTCGAGCAGACCTTCAGGTACTCCTACGACGCGCCGGTCGCCGACCTGCGCCAGCGCCTGGTGGTGCTGCCGCCCGCCGTCCACGGCGACGTCCACCGCCGCCTGGCCACCCTGTCGGTGACCGGGCCGGCCGACGGCGCTTGGCGGCGCACCGACCGCCGCGACGCCTTCGGCAACACGGTCACCCGCGTGAGCGCCGACCGGGTGGCCGAGCACGTGGAGTTCCGGCTGGCCGCCGTGCTGGAGCGCGTGGTGCCCGCCTGCGCCCACGAGGCGCACGCCGCGGTGCCGCGCACCGCCCTGCGCGACCCGCGCCTGCTCACCCCCACCGCCCTGACCGCCCCGGACGAGGCCGTCGTCGAGCTGGCCGAGTCCCTGCGCCGCCCGGAGAACCCCCTGGAGACCGCCGAGCGCGTGTGCTCCGCCGTGCACGCGCGCTTCCGCTACGCGCCCGGGACCACCACCTTCCGCACCACCGCCGCGCAGGCGCTCGCCGGGGGCGTCGGCGTCTGCCAGGACTACGCCCACGTGATGATCGCCGTGATGCGCCACCTGGGTGTCCCCACCCGCTACGTCTCGGGGCACCTCATCGGCCAGGGCGGCACCCACGCCTGGGTCGACGTCGTCGTCCCCGGCCTCGTCGAGGGGCGCCCCGGGGCCGTGGCCGTGGCCTTCGACCCCTGCAACGACAAGCGCGCCGGCGCCGGCCACCTGACCGTCGCCGTGGGCCGCGACTACGCCGACGTGGCGCCGACCTCGGGCAGCTACCGCGGCGAGGGCGTGCGCGGCACCCTCACCTCCGCGCGCGACCTCGGCGTCGTCAGCCTCCAGCCCTGACGGGGCCGCCCGGGCCGGTGTGACGTCGGGCGCACGCCGGCGGCGCGCGTCGCCCGGCACCCGGGCGCGGGTGGGATGCTGTCCGCATGGCCCTGACCGCCGTCCACCTGCTGCGCCACGGGGAGGTCCACAACCCCCGGCGCGTGCTCTACGGCCGGCTGCCGGGCTACCGCCTCTCCGAGCGCGGCCAGGCCATGGCCGCCCTCGTCGCGCAGACCCTCGCCGAGGAGGGGGCCGACGTCGTGGAGGTGGTCGCCTCCCCGCTGCAGCGCGCCCAGGAGACCGCCGCGCCCGTCGGGGAGGCCTTCGGGCTGCCCGTGGGCACCGACGAGCGCCTCGTCGAGGCCGCCAACCACTTCGAGGGCCTCACCTTCGGCGTCGGCGACGGCGCCCTGACCCGCCCGCGCCACTGGTGGGTGCTGCGCAACCCGCTGCGGCCCTCCTGGGGCGAGCCGTACGCCGAGCAGGCCGAGCGCGTGCTCGCCGTGGCCCGCGAGGCCGCGCAGCGCAACGCCGGCCACGAGACGGTGCTGGTCGCCCACCAGCTGCCCATCTACTGCGCCCGCCGCCGCGCCGAGGGCCGCCGCCTGTGGCACGACCCCCGCAGGCGCGAGTGCACCCTGGCGAGCCTGACCACCCTGCGCTTCGACGGCACGGCGCTGGTGGGGGTGGACTACCGCGAGCCCGCCGCCTCGCTGCTGCCCGGCGCCGTCGACACGGCGGGGGCGGCGTGAGCGGCCTGTCCCGGCGCGCGCTGCTGGCCGGCGCCCTGGCCCTGCCGACCGCCGCCGCGCTCGCGGGCTGCTCCGGCCTGGGCCAGCCGGGCGCGGACACCGGCAACCAGCAGGGCTACGTCTCCGGTGACGGCACCCGGCAGATCCTGCCCGTGGCCGACCGCGGGGAGCCGGTCGCCCTGACGGGCCGGACGGCCGAGGGGGAGACCGTCGACGTCGCCGACTGGCGCGGCCAGGTGGTGGTCATCAACGTCTGGTACGCCGCCTGCGCGCCCTGCCGCGCGGAGGCGCCCGAGCTGGCGGCCGTGGCCGGCGACACCCCGGACGTGCGCTTCCTGGGCCTCAACACCCGTGACGACGCGGCCGTGGCGCTGACCTTCGAGAAGTCGTTCGGCATCCCCTACCCGAGCGTCCTGGACGCGGGTTCCGGCCAGGGGCTGCTGGCGCTGCGGGGCCGGATCCCCCCGCAGGCCGTGCCCTCCACGCTGGTGCTCGACGCGCAGGGCCGGCCGGCCGCCCGGGTGGTCGGCAAGGTCGAGGAGGACGTGCTGCGCGGCATCATCGACGACGTGCGCAGCGGCCGGGCCGACGACGGCGACGGCCGGGGCAGCGGGAGCGGCGCATGAGCGCCGCCGAGGCCTTCCAAGGCCTCGCCGGCGGCGGCCCGGTGCTCGTCGCGGTGCTCGTCGCGGCCGTCGCGGGCGTGGTGAGCTTCGCCTCGCCCTGCGTCCTGCCGCTGGTGCCGGGCTACCTGGGGTACGTCACCGGGCTGACCGGTGTGGACCTGGAGCGCCAGCGCCGCGGACGGCTGCTGCTGGGCTCGGTGCTGTTCGTGCTCGGGTTCTCCGCGGTCTTCGTCGCGGCCGGTGCGGCCTTCGGCGCGCTGGGAGCCTTCCTCGTGGGGCACCAGCTGGAGCTGACGCGGTGGATGGGCGTCGTCGTGGTCCTCATGGGCCTGGCGTTCCTGGGGGCCGTGCCGGGCCTGCGCGGAGAGGCCAGGGTGCGCTGGCGCCCCGCCGCGGGCCTGGTGGGGGCGCCGCTGCTCGGGGCGACCTTCGGGCTGGGCTGGACGCCCTGCATCGGCCCCACCCTGGCGGTGGTGCTCGCGCTGGCCACGGACTCCGGCACCGCTGGTCGCGGTGTGCTGCTGACCGTCGCCTACTGCCTGGGGCTCGGGCTGCCGTTCGTGCTCGTCGCGCTCGGCCTGGGGCGTTCCGCCCGGGCGCTCGACCAGCTGCGCCGCCGCCGTCTGGTCATCGCGCGCGCCGGTGGGGTCGCCCTGGTCGTGGTGGGGGTGCTCCTGGTCAGCGGGTTGTGGAGCCAGTGGCTCGGCGCGCTGCAGGGCAGCATCGGCGCCTGGGAGACCCCGGTCTGATGCGCGAGCGCGAGAGGGAGGCGCAGGGCTCGTGACCACCGTCGAGGAGCGGCGGACCTCCGCCGAGCCGCCGTCGGACCCGCGGCCGGTCGGGCTCGGGGCGGTCGGCTGGCTGCGGTGGACCTGGCGGCAGCTCACCAGCATGCGCACGGCGCTGCTGCTGCTCATGCTGCTCGCCGTCCTGGCGGTGCCCGGGTCGCTGTTCCCGCAGCGGAACATCGACCAGGTCGCCGTGGCGCAGTACGCCGAGGACAACCCCGCGACCGCGCCGTGGCTGGACCGCCTGGGCCTCTTCGACGTCTACTCCTCGCCCTGGTTCTCGGCGGTCTACCTGCTGCTGTTCATCAGCCTGGTCGGCTGCGTGCTGCCGCGCACGAAGGTGCACCTGGCCAACCTGCGCCAGCCGCCGCCGCGCACGCCCGCCCGGCTGTCGCGGCTGCCCGAGCACCGGGCCGTCGCCGTCGACGCCGCTCCGGCGGAGGTGCTGCGCGCCGCGCAGGAGGTGCTGCGCGGCCGCCGGTACCGCACCGCGGACTTCGCCGACGACCGGCGCGGTGCCTCCCTGGCGGCCCAGCGCGGGGAGCTGCGGGAGACCGGCAACCTCCTGTTCCACCTGGCGCTGGTGGGCGTCCTCATCGCCATCGGCACCGGCGGCCTGTACGGCTACCGCGCCCAGGTCATCGTCCAGCAGGGCCAGGCGTACGCCAACCAGGTCACCGCCTACGACAGCTGGGACCCGGGCGCCCTGGTCGACGGTGCGTCCCTGCCGCCCTTCTCCTTCACGCTCGACGACCTGCGGGTGGCCTTCGACGAGGACTCCACCGGCAACCAGTTCGGCGCTCCCCGCAGCTTCTCCGCGGACGTGACCGTCACCGACGCCCCGGGCGAGGCCCCGCGGCGCGAGGAGATCCGGGTCAACGAGCCGCTGCGCGCGGGTGGCGCGTCGGTGTACCTGGCCGGCAACGGCTACGCACCGGTCATCACCGTGCGCGACGCCGCCGGCGACGTCCTGTTCTCCCAGGGCACGCCCTTCCTCGTGCAGGACGCCAACTACACCTCCACCGGCGTGGTGAAGGTGCCCGGGCTCGACGGCGACCTCGGCCTGCAGGGCCTGCTGCTGCCCACGGTCTCCGAGGACGCGGCGGGCGTCCCGTTCTCGAGCTTCCCGGACCTGCGCGACCCCGAGGTGCTCTTCTTCGCCTACACCGGCGACCTGGGCCTCGACGACGGCGTGCCGCAGAACGTCTACGAGCTCGACACCTCGCGCATGGAGCGCGTGACCGGCACCGACGGGGAGCCCCTGCGGTTCGCCATGCGGCCGGGGGAGACCTACGAGCTGCCGGACGGGCTCGGCTCGGTGACGCTCGACCGCATCGACAGGTACGCCGGCCTCACCGTCCGGCACGACCCCGCCCGCGGCGCCGCGCTCGTCGCCTCCGTGCTCGCGATCGTCGGGCTCACGGCCTCGCTGTTCGTGCCGCGCCGCCGGCTGTGGGTGCGCGCAGCCGCCGCCGGGGACGGCGCGGGGGGCCGCACGCTGCTCGAGGTGGGTGCGCTCGCCCGCAGCGAGGACCACGGCCTGGCCGCCGAGGCCGACGCCGTCCTGTCCGCCGTGCTCGCGCGCCTGCCCGCCCCGCCCCCGGCCGCCACCCCCGCGGGGGACGCCCACCAGACCGGCAGCACACCGTCCCACCAGCCCCCTCGACAGGAGGAGCCGTGAGCGTCGACGAGTCGCTGGCCTCGGCCAGCAACGCCCTCGTCTACTCGGCCATGGCCGTGTACACCCTGGCCCTCGGCGCCAGTGCCATGGACCTGGCCGCCCTGGGCGACCGCGCCACGGCGCGCTCGCGCCGCCGCCAGCGGGCCAGGGCCTCCGCGCAGGCCGCACCGCGCCAGGTGGTGCCGGTGGGCGCCGGCGCCGCCGGGCCCGTGGCGCGCAGCTCCGCCTCCGAGCAGCCGGTCCCGCTCGCCGAGGACGGCGCGCCGCGCCGGGCCGCGGGCATCGCGACCTCCCTCACGGTGCTGGCGCTGCTGCTGCACGTCGGAGGTGTGGTCACCCGCGGGCTCTCGGCGCACCGGGCGCCGTGGGGCAACATGTACGAGTTCTCGGTGACGGGCACCTCCGTCGTCGTCCTGGTCTACCTGCTGGTGCTCACCCGGCGCGACGTGCGCTGGCTGTCGACCTTCGTGCTGGCCCCGGTGCTGCTGAGCCTGGGCCTGGCGGTCGCCGTCCTCTACACCGACTCCGCGCCGCTCGTGCCGGCGCTGCAGAGCTACTGGCTGGTCATCCACGTGTCGGTGGCCTTCGTCAGCTCCGCGCTGTTCGTGCTCGCCTTCTCCACCACCGTGCTGCAGCTGGTGCAGGAGCGGCGCGAGGCGCAGCGCGCCGCGGGCGCCACCCTGGGCGCGGGCCGCTTCATGGAGGCGCTGCCCAGCGCGGCCGACCTGGAGCGGCTCTCCTACCGCCTCATCGCCGTCTCGTTCCCGCTGTGGGCCTTCACCCTGGTCGCCGGCGCCATCTGGGCCGAGGTCGCGTGGGGCCGGTACTGGAACTGGGACCCCAAGGAGGTGTGGACCTTCATCATCTGGGTGGTCTACGCCGCCTACCTGCACGCCCGGGCCACCGGCGGCTGGAACGGCCGCCGGGCCGCGTACCTGTCCATCGCCGGCTTCGCGTGCCTCATGATCAACTACGGCGTGGTCAACGTCTTCTTCCCCGGCAACCACTCCTACGCCGGCATCGGCTGACGGCGCCGGACCGGCCGGGCGGCGCGGACGCACGAGGGCCCCGGGACCCGCAGGGTCCCGGGGCCCTCGCGTCGAGGGAGGGCGGCGCCTCAGACGTCGCCGCGGTGCTTGCGGTCCAGGGAGCGCAGGAAGTCCTCGTCGTCGTCGGGGCCCTTCGGGGCGCTCGGCCGTGCGCCGCCCGCCGGCGGCGCGGGGCGCGGCCCGTGGGCGCGGCCGGCCAGCAGCCAGGCCAGGGGGCCCACCACCGGCAGCAGGACGATGACCGCGACCCACACGGGCACCGGCAGGCCGCGGACCTGCGTCCCGGTGGTGCGCAGGCAGTCGACCAGCGCGTAGATCCCCAGCACCAGGGCGACGAGGGCTACCAGCATCGGCACGAGACGATGGTAAGCGCGCCGTCCACCTACCCTCGTGCTGTGTCTGCCTTCGTCCGCTACGCCCTGATGCGGATCCTGCTGTTCTTCCTCGTGGCCCTGCTCGGCTACGCGGTGGGGATGCGCGAGCTGCTCCTCGTGGTGTTCGCGCTGGTCGTCTCCGCGCTGCTGTCCTACCTCGTGCTGGGTGGTCCCCGCCAGGCGCTGGTGGCGCGCCTGGAGGAGCACACCGCGCGCCGCCGAGAGCGCGCCGTGGCCCGTGACCAGGAGCGACGCCGCTCCGGGCGGGTCTCGGCGGCCGAGCGCGACGCCGCCGCCGAGGACGCCGACGACGACGCTCAGCGCAGCGCGCCCTGAGCACCCGGCGCCCCCCCCGGGCGCACCGGGCCGGGTCGCGCGGGCACCCGGCGGGGGCCTCAGAGCAGCGGGGTGAGCGCCAGGGCCAGGCCCAGCAGCAGCGCGTAGAGCAGCTCCAGGCGGCCCGTGGCGCCCAGCACCCCCACCAGCTCGCGCCCCGCGGCGCCGCGCAGCACCGTGCGCGCGGCCGCCACCGCGAGCGGGGCTGTGAGGAGCGTCACCAGCACCAGCGGGGCGCGGGGCCGGGCGAGCGCCGGGACGGCCAGGAGCAGGTAGGGCACCACGAGCAGCGCGGCGTACAGCACCCGGGTGCGCGCCGCCCCGAGGCGCACGGCCAGGGTCCGCTTGCCGGCCACCGCGTCGGTGGGCACGTCGCGCAGGTTGTTGGCCACGAGGATGGCGCAGGCCAGCGAGCCCACGGCCACCGCGCCGGCCCAGCTGGCGGCGCCGGTGGCGCCCGTCTGCGTGTAGGTCGTGCCCAGCGTGGCGACGAGCCCGAAGAAGAGGAAGACGAAGACCTCCCCGAGCCCGGCGTAGCCGTAGGGACGGGGCCCGCCGGTGTAGGTCCAGGCGGCGACGACGGCGAGGGCGCCGACCACCAGCAGCCACCACGCCCCCGACAGCGCGACCAGCGCCACGCCCGCGACCGCCGCCACCGCGAAGGACAGCAGCGCCGCGCGCAGCACCTGCCGGGGCGGTGCGACGCCGGAGGCGGTCAGGCGCAGCGGCCCGACCCGGTCGGCGTCGGTGCCGCGCACCCCGTCGGAGTAGTCGTTGGAGTAGTTGACGCCCACCTGCAGCGCCAGGGCCACCACCGCCGCCAGCAGCGCCCGGCCGGGGTGGGCCGACTGGACCAGCGCGGCCGCTCCGGTGCCGACGAGCACCGGCGCGAGAGCGGCCGGCAGGGTCCTGGGACGCGCGCCGGCCACCCACTGACCCGCGCTCGCCACCCGAGGACTGTAGGAGGGCGCGCGGCCGCCGCCGCGGTGGGGGCCGGTGCCCCGGCGCGCCTCAGGGGCGGCGGGCCCGCCAGCAGGTGGTCGTGTACGGGACCGGGATGCGCTCCAGCCCCGCGGTGTCGGGGTGGGCGGCCAGCAGCTCGCGCACCGCCTCCAGCACCCGCCGCCGCTCCGCGGGCGGCGCGGTGAGCACGCCGCTGCGGCTGGCGGCCAGCCCGACCACCTCCTCGGGGGTCAGCTCGTGCGTCCACCGCCCGGTGGTGTGCCGCTCGGCGTCCACCAGCGGCGCGCCGACCCGCGGGTCCTCCGCGCGCGCCGCCATGTGCGGTGCCGGCGCCAGCAGGTCGCCGAGGGCGGCCACCCACGGCTCGGTGGCGTCGCGGCGGTTCCACAGCAGCCCCAGCCGCCCGCCGGGGGCCAGCACCCGCCCGGCCTCCGCGCTGCCGGCCGCGGGGTCGGCCCAGTGCCACGCCTGCGCCAGCACCACCAGGTCGACGGAGGCGTCGGGCAGCGGCAGGTGCTCGGCGGTGCCCGCGAAGGTCGGCACGCCGGGGACGTCGGTGTGCAGCTGCGCGAGCATCTGCGGGTCGGGGTCGACGGCGACCACCTCCAGCCCGCGCTCCACCAGCCGCGCGGTGAGCGCCCCGGCGCCCGCGCCGACGTCGGCTGCGCGCAGCCGGCGCTCGCCGAAGGCGCCGGGCAGGCCGTCGAGGAGGAAGTCGAGGGCCTGCGCCGGGTAGGTGGGGCGCACCGCGGCGTAGCCGGCGGCCGCCGCGCCGAAGGACAGCGCCGGCGGCGGGTCGGAGGGGGCCACGGGCTCAGCCTGCCGCGCGCGCCCGGTGTCCGCGAGGGCCCCGGGGAGCTGACCGGTGCGCTGGCCGGTGCGGGGCCGTTCGCGCGGTCGGTGCTGTCAGCCGCCGGCGAGCAGGCGCTCTGCCAGCGCAGCGGCGGCGCGGCGGTCGGGCTTGCCGATCCCCCGCAGGGGGACCGCGTCGACGACCAGCACGGCGCGCGGAGCCGACGCCGCCCCGAGGCGCTCGCGGACCGCGGCGCGCACCGCGTCGAGGACGGGGGGCCGGGCGCCGGGGGAGGGCACCACGAGCGCGACCACCCGCTCGCCCCACTCGGGGTCCGGCACGCCCACCACGAGCGCCTCGGCGACGCCAGCCAGCTCGGCGAGGACGCGCTCCACGGCCAGCGGCGCCACCTTGCGCCCGCCGGTGACCAGCACGTCGTCGAGGCGGCCCAGCACCGACAGCCGCCCGGAGGCGTCCAGGCGGCCCAGGTCGCTGGTCGCGTACCAGCGGCGCCCGTCCCGCTCCACGAAGGACCGGGAGGTGAGGTCCGGCCGTCCGCGGTAGCCGGTGGCCAGCACGGGGCCGCTGAGCAGGACCCGGCCCCCGTCGTCGTGCGCCGCCTCCGGGGCGTCCTCCACGGCCACCCGCACGCCGTCCAGCGCCCACCCGTCGTAGACGCAGCCGCCGGAGGTCTCCGTGGAGCCGTAGGTGCGCACCACGCGCACGCCGGCGCCCGCCGCCCGCTCGAGCAGCGGTGCGGGTGCTGCCGCGCCGCCGAGGAGCACGGCGTCGAGCCGGGCCAGCGCCCGCGCCGCGCCGGGGTGCTCCAGGGCGCGCGCCAGCTGGGTGGGCACCAGGGAGGCGTACCGCGCTGCGCCGCCGGCGTCCCCCAGCGCTGCCACGGCCTCGGGCAGGGCCGCCGGGTCGCCCGCGGGTGCCACGACGGGCTCGGTTCCCGCCACGGCGCTGCGCACGAGCACCTGCCAGGCGGCCACGTGCTCCAGCGGCAGCGCCAGCAGCCACCGCCCGTGCCCGCCGAGCCTGGCCGCGGTGGCGCGCGCGGAGCTCGTCAGGGCCTGCGCGCCCAGCTCCACGGCCTTCGCCTCCCCGGTGGAGCCGGAGGTGGCCAGCACCAGCGCCGTCCCCGCGTCGAGCGGCAGGTCGGTGCGGGCCGCCGAGCGCAGGCGCTGCGCGGCCGCCGCGTCCTCCGGCAGCGGCAGCAGCGCCGGGCCGGAGCCGTCCAGCGCCGCCCGCAGGGCGCCCAGCACTTCGGGGATCCGCGCTGCCCGGTCGCCGCCGCGGACCACCACCTCCTGCAGCGCCCGGGGCCGTGGTGCGGTCACCGGGCCACGGTAGGTGCGTGCCCGCCGGGGCGGGGGACCAGGATGGGTGCGTGGCTGCCGCGCGAGCTGACGACCGCCGCGCGGCGGGTGCGGCGCTGGCCCTGGCCTCCAGCGCCTCCAGCCAGACGGGCGCCGCCGTGGGCGCCCTGGCCTTCGCGGCCGTCGGCGTCCCCGGCGTCGTCGCGGTCCGCCAGGTGGTGGCGGCGGTCGCCCTCAACGCGGTGGTCCGCTGGTCGCCGAGGTCGCTGGGCCGCCGCACCTGGGTGCTGGTGGCGGTGCTCGCCGCCGTGATGGGACTGATGAACCTCACCATCTACGGCGCCGTCGACAGGATCGGGCTGGGGCTCGCCGTCACCATCGAGTTCCTGGGGCCGCTGGGGGTGGCGGTCGCCACCTCGCGCCGCCTGCTGGACGTGCTCGCCGCCGCCGCGGCGGCCGTCGGCGTGCTGGTGCTGGTCGCTCCGGGGCCCTCCAGCGACCTGCTGGGCATCGCGCTGGCCCTGACCGCCGCGGGCGCCTGGGCCGCGTACATCCTGCTGAGCCGGGCCGTGGCCGAGCGGGTGCCCGGCGTGCAGGGCGCCGCGGCCGCCGCGACCGTGCTGGCCGCGGCGTGGGCGCTGCCGGTGCTCGTGGTCACGCTGCTGGCCCGGCCCCCGGTGGCGGCGCTGGGCCTGGCGGCCGCCTGCGGCGTGCTCTCCTCCGCGCTGCCCTACGCCGTCGACCTGGCCGCGCTGCGCCGCCTGCCCGCGTCGGTGTTCTCCACGCTGGCCAGCGCGAACCCCGTGTGGGCCTTCCTGGCGGGCGCCCTGGTGCTGGGGGAGGGCGTCGCAGCGCACGAGCTGGTCGGCGCCGCGCTCGTCGTCGTCGCCAACCTCGTGGCCACGGCGGTGCCCCGCCGCGGCCGGCGCCCGGCGGGGACGGTGCCCGCCGGGCTCCCCGCCGGCGGGCACCCCGCGCTGCCGGCTGAGGTGCCCGCGGACGCGCCCGCGGAGGTGTCAGGCCGGGACGGCGCGGCGTGAGCCGGACAGCGCGGCGACCACCTCGGCGAGCACCCGCTCGGAGTCCTCGTGGGGCACCTGGCAGGTGCCGGCGGCCTCGTGGCCGCCGCCGCCGTGGCGCAGGGCGACGGCGCCGATGTCGGCCGTGGAGCTGCGGTCCAGGATCGAGCGGCCCATCGCCAGCACGGTGTTCTGCTTCCCGCGGCCCCAGATGACGTGCACCGAGACCCGGGCCTGCGGGAAGAGGGCGTAGACCAGGAAGCGGTTGCCCGCGTGGACGACCTCCTCCTCGCGCAGGTCGACCACCACGACGTCGTCGTGCAGGATGCTCACCCGCAGCAGCTGGGCCGCGAACTGCTCGGCCTGCGCCTCGTACAGCGCCACCCGCTCCGCGACGTCCGGCAGCGCGAGGATCTCCTCGGCGTCCGCGTGGTGGGCGCAGTGGTCGATCATCTGCATCATGAGGTCGTAGTTGGAGATCCGGAACTCCCGGAAGCGCCCCAGGCCCGTGCGGGAGTCCATGAGGAAGTTCAGCAGCGCCCAGCCGGTGGGGCGCAGCACCTCCTCCAGGGAGTACTGCGCGGAGTCGGCCTGGTCGACCGCCGCCATGAGGGACTCCGGCACCTGCGGGAAGGCGGCCGCGCCGCCGAAGTGGTCGTAGACCACGCGGGCCGCGGACGGCGCGTGCTCGACGATGACGTGGGCGGCGGCGCCGGGCGCCGGGGCGCCGTTGCGCAGCGCCTCGCTGTGGTGGTGGTCGAAGACCGTGTGCGCCCGCGGGTCGTAGGGCAGGTTGGTCAGCAGGTCGCGGTCGGTGATCTCCACGACGCCGTCCTGCACGTCCTTGGGGTGCACGAAGGTGATCTCGTCGACGAGGTCGAGGTGCTTGAGCAGGACGGCGCACACCAGCCCGTCGAAGTCGGAGCGGGTGACGAGGCGGTGGCGAGCGGCGGTCGGCATGTCCCTGGTGTCGGCACGAGCGCGCCCCACCTGGACCCCGCGGACGGGGGACGCCCCCGCACCGGCTCCACGGCGCTACAGCCGCTGCCGATGCACTGGTGTGAGCAGCACCGGCCCGGCCCCGCAGCAGGACCACCAGCAGCCCCGGGACCGGCTCGACCGGCAGGACCGGCAGGACCTGCCCGGCGCGCGCGACGCGCAGGACCTGCGGGCCGCGTGCGACCGGCTGGTGGAGGCCGCCGCCGACCCCGCGGCGGCGCGCGCCGCCGTCGTCGCCGTGTGGGCGCTGGGCGCCTGCGCCGCGGACGACCTGCTGGCCGACCTGCGGGCGCTGGCCGCCGGCCACGCCGCCCGCACCGGCGCCGAGCCGGGGGCCGCGGACCTGCTCGACGCCCTCGGCCGCCACGCGGAGGCTGCCGCCCACCGCCGCGCCGTCGGGAGCGGGCTGCGCGAGCACCGCCAGGGGCTCCTCGCGGCGGCGCGCGCCCGCGCGGCCCAGGGCGCCGCGCGCGCCGCCGTGCGCCTGGCCGGGGTGGCCGAGCACCGGCGCCCCGGCGAGCCGTCGGGCACCCGCACCGCCGCCTGAGCCGTCCGGCCCGCCCGGCGTCCGGCTCGGGCGCCCTCGCCGGGGCGTGGCGGCGCGCCGGTGGGGGTAGGGGGCCGTCGTGGCGGACGGACGGGGCAGCGGCGGGCAGGGCCCGGGGTGGTGGGGCCGCGGGGGTCCCTCGTGGAGCGAGCGGCACGGCGGCCCGCCCGTGCGCAGCGCCCTGACCCTGCGCCTGGTGCTGGCGGCCTTCGGGGTGCTGCTGTGGGGCGGGGTCTCCCTCTGGGTGGCCGCTGCCGGTGGCCCGGTCTGGCTGCTGCTGCTCACGGCCTTCGCGGCCGTCGGCTTCGTCGTCGACCTGGTGGTGGTCGCCCGCCGCAAGCGCCGCGGCGAGCCGGGCTGAGCCCGCCGGGTGACCATGGAGCGGTGAGCCAGCGCAAGCCGCCCGGCGTGAGCCGGGAGACCTGGGTGGACCGGCAGGTCCGCGAGGCGGCCGAGCGCGGCGCCTTCGAGGGGCTGTCCGGGGCCGGCAAGCCCCTCGACGACGCCGTGCTCGGGCAGAGCGCGGGGGAGTGGGCGGTGGAGTGGGCCCGCCGCGAGGGGGCCGACATGACCGCCGCGCTGCCGCCGGCGCTGGCGCTGCGCCGCGAGCGCGAGGAGCTGGTGGCGGCGGTGCCCGGGCAGCCCACCGAGGCCGCCGTGCGCGCCGCGGTGGAGCTGTTCAACACCCGGCTCGACGCCGCCTACCGGCGCCCGCAGGAGGTGCCGCCGGTGGCCCTGGCCTTCGTCGACGTCGACCGCCAGCTGGCGCGCTGGCGCGAGGCCCACCCGCTGGGACCCGAGGAGCCCGAGGCGCCGGCCGCCGCAGGGCCGGGGCGTGGCGGGCCGGGGCGGCCGTGGTGGTCGCGGGTGCGGCCGCGCCGCCGGCCGCGGCGCTGAGCCGGCGCCGACCAGCTGCCCGGTGCCGCGCACGGCATCATCAGGCGCGTGAGCGCCCGGGTCACCCTCAGCGACGTCGCGGCGCGCGCCGGGGTCTCGCGGGCGACGGCCTCGCTGGTGCTGCGCGGCGAGGGCCGCGTCGCGGGCGCCACCCGCGAGCGCGTGCACGCGGCGATGGCCGAGCTCGGCTACGTCTACGACCGGGTCGCCGCAGCGATGCGCGCCGAGCACGCCCCCGTGGTGGGGGTCGTGGTCAGCGACATCACCAACCCGTTCTTCGCCCAGGCGCTCGTCGGGGTCCAGGCGGCGCTGCGCGAGGAGGGCTACCTGCCGCTGCTGGGCAGCGCCGCGCACGACCTGGACCAGCAGGACCGGCTGCTGGGGCTGCTGCGCGAGCACCGGGTGGCGGGCCTGGTGCTCTCCCCGGTGGCCGGCACCCCGGCCTCCCTGGTGGAGCGGCTGCGGGCGTGGGGCCTGGAGCACGTGCTGCTCACCCAGCCCGTCGACGGCGCCAGCACGTGGACGGTCGCCCCGGACGACCGGCTCGGCGGCCGCCTGGCCGCCGAGCACCTGCTCCAGGTCCACGGGTGCCGGCGGCTGGTGCTGGTCGGAGCCTCCGGCGACGTCGCCAGCGCCCGCCTGCGCGAGGCCGGTGTGCGCGACGCCGTCGCCGCGGTGGCGGGCGCCTCGGTGGTCGCGGCCCTGGGCTGGCTGCCGCAGGACCCGACGGGCCTGGCGCTGGGCCGCTCAGCGGTGGCCGGCCCGCTCGCCCTCCCGCCGGACGCCGGCGGACCTGACGGCGCGGTGTGCTTCAGCGACGTCGTGGCGACGGGGCTGCTGCGGGCGCTGCGGGAGGCGGGGGCAGCCGGTGCGCTGCCCGTGACCGGGTACGACGACATCGCGGCCGCGGCCCTGTACGAGCCGCCGCTCACCACGGTCTCCACCCACGGCGAGCAGCTGGGGCGCACCGCCGCGGAGGGCCTCGTGGGCAGGCTGCGCCGGGGGGCGGCGGCCGCTGCGCCGCAGGAGCTGGCGGTGCCCCCGCAGCTGGTGGTGCGCCAGTCCTGCGGGTGCGCGTGACACGCGGTGCTGGATCGATCTAGCATCGACGGCGCACCGCGAGGTCGCAGCCCCCGACCCGCACCCCCGCCGTCCCCCCCCGGAGCCTCCCGTGACCCTCACGGCCCCCGTCCCCGCCCCCGTCCCCGCCCCCGGCGCCGAGCGCGCCGCCTCCCGCGCGGCCACCCCCTGGTGGCGCGAGGCGGTGGTCTACCAGGTCTACATCCGCTCCTTCGCCGACGGCGACGGCGACGGCACCGGTGACGTCGCCGGCCTGCGCGCCCGCCTGCCGCACCTGGCGGCCCTGGGCGTCGACGCGGTGTGGATCAACCCCTGGTACCCCTCGCCGATGGCGGACTCCGGCTACGACGTGGCCGACTACCGCGCCGTCGAGCCGCTCTTCGGCGACCTCGAGCAGGCGTCGGCGATGATCGCCGAGGCGCACGCGCTGGGCCTGCGCGTGATCCTCGACGTCGTCCCCAACCACCTCTCCGACGAGCACGCCTGGTTCGCCGCGGCGCTGGCCAGCGCCCCCGGCTCCCCCGAGCGCGCGCGGTTCGTCTTCCGCGACGGCCGCGGCGAGGCCGGCGAGCTGCCGCCCAACGACTGGACCAGCCACTTCGGCGGCCCCGCGTGGACCCGCGTGGTCGAGGCCGTGGGCGACGAGGCGCACCCCGCCGGCCAGCCGGGCCAGTGGTACCTGCACCTGTTCAACGCCAAGCAGCCCGACGTGGACTGGACCAGCGAGGAGGTCCGCGCGGAGTACGACGACGTCCTGCGCTTCTGGTTCGACCGCGGCGTCGACGGCTTCCGCATCGACGTGGCCCACGGCCTGGCCAAGCACGCCGACCTGCCCGACACCGGGGTGCTCGACCACCCGCACCGCCCCTTCGGCGCGGGGGACCACCCCTTCCTGGACCGCGACGACGTCCACGACGTCTACCGCCGCTGGCGCGCCGTGGCCGACTCCTACGACCCCCCGCGGGTCTTCGTGGCCGAGGCGTGGACCGGTGACCCCGTGCGCCTGGGCCTGTACCTGCGCCCCGACGAGCTGCACACCGCCTTCAACTTCGACTTCCTCGTCTCGGCCTGGCAGGAGCCGGCGCTGCGCGACGTCGTCGACAGGACCCTGGCGGCGCACGACGCGGTCGGCGCCCCCGCCACCTGGGTGCTGAGCAACCACGACGTCTACCGCGAGGTCTCGCGCTACGCCCGCGAGCAGGACCGGCCCCAGCTGGGCGGCGAGGAGGACGTCGCCGGCCGGCCGGCGGACCTCGAGGTGGGCCGGCGCCGCGCCCGCGCCGCGGCGCTGCTCATGCTGGCCCTGCCGGGCGGGGCGTACGTCTACCAGGGCTCCGAGCTGGGCCTGCACGAGGTGGAGGACCTGCCCGAGGAGTCCCTGCAGGACCCGGTGTGGTTCCAGAGCGGCGGGCAGCGCCGCGGCCGCGACGGCTGCCGCGTGCCGCTGCCCTGGTCGGGCTCGCAGCCGCCGTTCGGCTTCAGCGACCGCCCGGACGGCGCCGCGCCGACCGGGCGGCCGTGGCTGCCCCAGCCGGCCTCCTTCGCCGGCCTGACCGTGGCCGACCAGGACGGCGACCCCACCTCGACGCTGGAGCTCTACCGCTCGGCGCTGGCGCTGCGCCGCTCCCTGGAGGCCCTCGGCGACGGGACCCTGGCCTGGGTGGAGGACGCCGACGGGTCGCTGGACGGCGTGCTGGCCTTCACCCGCGAGCCCGGCTTCGCGTGCTGGGTCAACCTCTCCGAGCGGCCCGTGGCGCTGCCCGCCGGCGCCGAGGTGCTGCTGGCCAGCGCCGACCTGGAGGACGCCGCCGGCGGCGGCGTGCTGCTGCCCGTCGACACCGCCGTCTGGCTGCGCCGCTGACCCCACCCGCCCGACCGTGATCATGGGTGTCCGCCACCCGTGGGAGGCGGCGGACGCCCATGATCACGCAGGGAGGGGGGTCAGGACGGCGAGGGGGGCGGTCAGGAGCTGACGGGTCCCGCGTCGACCATCCACGGGGTGCCCCAGCGGTCCTTGCACTGGCCGAACCAGTCCCCCCACGGCGCCAGCGCCAGCGGCACGTCCTCGTGGCCGGTGGCCGCCAGCCGCTCGTACCAGCCCTTGAGGGTGTCGACGTCGTCGCCCGTCAGCGCGACGGCGAAGCCCTTCACCTCCTCGAACGGCATCGAGGTCGGGGTGTCGGAGCCCATGAGCACCATGCCGTTCGGCAGCGTCAGCTGGCCGTGCATGATCCACCCGTCCTCCTCCCCGCCCACCGGCATGCCGCCCTCGGCGAAGGTGGTCAGCACCAGGTCGCCCCCGAACACCGAGGCGTAGAACTCCATCGCCTCCCGCGCCGTGCCGCGGAAGTTGAGGTACGGGTTGAGCGTGTGGGCCACGTCTGCCTCCATCAGCGCTGCTGGCGGCCCCGCGGCCGCCGGATGCACCCCAGACCGTGGACCCGGCGGCGACTCATCGCAAGGACCCCGGGCGCGCAGGTGGTGAGCGGGTGCCCGAGCCGTGTCGTTGCCACCCGCCCGTCACGGCCGGTGCCTACCGTGGTGGGCGTGTGCAGGCTGCTCGGGTTCGCCGCCCCCTCGCCCCGCTCGCTGGCGCAGGCCCTCGGCGGTGTGCAGGTGGCCGCCTTCCGCGCCATGGCCCGCCTGCACGACGACGGCTGGGGAGCCGCCTGGCTGGACGGCTCCGAGCCCGAGCGCGCCAGCGCCCCCAGCGCCGTGCGCTCCCGGCGCAGCCCGCGCAGCGGCTACGGCGACCCGGCGCTGGAGGAGCTGACCGACGGCCTGAGCACCCGCGCGGGGCTGCTGCACCTGCGCCTGGCGAGCTCGGGGATGCCCGTGCGGCCGGAGAACACCCATCCCTTCCTCGCCCCCGTGGCCGGCCTGGGCGACGTGGCCCTGGCGCACAACGGCGCGGTGAAGCCCGCCGCGCGCCTGGAGGAGCTGCTCGGCGACGCCTCCCGGGCGGCGCTGACCGGCTCCACCGACAGCGAGCGGTACGCCGCGCTGGTGCGCGAGCGCGCCGCGGCCGCCGGCGACCTCGCGCGGGGCGCCGCCGACGCCGCGGCGCTCCTGGCGCCCCTGTTCCCCGCCTCCAGCCTCAACGCCGTCCTGCTCTCCCCGTCCGAGCTGGTGGTGGTGCACGTCAGCGCCGGGGCCCGCATCCCGCACGAGGACTTCGACGCCAGCGGCATCGCCGAGGAGGAGCTGCCGGTGGGCCACCGCAGCGGCTACTACCAGCTGTGGCGGCGGCGCGGCGAGGACGGCGCGGTGGTGGTCTCCTCCTCGGGGCTGCGCGTGGACGGCTGGGAGCCCCTGCCGCCCGACGTCGTCCTGCGGGTCGACCTGCGCACCCTGGAGGAGCAGGTGCTGCCGGTGCGTGTCGGGCCCGCTGGTCCCGCCCGGGCCGGTGAGCCCGCGATGCCGCGCATCCCGGCCCCCGCCCGCCACGAGTCGCCGGTGGAGTCCGCTCGCGCCAGGGTCTGAGGGGTGAGCACGCACACCCCTGACGACGACGGCGAGGGCACCGGCCAGGTGCAGCCCGCCGGCAACCCCGAGACGCTGTCGGCGATCGCCGACCGCAGCAACGGCACGGCCCGCGCGACGGGTGCCTCGGTGCCGCCCCCGGTGATGGACCAGCGCGGTGAGGGCAGCGCCGACGGCACTGCCGCCGGCGACCCCCTGGCCGGGGTGACCGCCAGCGCGCAGGACTCCGAGCAGGCGGTCCCGGGTGACACCGGCCCGGAGAACCCTGGCGCGCGGCCCCACTCCTCCTACGACACCCCGGGCGGTGGGCGGTGAGCGAGGCGTCCGGCGAGCCGGTGCGCGAGGGGGTGGACAGGTCCCACGACGACCTGCCCGGCGCGCCCGACCCCGAGCTGCAGGTGCTCGAGGAGGACGAGACGGTGCCGCCCCGCCCGGAGGAGGACGTGGCCGACGCGCTGCGGGCCGAGCCCTCCGACCCGACCGACCCGCGCTGACCCGCCCTGACCCGCCCTGACCCGCCCGCGCCCGGGCACGCAGGAGGCCCGCACCCGGTGGGGTGCGGGCCTCCTGCGCCAGCGCGTGCGGGTCAGCGGTGCGCGTCGAGGGGCACCCGCCGGTCGGCGTGCCGTCCCAGGTGGTCGGCGTCGCCGGTGGCCGGCTCGACGGGCGCGGCGTGCCTGCCGTGGTGCACCGCGTCGGTGCGCTCGTCGTCGTCCTCGTCGTGCCCGGCGGTGGTGCTGCCCAGGGGGGCCGTGCCCACCCGGCCCTGCGGCAGCTCCTCGTCGCCGGCAGCGGTGGTGCCGGCCTGCGGGGCGGCGTTGGAGGTGCGCAGCGCCGTCTCCTTGAAGAAGAGCACGAAGAGGAGCGACAGCAGGGCGAACGGCGCCGCCACGAGGAAGATGTCGGCGATGCCGTCGCCGTAGGCGGCCTGCACCAGGGTGCGCACCGGCTGCGGGATGTCGGCGAGCACCGGCACCCCGCCGCCGCCCGCCGACCCCAGCTGGGAGGGGTCGACGCCGGCGTCGGTGAGGCTGGAGGTCAGGTACGCCGTCACGCGGTGCCCGAGCACCGCGCCCAGCACCGAGACGCCGATGGAGCCGCCCAGGGAGCGGGTGAAGGCCACGAAGGAGCTGGCGGTGCCCATGTCGCGCGGGGCGGTGACGTTCTGCACGGCGAGCACGAGGTTCTGCATCATCATGCCGACGCCGAGGCCGACCAGGGCCATGTAGACCGCGACCACCCAGTAGTCGGTGTCCCACGCCACGGTGCCCATGAGCCCCAGGCCCGCGGTGAGCAGCACGCCGCCGGTGGTGATCCAGCGCTTCCAGCGGCCGGTGCGGCTGACCAGCTGGCCGATGACGGTGGAGGAGAGGAACAGCCCGGCGATCATCGGCAGCGTCCGCAGGCCGGCGACCGTGGGAGAGTCACCGCGGGCCAGCTGGAAGTACTGGGCCAGGAAGATCGTCGCGCCGAACATCGCGATGCCGACGAAGAGGCTGGCGACCGAGGCCAGCACCGTGGTGGAGGAGCGGAACAGGTGCAGCGGGATGATCGCGTCCTTGGCGCGGCGCTCCACGAGCACCAGGGCCACCAGCAGCGCGATCCCGCCGCCCACCAGGGCGAAGGTCTGCCAGGACACCCAGTCGAAGTCCTTGCCCGCCAGGGAGACCCAGATGAGCAGGGCGGAGACCCCGGCCGCCAGGAGCGTGGCGCCCCAGTAGTCGATGTGCACCTGGCGCTTCACGACCGGCAGGTCGAGGGTCTTCTGGATGACGACGAACGCGGCCACCGCGAAGGGGACGCCCACGAAGAACGTGTAGTGCCACGACAGGTGCTCGGTGATGACGCCGCCGATGAGCGGTCCGCCGACCGTGGCCAGCGCGAACGTGGCGCCGAGGTAGCCGGAGTACCGGCCGCGCTCGCGGGGGGCGATCATCGTGGCCAGCACGATCTGCGCCAGCGCGGTGAGGCCACCGGCGCCCAGGCCCTGGCCCACGCGGGCGGCGATGAGCATCGGCACGTTGACCGACAGCCCGGCGACGACCGAGGCGATGACGAAGATGACCAGCGAGGTCTGGACCAGCACCTTCTTGGAGAAGATGTCGGCCAGCTTGCCCCAGATCGGGGTGGAGACGGTCGTGGCCAGCAGCGCGGCGACCACCACCCAGGTGTAGCCGGACTCCCCGCCGCCCAGGGCGGGCAGGATCACCGGCAGGGCGTTGGAGACGACCGTCGAGCTGAGGATGGCGACGAACATGCCCAGCAGCAGTCCCGAGAGCGCCTCGAGGATCTGCCGGTGGGTCATGTGGAACTGGCCGTCAGCTCCCGCGGGAGCCGTCGGCGGGTCGGCTGCGGCCGTGGTCGGGCGTGCTGCGGTGGCGGTCATGCGGTCCTCGTGGGTGTGGGGTGCTGGGTGGTCCCGGCGTCGGTGGTGAGGTCGTCGGTGAGGCGGTCCAGGAGGGCGATGAGCTCGGCGAGCTCGGCGTCGTCCCACGTCGCCAGGCGCTCTCCGAGCCGGTCGACCATGCGGTGGCGCTCGGCGCGCAGCAGGGCGATCCCGGCCGGGGTGGCGCTGAGGCGCTGGGAGCGCCCGTCGGCGGCGTCGGGGGTGGCCTCGACGAGCCCGTCGCGGCGCAGCTGGCCGACCTGGCGGCTGACCGTGGACAGGTCCAGGCCCATGGCCTCGGCCACCTCGGACACCCGCACCGGTCCCAGTGCCGCGACGGTGCCGAGGGCGGCCACGGGAGCGATCCGGGTGTGGCCGAGCACCGCCCGCTTGGAGCGGGAGAGCCGGGGGAAGGTGTCGACCAGCGCCGAGCAGGCGTGGGGACTGGCCACGGGGCCTCCTAACAAGTTTGCTGAAGCAACTGTATGTGTAGTGCTTGCAGCAGGCAACTTCATTCCCGCTCGCCGTGGATCCATGCGCCCCGCGAGGGGCGTCGCGTGTCAGCAACCGCACCTGCGGTCCGTGGCGCCGCCCAGAGCCGCAGGTGCGGCTAGGGTGACGGCGTGTCCGCGGCGTCCTACTCCGTCCGGGAGGCCGCCGAGCTGCTCGGCGTCAGCGACGACACCGTCCGGCGCTGGACCGACTCCGGCGCCCTGACCGCCCGGCGCGGGCCGTCGGGGCGCGCCGTCGTCGACGGCGCCGAGCTGGCCGCCTTCGCCCGCGAGCACGCCGGCCCCGTGCCGGCCGACCCCTCCGGCGTCGCGCGCTCCGCGCGCAACCGCTTCGTCGGGCTGGTCACCTCGGTCGTCGCCGACGGCGTCATGGCCCAGGTGGAGCTGCAGTGCGGCCCGCACCGCGTGGTCTCCCTCATGAGCGCCGAGGCCGCCCGCGAGCTGCAGCTGGAGCCCGGCCGGACGGCCGTCGCGGTGGTCAAGGCCACCACCGTCGTCGTGGAGACCCCGGGCGGCGCCTCGTGAGGCGGCCGGGACCGCTCCTCGGCGCCGCCGCGGGCCTGGTCGCCCTGCTGCTCGCAGGGTGCGGCTCGACAGGCTCCGCCGGGGCGACGGGTGCCACCGGCGCTGCGGTGCCGTCCTCCGCGGCGCCGACGGGCACGCTCACCGTCTTCGCCGCCGCGTCCCTCAAGGGGGTCTTCACCGAGCTCGGGCAGCAGTTCGAGGCCGAGCACCCGGGCGTGGACGTCGCGTTCAGCTTCGCCGGCTCCTCCGACCTGGTCACCCAGGTGGTCGGCGGCGCCCCGGCCGACGTCCTCGCCTCCGCGGACCAGGCGACCATGGCGCAGGTCGTCGACGCCGGGCTGACCGCCGCCGCACCGGTCGACGTCGCCACCAACGTCCTCACCATCGTCACCCCGGCCGGGAACCCCGGCGGCGTGGCCACCCTCGCCGACCTCGCCCGGCCCGGGCTCGCCGTCGTCGTGTGCGCGCCGCAGGTGCCGTGCGGGGCCGCCACCCAGCGGGTCGAGGAGGCCGCGGGGGTGGCCCTCGCGCCGGTCAGCGAGGAGGGCTCGGTCACCGACGTGCTCACCAAGGTCGAGTCCGGGGAGGCCGACGCCGGCCTGGTCTACGTCACCGACGCCCGCGCGGCGGCGGACCGCGTGACCGAGGTGGCCTTCCCGGAGAGCAGCGGCGCGGTGAACACCTACCCGGTCGCCCCGCTGGCCGGAGCCGCCCAGCCCGAGCTGGCACGCGAGTTCACCGCCTTCGTCGCCGGCGAGCCGGGCCGCGCCGTCCTGCAGGCCGCCGGCTTCGGGGCGCCCTGAGCGCGCCGGGCCCCTCGGGCCGGTCGGGGCTGCCGGCGTGGGCCTTCGCGCCGGCGGCGCTGGGCGCCGCCTTCGTGGTGCTGCCGCTGGTCGCCGTGGTCGCTCGGGTCGACTGGGCGGCCTTCCCGGCCCTGGTGACCTCCGAGGCGTCGCTGGCGGCGCTGCGCCTGTCGCTGGTGACCGCGGCGTGCAGCACCGCGGTGTGCCTGCTGCTGGGGGTGCCGGTGGCGCTGGTGCTGGCCCGGTGCTCCTTCCCGGGGCTGCGCCTGCTGCGCTCGCTCGTGCTGGTCCCGCTGGTGCTGCCGCCGGTGGTCGGCGGCATCGCGCTGCTCTACACCTTCGGGCGGCAGGGCCTGCTGGGCGGGGCGCTGGAGGTGCTCGGGCTGCGCATCGCCTTCTCCACCGCCGCCGTGGTCCTCGCCCAGGCCTTCGTGGCGATGCCCTTCCTCGTGCTGTCCCTGGAGGGCGCGCTGCGCGGGCGGGGCACCCGCTACGAGCAGGTGGCCGCCACCCTCGGCGCCTCGCCGTCCGCCGTGCTGGGCCGCGTGACGCTGCCGCTGGTGCTGCCCGGGCTGACCTCGGGGACGGTGCTGTCCTTCGCCCGCTCCCTGGGGGAGTTCGGCGCCACCCTCACCTTCGCCGGCAGCCTGCAGGGCGTCACGCGCACCCTGCCCCTGGAGGTCTACCTGCAGCGCGAGGGCGACGCCCGCGCCGCCGTGGCCCTCTCCCTGGTGCTGGTGGTGGTCGCCGTGGTGGTCGTCGTGGTCGCGCGCGGCCGCCGCACGGAGGGGCTGTGAGGGCCAGCGGACCGGGCGAGGGCCAGGGGCTGCTGGTCGCCGCCGACGTCGCGGCACGCGGCCTGCGCGCCCGGGTGGGCGCGGACCCCGGCGAGGTGGTGGCCCTGCTGGGCGCCAACGGCGCCGGCAAGTCCACGCTCCTGGCGGTGGCCGCGGGCCTGCTGCGCCCGGACCGCGGTCGCGTGGAGCTGGGCGGCGAGGTGCTGCTGTCCGCCGGTGGCCGCGGGCCCGCCGGCACGGCGGGCGACGTGGACGTGCCGCCCCACCGGCGCGGTGTGGCCCTGCTCGCGCAGGAGGCGCTGCTCTTCCCCCACCTCAGCGTGCTGGACAACGTCGCCTTCGGCCCGCGCGCCGCCGGCCTGGGCCGCCGCGAGGCCCGGGCTGCTGCCGCGCTCTGGCTCGAGCGCGTCGACCTCACCGCGCTCGCCGCTCGGCGCCCGGCGCAGCTCAGCGGCGGGCAGGCCCAGCGCGTGGCCGTCGCCCGGGCCCTGGCGACCCGCCCCAGGGCGCTGCTGCTCGACGAGCCCCTGGCCGCGCTCGACGTGACCGCCGCGCCCGAGGTGCGCCAGTTGCTGCGCCGCGTGCTGTCCGACCCCGCCTCGTCGTCGCCGTCGTCGTCGCCCTCGTCGTCGGCGCCCGCGCCGCCGGTGCTGCTGGTCACCCACGACCCGCTCGACGCCCTCGCGCTCGCCGACCGCGCGGTGGTGCTCGATGCGGGCCGCGTGGTGGAGCAGGGCCCGGTGCGCGAGGTGCTGTCCGCGCCGCGCAGCGCGTTCGCGGCGCGGCTGGCCGGGCTGGACCTGCTGTCCGGGACGGCGGCGCCCGGCGGGCTGCGCACGGCGGGCGGCCTGGAGGTCGCCGGCGTCCTGCAGGCGGGGTGCGCCCCCGGCGGGGCCGCGGTGGCGGTGTTCTCCCCGGCCGCCGTGGCGGTGCACCGCGAGCACCCGGCCACGGGGCGCTCGAGCCCGCGCAACGCCCTGCTCGTGCAGGTGGAGGCGCTGGAGCCGCACGGGTCGCTCGTGCGCGTGCGCGCCCGGCTGCTGGGCCCGGGCGGTGGCGGTGCGGAGGGGCCCGCGCTGGCCGCCGACATCACCCCCGCCTCCGCCGCCGACCTCGACCTGCTCCCCGGCGCCCGCGTGTGGCTGGCCGTCAAGGCCGCCGAGGTGGCGGTGCACCCGGCCCGGCGCTGAGGGCGCCGTCCGGTCGGGGGCGGCTCAGGGGAGCGGCTCGCCGGCCCACGCGTCGTCGAGGGGCCGGTAGCCCAGCACCCGGCGGGTGGTCGCCAGGTCGGCCTTGCGGTAGCGCCCGGCGGAGGTCCCGCCGACCACCACGAAGCCGGCGCCGTGGCCGACGGGCGTGCCGTCCGCCTCGCGCAGGTCGGCCTCCACGGAGGCGCGCAGCAGCTCAGCGGCGTCCCGCACCGACAGCCACGCCGCCAGCTCGCGGGGCGTGGTGCCGGGCCACGGCGGCGCCTGCTCGTTGAAGTACCCGATGCGGAGCGCCACGACCGACGTGGTGCTCGTGGCCGCGACCCAGGAGCCCACCAGCTCGGCCCAGCCCTTGGTGGCCCCGTAGAGGTTGGCCGGCCGCGGCGGGTCCTCGCTGCGGACCTGGTGCTCGGACGGTGGCGCGGAGACCGCCTGCAGGCTGCTGCACACCACCAGCCGCCGGACCCCGGCGGTCACCGCGGCGGCGGCCACGGCGTGCGTGCCCACCACGTTGGCGGGCAGCAGCTGCTCCCAGGTCGCCGCGGGGTCCGGGACCCCCGCGAGGTGGACGACGGCGTCGGCGCCCTCGAAGGCGGCGGTGCACGCCGCCTCGTCGGTGACGTCGAGCGCGTCCACGCCCAGCTCGCTGCCGGGCAGCGCGCCGGCGCGCAGGTCCGTCAGCCGCAGCCGCCACGCCGGGGGCAGCAGGGGGGCGGTGGCCCGCCCGATGCGGCCGGCGGCACCGGTGACGACGACGAGGGGGGCACCGCTGGCGGAAGGCACCTCCCGACGCTACCGACGGGTCGCACACTGGGCCCGTGGTGAGCACCTCTGCCCAGCCCTCGGCGCCCGCCCGCGTCCGGCGCGTCCACCCGGCGTGGGGCGTGGCCGCGGTCGCCTTCGTGGCGCTGGTCGGTGCGGCGGGCTTCCGCGCCGCGCCCGGGGTGCTCATGGTCCCGCTGCACGAGGAGCTGGGCTGGTCGACGTCCCTCATGTCGCTGGCGGTCAGCCTCAACCTCGTGCTCTTCGGGCTCACCGCCCCCTTCGCCGCGGCGCTCATGGAGCGCTTCGGCATGCGCCGCGTGGTCGCGTGCGCGCTGCTGCTCATCGCCGCCGGCGCGGCGCTGTCGTCGCGGGCGCAGGCGGCGTGGCAGCTGCTGCCCACCTGGGGCCTGCTCATCGGCCTGGGCACCGGCTCGATGGCCCTGGTGTTCGCGGCCACCGTCGCCGACCGCTGGTTCGTGCGGCGCCGGGGCCTGGTGATCGGCGTGCTGACCGCCGGGAGCGCCACCGGCCAGCTCTCGCTGCTGCCGGTGGTCGCCTGGGCCTCGGACTCCCTCGGCTGGCGCACCGCCGTGCTCGTGGTGGCCGCCGCGGCCCTCGCCGTCGTCCCCCTGGTCCTGCTGCTCCTGCGCGACAGGCCGCTCGACCTCGGTGTGCTGCCCTACGGCGCCGAGCCGGCCCCTGGGCCTGCGCCCGGGCCCGCCGCCGACGGCGCTGCGGCGGCGCCGCTGGAGCTGGCCGCGCCGCGGGTCGCGCCCCCGCAGGCCGCGGCCGCCCGGGGCGGTGCCGCCGGGCGCGCCGTCGAGGCGCTGCGGACGGCGAGCCGGCGCCCGGCGTTCTGGGCCCTCGCCGGTGCGTTCGCCATCTGCGGCGCCACCACCAACGGCCTGGTGGGGGTGCACTTCGTGCCGTCCGCGCACGACCACGGCATGGCGACGACGACGGCGGCGGGGCTGCTCGCCGTCGTCGGGGTCTTCGACATCGCCGGCACCATCGCCTCGGGGTACCTCACCGACAGGTTCGACCCGCGGCTGCTGCTGCTGGCCTACTACGCCTTCCGCGGGGTCGGCCTGCTGGTGCTGCCGTGGCTGCTCGGGCCCGCGGTGCACCCGAGCATGCTGCTCTTCGTCGTCGTGTACGGACTGGACTGGGTGGCCACGGTCCCTCCGACCGCGGTGCTGTGCCGGGAGGTCTTCGGGCCTGCGGGCACCGTCGTGTTCGGGTGGGTGTTCGCCTCCCACCAGCTGGGCGCCGCGGTGGCCGCGGGCGCGGCCGGGGTGCTGCGCGAGCAGACCGGCACGTACACCGCCGCGTGGGTGGGCGGGGCGGCGCTGTGCGGTGTCGCGGCGGTGCTGTCGGTCTCGCTGCGCCGCGCCCCGCGGACGCCGGCCGCCGCGCCGTCGTCGTCCTCGCCGGCCTGACCCTGCCGAGCGCAGCCGGGCGCCTGGTTGCGGTCCGGGCGGGCTGGGAAGCGCAGCCGGGCGCCCCGTTGCGGTGCCAGGGGGACGGGTCAGCAGCAGCGCGCGCCGGGGGAGGCGGCCTTGGCGTCCGTGCGCGCCCGCTCGAAGGCGCGCCGGCTCACGGGCTCGTGCCCGTGCTCGCGGCAGCGCTCCAGGTAGGCCTCCCAGCGCGCGGTGCCGCCGATCTCCCGCAGGTACCAGCGCACCCCGCCCACCGCCCGCGCGGCCGCGCCGGCGACCCGCGACCTCACCGGTGGCCCCCGCCGCGGTGCCCGTCGTCGTCGCGGCCGGGGTGCCAGGTGCCCCCGGCGGCGGCCGCGGCCGGGGCACCCGCCGCGGCGTGCCGGCGCGCCGCCTCCCTCTCCGCCGGCGTCGCGACCAGGCCGGCCGGCTCCACGAGCCGGGAGGGCTCGAAGGGCGCCTCGGTGGTGGGCAGCGAGCCCGCACGCAGCGCCCGGACGACCACGACGGCGGCGTTCGCGGCGACCACCACCACCAGCAGGGCGAACAGCGCCTGCAGCACGCCGTTGGTGGTGGAGTTGGTGACCACCTGCTGCATCTGCGCGGCGTCCTGCGCCGGGGCGAGCACCTCCCCGGCCTGCTGGGCGTCGCGGTAGCGCGAGGCCTGCGCGAAGTAGCCGATGGCGGGGTTGGAGGAGAAGACCTTCTGCCAGCTGGCCGTCATCGTGACCACCAGGTCCCACGCCAGCGGCACCCCGGTGACCCAGGCGTACCTGGCCCTGCCGTGCTTGATGAGCAGCGTGGTGCACAGGGTCAGGGCGATCGCCGCGAGCAGCTGGTTGGCGATGCCGAAGAGCGGGAAGAGCTGGTTGATGCCGCCCAGCGGGTCGGTGACGCCGGTGTAGAGGAAGTAGCCCCAGGCGCCCACCACGACAGCGCTGGCCAGGTAGGTGCCCGTGCGCCAGGTCAGGTCGCCGAACCGGGGCCAGACGTTGCCGACGGTGTCCTGCAGCATGAAGCGGCCCACGCGGGTGCCGGCGTCGACGGCGGTGAGGATGAACAGCGCCTCGAACATGATCGCGAAGTGGTACCAGAAGGCCTGCAGGTTCCCGCCGAAGGCCTCGTGGAAGATCTGGGAGATGCCCATCGCCAGCGTCGGGGCGCCGCCGGTGCGCGAGATGATGCTCGGCTCCTGGATGGCGGCGGCGGCCGCCGCCAGCGCGTCCGGGGCGGTGGGGAAGCCCAGGCCCGTCACGTACTGCGCCGCGGCGCCGGGCTCCCCGCCGGTCGCCCCGGCGGGGGCGTTCATCGCGTAGTACAGGCCCTGGTCGATCACCGAGGCGGCGATGAGCGCGCTGATGGCCACGAAGCTCTCCATGAGCATGCCGCCGTAGCCGATGAAGCGGACCTGGCGCTCCTTGGCGACCATCTTGGGCGTCGTGCCCGAGGAGATGAGGGCGTGGAACCCCGACAGCGCCCCGCACGCGATGGTGATGAAGACGAAGGGGAACAGCGACCCCGCGAAGACCGGCCCGTTCCCCTCCCGGGCGAAGCTGGTGACCGCGTCGTTGGCCAGCACCGGGCGCGCCAGCAGCAGCGCGGCGGCCAGCAGGACGATGACGCCGACCTTCATGAACGTCGACAGGTAGTCGCGCGGGGTCAGCAGCAGCCACACCGGCAGCACCGAGGCGACGAAGCCGTAGACCACCAGGGCGATGACCAGGGTCTCCTTGCTCAGCGTCAGCGACTCCGCCAGGCCGAGCTGCTCCACGTAGCCGCCGCCGATGATCGCCGCCAGGAGCAGCACCACGCCGATCGCCGTGGTCTCCAGCACGCGCCCGGGCCGCAGGTAGCGCAGGTAGACGCCCATGAACAGGGCGATGGGGATGGTCAGCGCGATGGAGAAGACCCCCCAGGGGGACTCGGCCAGGGCGTTCACGACGATGAGCGCCAGCACCGCCAGGATGATGATCATGATGGCGAACACCGCGACGAGCGCCGCGACCCCGCCGACCACGCCGATCTCCTCGCGCACCATCTGGCCCAGGCTCCTGCCGTTGCGGCGCATGGAGAAGAACAGGACGACGAGGTCCTGCACCGCCCCCGCGAAGATCACGCCGACGACGATCCAGATGGTGCCCGGCAGGTAGCCCATCTGCGCCGCGAGCACCGGACCCACCAGCGGGCCGGCCCCGGCGATGGCGGCGAAGTGGTGCCCGAACAGCACCCGGCGGTCGGTGACCTCGTAGTCGGTGCCGTTCTCCAGCCGCTCGGCGGGCGTGGCCCGCCGGTCGTCGGCGCGCAGCACGCGGTAGGTGATGAAGCGGGCGTAGAAGCGGTAGGCGATGGCGTAGGAGCACAGCGCCGCGAACAGCACCCACAGGGCGCTGACGGACTCCCCGCGCGAGACCGCCAGCACCGTCCAGCAGGCCGCGCCGACCAGGGACACGCCCGTCCAGAGCGCCACCTGCCCCGCCCTCGAGCGCGGTGGTGCCGTCTGCGGCAGCTCGACGTCGCCGGGTCCGGACGTCGTCGTCGTGGTGGCCATGGCCGCCTCCTCGGTCTCGCCTGTGAGAGCGCTGAGGAGGCTACGTCGCTGCGGCGGGGGCCGCCCGGCGGGGAGCGTCAGCGGTAGGCGAGCAGGCTGATCGCCACGTAGTGCGCCGGCCACGCCAGCAGCGTCAGGGCGTGGAAGACCTCGTGGAAGCCGAAGGTGCGCGGCCACGGGTCGGGCCGCTTGAGCCCGTAGACCACCCCGCCGACCGTGTACAGCGCCCCGCCGGCGAGCACGAGCACGAACACCGCCACCCCTCCGTGCTCGAGCAGCACCGGCAGGGCGGGCAGCAGCGCCCACCCGAGCACCAGGGAGATGCTCGTGTGCAGGGCGCGCGGGCAGCGCGGCCACAGCCAGCGGAACGCCACGGCCGCCAGCGCCGCCGTCCACACCGTGGCCAGCACCCCGACGCGCCACCCGCCGGTGAGCCCGAGCAGGGCCACGGGCGTCATGGAGCCCGCGATGACCAGCGGGATGTTGCCGTGGTCGGCCCGCATGAGCCACAGCCGCGCGCGGTCGGACCAGCGGAAGCGGTGGTAGACCGCGCTGGTGGCGAACAGCAGCGTGCTGGCACCGGCGTAGACGGCCACGGCCGTGGTGGCCGCCGCGCCGTTGGCCAGGCAGACCAGCACGATGCCCGCGGCGAGCACCAGGGGGACGGCGCCGGCGTGCAGCCAGCCGCGCATGAGGGGCTTGAGCACCGGGGCGAGGGCCGCGGGGGACGGCACCACGACCCGCGCCGGGACCGGCTGGGACGCGCTCACGGTCCCACCACCTTCCGCGCTCCGGGGACGACGTCGCGCACCGCCGGTCTACCACGGCTCCCTGGCAGCCGACAGCGCGCGCACCCGGCGGGGCTCACCCGCACAGCAGCCACACCGCCGCCGCGTGGACGGGCCAGGCGAGCACCGTCAGCGCGTGGAAGACCTCGTGGTGGCCGAACCAGCGCGCAGAGGGCTCCGGCCACCGGGTCGCGTACACCGCGCCGCCCGCGGTGAGCAGCAGGCCGACGACGACGACGAGGACGACCGCGCCCGGCCGGCCGGCGGCCGCGACCGCCGGCAGCGCCGGCAGCACCGACCACCCCAGCGCCACCGTCCCCGCCGTGTGCAGGGCGCGCGGGCAGCCGGGCCACAGCCAGCGCGCTGCGGCCAGCAGCCCCGCCGCCACCCACAGCCCCACCAGCAGCCGCTCCCCGCCGGGCCCGGGGACGCCGAGGACGAGCAGGGGCGTGGCGCCGGCGGCCACCGCCAGCGGGATGTTGCCGTGGTCGAGGCGCTGCACGCGCGGCAGCGCCCGCGCCGACCACCGCAGCCGGTGGTAGAGCGCGCTGGTGCTGAACAGCGCCGCGCTGACGGCCAGGTGGGCCGCCACGGCCGCCAACTGCGCAGAGGTGCCGGCGCGCGGGAGCAGCAGGAGCGCGCTGAGCAGCACCACCGGCACGAACGCGGCGTGGAGCCACCCGCGCAGCACCGGCTTCTCCGTGCCGGTGCCGACGGCCCCGCCGTCCGCCGGCGCACCGCCCCGCCGCAGGCGCTGGCGGGGCAGCGCCGCGAGGGTGTCGGCCGGGAGGGCGGGGGTGCTCGCGCTCACAGACCGCCTGTGTAGCGGTCTCGGAGTGCTCCGCGGCGACGCCCGGGTGGACGGTCGGTGACGGGTGCGCGAGAGGTCGGCGCCCTGGCCGGCGACGTGCCGCGCACCCCAGCAGCGGCGGCGGACGTCGGCTCAGGTCGTGCGCCGGTGTGGAGCCTCGGCGGATCGGCCCCGTGCGCGTGGTCGCCCGGTCACCGCGAAGGGGCGCATCCTTCCGACATCCGCACCCCCGGCGCCCTCAGCCCTGGGCGCCCGCACCCTCAGCCCTGGGCGCCCGCGCCGTGGCCGTGGTCGAGCGCCCCTGCCCCCGGGGGCAGCAGGCCGTCCAGGAGGGCCCCGCGGATGGCGGGGCGCGAGCCGAACACCAGCAGGAACAGCGCCTCGCGCACGGTCCGCTCGGCCAGCGACCCCGCGACGACGGCGCTGCTGCCCGTGGCCAGGGCGAGCGCGGCCGCGGCGCGCCAGGCGAGGTCGACGGCGGCGGCGCGGGCCCCCGGCAGCTCCTCGGGGCCGGCCGCGTCCAGGCGCGCCCGCACGCCCGCCAGCTCCTGCGCCAGCGCGGCGCCGCGCCCGGCGTGCCGCTCGTCGGCGTCCAGGGCGCGCGCGCAGCGCTGCACCAGGCCGAGCGCCAGCGAGCCGTTGGGGCGCAGGCCGGCCGCGTCGCCCGCGAGCAGCGCGCCGTGGTCCGCCCGGGCCACGAGCCTGTCGGCCCCCACCCGGAAGCCCTCCAGGTGCAGCTCGACGGTCCGGCTGGCGCGCACCGCGGCCAGCGGCAGCTCCTGCCCGCGCAGCCCGGGCACCTGCCCGCCGTCGCGGACCGCGGCCAGGTCGAGCAGCAGGAAGAGCACCTCCTCGCCGTCCCGCGCGGTGAGCAGCAGCGCGTCGAGCAGGCCCCAGCCCGTCACCCACGGCACGGTGCCGTCGAGCACCCAGCCCCCGCCGTCTGCCGGCGCCACCGGGCGCGCGACCACGGCCGCCGGGCCCGGCCGCAGGGCCGCCTGCAGGGCGATGCCGGCGTGGGCGCGACCGGCGCGCAGGTCGTCCAGCTGCGCGGCCCACCGCTCGTCGCCCGCCGCGGCCCCGGCGCCCAGCCAGCGCGCCACGCCCACCTGCTGGATCCACACGAAGGCGGTGGCCAGGTCTCCCGCGGCCAGCTCCTCCACGACGGCGAGCACGTCGTCGCCCTCCGCGGCGCGCAGGCCCGCCGCGGCCAGCGCGTCGAGGTGCGAGCGCGGCACCGCGCCGGCGGACTCCACGGCGTCCGCCTGCGGTGCCAGCAGCTCCTCGGCGAGGGCGCGCGCCGTCGCGGCCAGGGGGGCGGTGCCGGTCTGGGCTGCCACTCAGGGCTCCTCGGGGGTCCGGGGGGTCAGTGGTGGTGAGGGTCAGAAGTAGTAGGGGAACGGCGACCAGTCCGGCTCGCGGCGCTCCAGGAAGGCGTCACGGCCCTCGACGGCCTCGTCGGTCATGTACGCGAGCCGCGTCGCCTCCCCGGCGAAGACCTGCTGGCCCATCAACCCGTCGTCCACGAGGTTGAAGGCGAACTTCAGCATCCGCTGCGCCGTGGGGCTCTTGCCGCAGACCTCGGCTGCGACGCGCAGCGCCTCGCGCTCGAGGTGGGCGTGGTCGGCCACGACGTTGACGGCGCCCATGTCGGCCATCTCCTGCGCCGAGTAGGTCCGCCCGAGGAAGAAGACCTCCCGGGCGCGCTTCTGGCCGATCATCCGGGCCAGGTAGGCCGAGCCGTAGCCGGCGTCGAAGCTGCCGACGTCGGCGTCGGTCTGCTTGAACCGGGCGTGCTCGCGGCTGGCCACGGTGAGGTCGCAGACCACGTGCAGGCTGTGCCCCCCGCCGGCGGCCCACCCGGGCACCACGGCGACGACGACCTTCGGCATCGTCCGGATGAGGCGCTGCACCTCCAGCACGTGCAGCCGCCCGCCCTCGGCCGCCGCCCGCCGGGCGTCGACGCCGGCCGCCGTCTCGTCGGGGGCGCCGCCCTCCTGGTCCGACGCGTACTGGTAGCCCGAGCGGCCGCGGATGCGCTGGTCGCCCCCCGAGCAGAACGCGTGGCCGCCGTCCTTGGGGCTCGGGCCGTTGCCGGTGAGCAGCACGCAGCCGACGTCGGGGGAGCGGCGGGCGTGGTCGAGGGCGCGGAACAGCTCGTCGACGGTGTGCGGGCGGAAGGCGTTGCGCACGTGCGGCCTGTCGAAGGCGACCCTCACGGTGCCGCCGGCCGGCCCGGGGAGCACGCACCGGTGGTACGTCGTGTCCGTGAGCCCCTCGAAGCCGGGCACGACCTCCCACGCCGCGGCGTCGAAGGTGTCCGAGACCCCGGGCAGCGCGCTCACCCGGTCACCCTAGGCAGGCCGTCGGCGCTCAGGCGCTGGCCCCGCCCACGGACAGCCAGACCAGCCCCGCCCCGGCGGCCCACAGCACGGGCACGGCGAGCACCGCCGCGAGCGCCGTCCACCAGGCGCGGCGCCGGCGCACCAGCCGCACCACGGCCCACGCGCCCAGGGCCAGCAGCCCCGCCCACGGGCCGAGGGCGGCCGCGCCGACGCCCGCCGTCAGGCCGAGCTCTGAGCACTCGCCCTGGATGCCGCAGCCGTCGGCGGCCATGACCAGCAGCAGGCCGGCGCTGCTCGCCAGCACCGCCAGCACCGCACCGGCGAGCAGGAGCACCACGGTGACCACGAGGTCGGCGGTGGAGCGGGGGCGGCGAGCCTGGCCGAGGTCCCCGTCCACCGGAGGCGCGCTGCTGGTCATGGCCGGAGGGTAGGTCCGGCGGCGGTCGGCGGGCACGGTCCCACGCCGGTGCCCCGCGGGCCGTGGCAGTCTCGGGGGCGTGGCGCAGCTCAAGGTCTACGGTCGCGACACCTTCCTGCGGCAGGTGCGCCAGGAGCTCTCCGACCTCCTGCACGCCGCCGCCGTCGACGTCCTGCAGCTGCCGCCCGCCAAGCGGTTCCACCGCTTCTTCCCCATGGCCGCCGAGGACTTCCCCACCCCCGAGGGCCGCACCGAGCGCTACCTCGTCGTGGAGGTGCTCCTGTTCGAGGGGCGCTCGGTGGCGGCGAAGAAGGCCTTCTACGCGCGCCTGTACCGCGACGTCGCCGCCCTCGGCGTCGGGCCCGCCGACCTGGAGGTCGTGCTCCTCGAGACGCCGAGGCACGACTGGGCGGTCCGCGGCCTGCCGGGTGACGAGCTGGACCTGCCCTACCGCGTCGAGGTCTGAGCGGTCCGCCGTCAGCTCCCGTCGGAGCCTGGCAGGGCCCGCCGGACGGTCACGGTCGTGCCGTCGGGACCGGGGTCGATGTGGACCTCCCCGGCGGCGCTCATGAGGGCCGAGCCGTGCCCGCGGTCCATGCTCGAGCGCCGCGGGCGCCACCGGCCGTGGTCGCGCACCTGCAGCACCACCTCGCTGGCGCTGGTGCGCAGGGACACCTCCACCTCCGGGCGGCTGGGGTCCACGGCGTGCTCCACGGCGTTGTTGAAGGCCTCCGAGGCCGCCAGCAGCAGGTCGGCCTCGACGGCCTCCGGCACCCGGGCGCCCCGCAGCAGCCGGCGCAGCTCGCTGCGCACCCGGCTCGCCTCGGCGAAGTCGGCCGGGTGCACCAGCCGGGTGTCGACGTCCACCCGGGCCGCTGCGGCCAGGGGGCGCGTCCGGCGCCGTGCGGCGAGCACGGCGACGTCGTCGAGGCGCTCGCCGGCGCCGCCCCCGCCCAGGGCCGCCCGCACGAGGCCCTCGGCGCCCGCGGCCTCCCCGTCCCCGCGCAGCGCAGCGCGCACCCGCTCCAGCAGCTCCTGCGGACCGGCGTCGAGCTGGTCCCGGCGGTCCTCCACCAGCCCGTCGGTGTACAGCAGCAGGTGGCCGCCCTCGGGCAGGTGCGCGGTCGCCTCCTGCAGGGGGCGCGGCCAGCCCGTCCCGAGCGGCGGCTGCACGGGACCCTCCAGCCAGTCCGCCCGCGACCCGTCGGTGAGCACGGCGGGCGGGTGGCCCGCGGAGCACCACCGCAGCTGCCCGCCGGCGGGGTCGAGGCGCACGAGCAGCACCGTCGCGATGACGTCGTCCGGCAGGGCGCTGACCAGGGCGTCCAGGTGCCCCACCACCTGCGCCGGCCCCGCGCCGGCCAGGGCGTGGGACCGCGCCGCCACGCGCAGCTGGCCCATGACGGCCGCCGCCTGCAGGCCGTGGCCCGCCACGTCCCCCGCGCTGAGCAGGACACCGCCGCCGGGCAGCTCCACGACGTCGTACCAGTCCCCTCCCACCCGCACCTCGCTGCTGGCGGGCAGGTAGCGGACGGCGAGGTCGAGGCCGGGGACGGGGGGCAGGTGGTCGGGCAGCATGCTGCGCTGGAGGGTGAGCGCCACCTCGTGGGCCCTCCCCAGGCGCAGCGACCCCTCGACCAGGGCCGCCACGACCTGCGCGAGGGGAGCCAGCAGCGCCTGCTGCTGCGGGGTGCCGCGGCGGCCGGGGGCGGGGTGGACGGTCAGCACCCCCAGGGCCCTGCCGCCGCGCCCGCGGACCGGGACGGTGACGGCGTCGCCCCCCGCCCCCTCCGCGGGCACCGGCGGGTCCACGACGTGCACCGGGGGGCGCCCGTCCACGGCGTCGACGGCCAGGACCGCCGCCCGCCCGCCCAGCAGCGCCCGGGCCTGGGCGGTGGTGGCGCGCAGGCTGTCCTCCAGGGCCCGGTCCGAGCTGAGCTCGCCCGTCGCCTCGGCCAGGGCCGCCAGGTCGGCGGTGTGCCGGCTGCGCAGGCGGGCCAGCTGCACGGTGGTGCGCAGCCGGGCGACCAGGTCGGCCGCGGCGAAGGGCTTGGTGAGGTAGTCGTCCGCGCCCAGCTCCAGGCCCTCGACAGCGGCGTCCTGGCCGGCCCTGGCGGACAGGACGACGACGGGCAGCGCGGCGGTCCTCGGGTCGTGCCGCAGCGTCCGCACCAGGTCGAAGCCGTCCAGGCCGGGCATCATCACGTCGGTCAGCACCACGTCGTGCCGGCCCGCCAGCGCGGCGTCCAGACCGGCGGCCCCGTCGGCCTTCGCGTGCACGCGCCACCCCTGCGCGCTGAGCAGGCGCACGAGGTAGCCCCGCATGTCGGCGTTGTCGTCGACCACGAGCACGCGGACCCGGTCGGCGTCCTCGCCGGCTCCTGCCTCGCCCGCAGCCCCGCCGTCGGCGCCGCCGTCGTCGTCGTCGTCCTCGGCGTCGTGCTCGGCGGGCAGCCAGCCGACGGCCTCCTCGACGGCGGCGGCCAGCGCGCGGTGCTGGGCGGGGCCCGCCGCGCCGGTGGGCGCGGCGGGCGCGCCCGCCGCCGCGCTCGCCCAGGGCAGGGCGGCGGTGAAGGTGGTGCCGGTGCCCGGGGTGCTGGTGACCTGCACCTCGCCGCCGTGCAGCCGCACCAGCTCCCGCACCAGGGCGAGCCCGATGCCGGAGCCCTCGTGGCTGCGCGAGCGCGCTCCGTGGACGCGGTGGAAGCGCTCGAACAGCCGCGGCAGGTCGCTGGCGGCGATCCCGATGCCGGTGTCGGCGACGACGAGCTGGGCCCCCTCCGGTGCGGCGCGCAGGGTGACGGTGATGCCCCCGACGAAGGTGAACTTCAGCGCGTTGGAGACGAGGTTGGTGACCACCTTCTCCCAGTCCTCGGGGTCCACGGCCACCGGGCGCGGCAGCGGGTCGCACCTGACCGTGAAGGCCAGCCCGGCGCGCTCCACGGCCGAGCGGAAGCCGCTGGCCAGGTCCGCCGTCAGCCCGGCCAGGTCGACGGCCGCGGCCGGGCCCCGCGGGGCCCCGGCCTCCAGCGCGGTGAACGCGAGCAGGGAGTCGACCAGCTTCAGCAGCCGGGTCGCCCCGCGGCGCGCCACCTCCACGCGCTCGCGCTGGGCGGCCGGCAGCGGGGCGCGGGTGTCCTCCAGCGCGTCGCCGAGCGGCCCGAGCAGCAGCGTCAGGGGGGTGCGGAACTCGTGGCTGACGCCGGTGAAGAAGTGCGTCTTGACCCTGTCGAGCTCGGCGAGGGCCTCCGCCCGGGCCCGCTCCCGCTGGTAGGCCAGCGCCGTGCGCAGGGCGCCGCCGACCTGCTGCGCGAGCAGCTCGAAGAAGGAGCGGTGGCCCTCGTCGAGGGCGCGCGCGGGGCTGGCGGCCACCAGGGCCACCCCCAGCGGGCGCCCCGCCTCGTCGGGGGCGAGCGGCAGGGCCAGCACGTCGGTGACCGGGTCGGAGAAGGGACCGCCGCGGACGCCTCCCAGGCCGGCCAGCCCCGCCGGGTCGTGCAGGTGGCCGGGGACGCCGGCAGCCGCGCGCCCCATCTGCCAGGGGTCGGCCCCCGCCTCGTCCACCCGCTCGGGCAGCGGGTCGGCGCCGGCCAGGCGCGTGAGCCCACCGGCGCGGTCGGCCAGGTACAGCGCCGCGAGGGGCACGTCGAGCGGGTAGCGGGCGAGCACCTCGGCGACGGCCTCGGCGGTCCGCTCCGGCGTGGCGGTGGGGTCGGCCGGGACCGCCAGCTCGCGCAGCAGGCGCAGCCGGCGCTCTCCGACCACCTGCTCGGTGACCTCGCTGCAGACGGTGAGCACGCCGCGGACCACGCCGTCGTCGTCGCGCGCCGGGGCGTGGGAGACGCTGAAGTAGGCCTCCTCGCGGTAGCCGGACCGGGTCAGCAGCAGCTGCAGCGCCGGCACCCAGCTGGCCACTCCCGTCTCCATGGCGCCGTCGACGATCGGGGCGAGCACCGGCCAGCCGTCGGCCAGCGTCACGCGCACGTCGCCGCCCATGGCCGCCGGGTGGCCGTCCCCGATGAGCTCGGAGTAGGCGTCGTTGTACAGCTGGGTGTACTGCTCGCCCCACAGCAGCAGCATCGGGTAGCGCGAGGACAGGACCGTCCTGACGGCCGCGCGCAGCGACTGCGGCCAGCCGGCGACGGGCCCCACGGGGGTGGCGGCCCAGTCGGTGGCGGCCATGAGCCGCGCGGTCTGCGACGCGCCCGTGAAGAGGTCGTGGTGCTCGGGCACGCTGCAGCCTCCCACTCGCGCGCCGGCGTCACCCGCCATCCGCGCGCCGCCGTCCCGACCGGCCCAGCGCCGCGCCGACGAGGGGCGCGAGCAGGAGCATCACGAGCAGCCGCAGCACCTGCACGGCCAGCACCAGCGTCGTGTCGCCGCCGCTGTCCGCCGAGGTGGCCACCACCGCGTACAGCCCGCCCGGGGTGGTGGCCAGGTAGGCGTCCAGCGCGGACGCGCCGGCCCGGCGCAGCAGCGGCACCCCGACCGCCGCCGTCGCGCCGATGACGCCCGCGGTGAGCGCCAGCGCCGCCGGCAGCACCCGCGCCACCGCCCGCAGGGCTGCCGGCGTGAACGACAGCCCCACCTGCAGGCCGATCAGCGCGAACGCCACCTGCAGCACCGGCCCGGGCACGCCGGCGCCCTGCGCCAGCCCCGTCGCCGAGGCCGCCGCGGCGAGCACCACCGGCCCCAGCAGCGCACCGGCCGGCACCCGCGCCCGGCGCGCCAGCCAGGTCCCCGCCACGGCGACGACGACGGTGAACAGCGCGTCCGCCCACAGCGGCGCCGCGCTCGCGGTGAGGCCCCCGCCCGAGCCGCCGCCGGCACCCGGACCGCCTCCGAGCAGCAGCGCCACCACCGGCATCACGAGCAGGACCGCGAGCACGCGCAGGTACTGCACCACCGCGACGACCCGCTGGTCGGCGCCCAGCTCCCCGGCGATCGCGGTCAGGCCCGACGCGCCGCCGGCCACCATGGCGAAGGAGCCGGTGGCGGCGTCGACGTCGCGGTGCAGCGCCAGCAGCAGGCCGGCGAGCACGCTGATGAGCAGCGTCGCCAGGACGGCGGCCAGCACCGGGGCCCACGAGGCCCCCAGCTCGGCCAGCGCCGCGGGCTGCAGCAGCGCCCCGGACAGCACCCCCAGCACCGCCTGCGCGCCCCGGGAGGCGGGCGCGGCCACCTCCAGACGCGCCCCGCGCCGCCAGCGGGCGCGCGGCCAGCCGCCGAGGGCGACCACCAGGCCGACCAGCAGCCCCGCGAAGAGCGTCGCCGAGGGCACGCCCAGGAGCGCGCCGCCCGCCGCCAGCGCGGCGGTCGCCGCAGCGACCACGAGCCACGCCACCCGGCCAGGCTAGGCGGGCGCCGGATGGCCCGGCCGGCTGCCAGCCGTGATCCTGGCGGGGTGACTCCCGCGCCCCGCACGGCCCCCACCGCGCTGCCCCGCCTCGAGGGCCGCACCGTCGTCGTCTCCGGTGCCAGCTCCGGCATCGGAGCCGCCGCGGCCCGCCGCTTCGCCGCCGCCGGCGCCACCGTCGTGCCCCTGGGGCGCGACCCGCAGCGCACCGGGGCGCTGGCCGCCGAGCTGGGCGTGGAGCCGGTCCTGGCCGACTTCGCCCGCCTCGACGACGTGCGCCGCGCCGCCGCGGAGGTCCTCGAGCGCTGCGAGCGCATCGACGTCCTGGCCAACAACGCCGGCGGGACGTTCCCCCGGCGGGTGACCACGGAGGACGGCCACGAGAAGACCTTCCAGGTCAACCACCTCGCCACGTTCCTGCTCACGGCGCTGCTGCGCGAGCGCGTCGAGGCGACGCCGGGTGCGCGCGTCATCACCACCTCCAGCCGCGCCAACAGCTTCGGCCGGGTGGACCTGGAGGACCTGGACAGCACCGCCGGCCGCTACCGCAGCTTCAAGGTCTACGGGACCACGAAGCTCGAGAACGTCCTGTTCACCCGCGAGCTGTCCCGGCGCCTGGGCGGCACCGCCACCGCGACGTGCTTCCACCCCGGCGTGGTCGGCACCGCCTTCGGCGCGGACACGCCCGTCATCAGGGCGCTGTACCGCCCGCCCCTGAGCCGGGTCCTCACCATCACCGCCGAGGAGGGCGCCGCGCCGCTGCTGGCGCTCGCGACGCGCCCCGACCCCGAGACCGTGGACGGCGCCTACCTGGACAGGTTCGCACCCGGGCGCCCGAACCGGCAGGCCGACGACGTCGCCCTGGCCCGGGGGCTGTGGGAGAGGTCGGCGGCGATGGTCGGCGTCCCCGCCTGAGACCCACCGCTGCGAGCGCGGTCAGGCGCTCGCCAGGCCCCACGCGGCGCCCAGCGCGGCCACGGCCAGCGCCCCGGCGGCCACCACCGCCGCCGCCGTCGTCCAGCTCGCGACCCGCTCCCCGCGGCGCGGCAGCACCACGAGCAGGACGACGGCGAGCGCGGCGCACGCCCAGCCGGCCGCCGGCTGCCAGGGGAAGAGCAGCTCCGCCCGAGCGCCGTCCGCCAGGGGCACCGCGGCCAGCAGGCCGGTGGCGGCCCCGCGCAGGGGGCCCCGTTCGGCGGCCCGCACGTGCACGAGCGCGGCGACGACCACCGCGCTGACCAGGCCCGCCGCGACGTGCAGGACCACGGTCGACCACGCGTGCGGCGAGCCGCCCGCCAGAGCCGCCCACCCGTGGTAGCCGGCCACCAGGCCCTGCGTGGTGGCCACCGCCGCCACCAGGGACGCCCGCGGAGAGGGGCCGCCCTGCGTCCCGCGCCGGGGCAGCGCCGCCAGCACCGCCGTGGTCAGGGCCGCCGGCAGCAGCACCCACGCGGTCACCGAGTGCGCCAGCGGCCCCCACGCCGCCGGCAGCGCGCCCTGCGCCGCCTCGGTGGCCGCGCCCAGCAGCACGGCCGCGGCCGTCGCGGCGGTGACGGCCGCCACGGCCGGTGCGGCGTCCGCGGGGCCGCCCCGGCGCGGCGGCCGGCCCGCCGGGGCGGGGCGCCGGACGGGGGCGGCGGGGGCTGCGGCGCTCATGCGGCGAGGCTGCCCGCCCGCCGCGGACGCCGTCGTCAGCCCCGGGGGTCCCGGGCGGGGCCGCGGTGTCCGCCGGCGGGATGATCTGGGAGCGTGGCCCGGTGGTTCCGGGGACCGGCCGTGCTGGCGGCGTGCCACCGCTGGAGGACCTGCTGGCGGCAGCGGTGGTCGTGGCGCTGCCGCTGCGGGTGCGCTTCCGCGGCATCGACGTGCGCGAGGCGCTGCTGGTGAGGGGACCCGCGGGCTGGGGGGAGTTCGCCCCGTTCACCGAGTACGACGACGCCACCGCCGCCGCGTGGCTCGCCGCCGGGCTCGAGGCGGCGTGGCAGGGGTGGCCGGCGCCGCTGCGCGAGCGCGTCACGGTCAACGCCACCGTGCCCGCCGTGCCCGCCGCGAGGGTGCCGGAGGTGCTGGCCCGCTTCCCCGGCTGCACCACCGCCAAGGTCAAGGTGGCCGAGCGCGGGCAGTCCCTCGCCGACGACCTCGCCCGGGTCGCCGCGGTCCGGCGGGTGCTGGCCGAGCGCGACCCGGGCGGCGGGCGCGTCCGCGTCGACGCCAACGGCGGCTGGGGCGTGCAGGAGGCCGCCACCGCGCTCGCCGCGCTCGTCGACGGACCCGGGCAGGGCCCGCTGGAGTACGCCGAGCAGCCCTGCGCGGGCGTCGACGACCTCGTCGCGCTGCGCCAGCGGCTCGCGCACGACGGCGTGGGCGTCAGGGTCGCCGCCGACGAGAGCATCCGGCGCGCCAGCGACCCGCTGGCGGTGGTGCGGGCGGGGGCTGCCGACGTCGCCGTCCTCAAGGTGGCGCCCCTGGGCGGGGTGCGGTCCGTGCTGGCCCTGGCCGACCAGCTGCGCGCCGAGGGCCTGGCGCGGCACGGCCGGGCGGTGCCGGTGGTGCTCTCCAGCGCCCTGGACACCGCGGTCGGCCTGTCCGCCGGGCTGGCGGCGGCCGCGGCCCTGCCGCTGGCACCGGGGGAGGAGCAGCTGGCCAGCGGGCTGGGCACCGCCTCGCTGTTCGCCGCCGACGTGGCCGCCGGCCGCGAGCCGGCGGGCGGGAGCCTGCCGGTGGGCGCCGTGGAGCCCGACCCCGCGCTGCTGGAGCGCCACGCGGCGCCGCCCGAGCGCCGCGCGTGGTGGCTGCAGCGCCTGAGGCGCTGCCACGCGCTGCTGTGAGCACCGCCGCTGGTGATGATGTGCCGGTGACGCCCGCGACACCCCCGTCGACCCAGCCGTCGACGCAGCTGGCGCGCGTCGTCGTCGTCGCCCTGGCGCAGGCGGGGGTGCGCGAGGTGGTGCTCTGCCCCGGCTCGCGCTCGGCGCCGCTGGCCTACGCGCTGCACGACGCGGACGCCGCCGGCCTGCTTCGCCTCCACGTCCGCCACGACGAGCGGGCCGCGGCCTTCACCGCGCTGGGGATGGGCCGCGCCACCGGCGTGCCGGCGGTGGTGGTGACGACCTCGGGGACGGCGGTGGCCAACCTGCACCCCGCCGTCCTGGAGGCGGCGGAGTCGGGCGTGCCGCTGGTGGTCCTGTCCGCCGACCGCCCGCACGCGCTGCGCGGCACCTGGGCCAACCAGACCACGGCCCTGCAGGCCGGGCTGTTCGGCGCCGCCGCGCGCCTGGCGCTCGACCTCCCGGTGCCGGTGGCCCACGAGCCGCTGGCGCGGGCCCGGGCGACCTGGGCGGCCGCCGCGGCCGACCTGGTGGCCGCGGCGCGCGGGTGGCGCGGTGGGCGGCCCGGGCCTGTCCACGGCGACCTCGCCCTCGCCGACCCGCTGGTCCCCGACGTCCCCTGGGCAGCGCCCTCCCCGTCCGCGCCCGCCGGGGACGGCGGGCGAGGCGGGAGCGGTGCAGCAGGTCCGCGCCCGCCGGGTACCGCCGCCCAGGACGCGGTCGAGGAGCTGGCCGGGGGACCCGCGCGCACGGTGGTCGTGGCCGGTGACGGGCCCGCGGCGCTGGGGTCGCTCGCGCGCGAGCTGGCCGGGCGCTGCGGCTGGCCGCTGCTCGCCGAGCCGAGCTCCGGGGCGCGCAGCGGGCCCACCGCCGTGGCCGCCTACCGGCTGCTGCTGGACGACCCGGGCCTCGGCGGTGCCGTCGAGCGCGTCGTCGCCGTCGGGCGGCCCACCCTCAGCCGGCCGGTCAGCGCGCTGCTCGCCCGCGCCGACCTCGAGCTCGTCCAGCTGGTCACCCACCCCGACGACCCCGGCCCCGGGCCCGCCCGCCAGCACCGCCGCGTGCTGGTCGGCCCTGGCGGGCACGACGCCGCGGGCGGCCCCGCCGGCGGCCCGGCCACCGACGGCGCCTGGCTGCGCCGCTGGCAGCGCGCCGGCGCCGCCGCGCAGGCGGCGACCGACGCCGTCCTGGACGACGAGGCCCGCGCGGGTCGCCTCACCGGCCCGCTGCTGGCCCGGGAGGTCGCCGCGGCCACCGGCGCCGGCCACGTCCTGGTCGCCGCGGCCTCCAACGCCGTCCGCGACCTCGACCTCGCCGCCGCCCCCTGGGCCGACCCGGCGGCCGCGCCCCTCGTGCTGGCCGGTCGGGGCCTCTCCGGCATCGACGGCACGCTGTCCACCGCCGCCGGCGCCGCGCTGGCCGCGGGGGCGCCCACCACCGCGCTGGTCGGAGACCTCGCCGCCCTCCACGACGCGAACGGGCTGCTGGTCCCGCCCGGCGAGCCCCAGCCCGACCTGCGCGTCGTCGTCCTCGACGACGACGGCGGGGGCATCTTCTCCGGGCTGGAGCAGGGCGACCCGACCCACCCCGACCGCGCCCGCGTCTTCGAGCGGCTCTTCGGCACCCCGCACGGGCGCGACCTCGTGGCGCTGGCCGCCGCCCTCGGCGTCCCGGCGCGCCGGGTGGCCGACCTCGCGGACCTGCGCCGCGCCTTGGCCGCCCCCGTGAGCGGGCGGGAGGTGCTCGTGGTGCCCGCCGACCGCGCGGGCCTGCGGGCGCTGCACGCGCGGGTGCGCGGGCGGGTCCGCAGCGCCGTCAGCGGGCTCGCCGCCGGCGGCTGAGGGTCAGGCGCCGCCGAGCGCGTCGCGCACGGGCACCAGCTTGGCGTCGGACTCGGCCAGCTCGGCCATCGGGTCCGAGCCCGCCACCACCCCGCAGCCGGCGAACAGCCGCACCCGGCGGGCGTCGTCGGGGTCGATGCGCGCGCAGCGCAGCGCCAGCCCGACCTCGCCGTCGCCGTCGGCGTCGACCCAGCCGACGGGGCCGGCGTACCTGTCGCGGTCCATGCCCTCCAGCTCGGCGATCACCGCTGCCGCCTCGGGCGTCGGGGTCCCGCACACCGCGGCCGTGGGGTGCAGGGCGGCGGCCAGCTCCAGCACGCCGGGCGCACCGCCGTCGCGGGCGTCGTCGAGCACCCCGGTGACGTCGGAGGCCAGGTGCATGACGTTGGGCAGGTGCAGCACGAACGGCGCGTCGGGCGCCGTGGTCGTGCGGCAGTGCGGGGCCAGCGCCGAGACCACCGAGCGCACCGCGTACTCGTGCTCCTCCAGGTCCTTGCCGGACCGGCTCAGCGAACCCGCCAGCGCCGCGTCGCGCTGCTCGTCGCCGGTGCGCCGGATCGTGCCGGCCAGGACCCGGGAGTGCACCAGGCCGCGCTCGCGGCGCACCAGCAGCTCCGGCGTGGCGCCGACCAGGCCGTCGACGGAGAAGGACCAGCACGAGGGGTAGGCCTGCGCCAGGCGGGCCAGCAGCCAGCGGGCGTCCACCTCGCGCTCGGCCTCGGCCAGCAGGTCGCGCGCCAGCACGACCTTCTCCAGCTCCCCGGCCTGGATGCGCGCGACGGCGCGGGCCACGGCGGTGGCCCAGCGCGGCCCGCACAGCGCGCCGTCGGCGTAGCGCACGGCGCCCGGTCCGCGGACGGGCTCGACCGCTGCCGCGGAGCCCCCGCCGACGTCGGCGCCCGGGCCCGTGACGGGGGCGTCCACCGGCTCCGCCGTGGTCACCCACACGACGTCGCCGCGGCGGCCCACGACCACCTCGGGCACCACCAGCACGCCGCCGCCGGCGGAGGCGGCGTCGAAGGACAGCGACGTGAACGCGACCGGGCCGGTGCCCGGCAGCCGGACGTCGTCGACCACGGGCGCACCCAGCACCAGGTCGCGCCAGGCGTGCGCCGCGGTCGCGAAGCGGTGCTCGCCGCCGGCGGCGACCCGGGCGGCCTGGCCCCACCCCACCAGGCCCTCCCCGCGGCGCACCCACGCCAGGGGGCTGGTGGACGGCGAGCGGCGGGCCAGGACCTCCAGCAGCGGCCCCGGGTCGGCGACCCTGGTGGTGCGCCAGCGCAGCCGGCCGCCGGAGGACAGCCCGGCGCCCGGGACCCCCGGCTCGAGCGAGCGGGGCTGGGGCGGGCGGCCGGGGCGGCCGACGGTGGTGGTCATCAGATCCAGGCTAGGCGTCCGCCGCGGCCCCGCAGCCCGCAGCCGCCCGCGCGGGCGATGACGTCCACCACACCGGAGCAGCCGGCGGTGGGCGGCGCGCGGGGCCGGTCAGCCGCGCAGGGCCGCCTGGACCGCGTCGGCGCCGGCCGCTCCCGCGGGCAGCACGACGAACTGCCGCAGCACCAGGTCCGCCCCGGTCACCGGCCCGCGCGGGCCGGGCACCGCGTCGACGCTGATGCCGGTCTCCGGCACGCCCAGCAGCTTGTAGCCGTCCAGCAGCCGGGTGGTGGTGTTCCAGAAGCCGCCCGTGCCGCCCCAGGCGCCGAGGAACCCAGCGGCGGTCGCGGCGTCCTCGGTGACCACGGTGGCGGCGATCCCGCTGGTCTCCTGCGCGGCCAGCGCCACCGCCTCCAGGGGCCCCGCCACGGGCGCCACCGTGACGTGCGCCTCGCGCCCGCTGTCCAGCGCCCACTCGTGGCCCAGCGCGTGCTCGTGCGGGGGCAGCAGCGCCTCCACTCCCGCCTCGCCGAGCACCTCGACGGCCACCTGGCTCAGCTCCTCCCACCGGGCGGCGTGCACGAGCAGCAGGTTGAGGCGGTTGCACACCCCGAGCCGGTCCACGCCCGCGCGCAGGAGCGCGCGGAAGACGTCGAGGTCGGCGGCCGCGTCGGCGTACATGACGCCGCCGCCGTCGGCGTGGGCGAGCACGCGGGTCCCGGCCGCCGCGCCGAGGCGCGACAGGTGGCGGGTGGTCTCCCCGGAGCCGCGCACGATGACCAGCGGCACCAGGTCGGGCTGGGCCACGAGGGCCTCGGCGGCGTCGTGGCCCGGCAGGCGGACCAGCTCCACCGCGCCCCCGGGCAGGCCGGCCTCGGCCAGGGCCGGTGCCAGGACCTCGTCGACGAGGACGGCGGAGGTGCGCAGCGCCGCGGAGCCGGTGCGCAGCACCGCGGCGCTGCGGGCCCGCAGCACCTGGCCGGCCACGTCGAGCGTGACCGCCGGGCGGGCCTCGTAGGTGGCGCCGATGACGCCGACGGGCACGCGCCGCTCCCACACCGCGCCCTCGCCGCCGGGCAGGTCGCGCACGAAGGACGTGCGCGGCTGGGCGGGCAGCGAGGCGATCTCGCGCAGCTGCTGCGCGGCGGACTCCAGGCGCGCGGGGTCCAGGCGGAGCCTGTCGAGCAGGCCGGGGCTCGTCCCGCCGGCCTCCGCGGCGGCGACGTCGGCGGCGTTGGCCTCCAGCACCGCGCCCGCCGCGCGCGCGACCCGGTCGGCGGCGGCGGACAGGGCCCGGCTGACCTGGTCGTCCGGCGCGGTGCGCAGGGAGGCCGCCGCGGCGGCGGCGCGCGCTGCCGCCTCCCGCACCGCCTGGACGGCGCTGCCGGTGTCGCTGGTGCTGGCGGTGCTGCTGCTCACGGCGGCAGAGCCTACGGCCCACGGGAGGACCGCCCATGATCGCGGGCGAGGTGGCGGAGGTCACCGCTCGGGCGGCCGATCACGGCGAGAGGGGTCGGCGGGGGTGCGGGACGATGGGCGCGTGACCCGCGCCGACCTCGCCAAGGCCCCGCACGAGGTGGCCGCCATGTTCGACGGCGTGGCCAGCCGCTACGACCTGACCAACTCCGTGCTGAGCCTGCGCCAGGACAGGTCCTGGCGCCGGGCCGTGGTGCGAGCGCTCGACCTGCGCCCGGGGGAGAAGGTGCTGGACCTGGCCGCCGGCACGGGCACCTCCACCGAGCCCTTCGCCGCGCTCGGCGCGCGCCCGGTCGCCTGCGACTTCTCCCGCGGCATGCTCGCCGTGGGGGCGAGCCGCCGTCCCGACCTGCCCTTCGTGGCCGGCGACGCCACCCGCCTGCCGTTCGCCGACGGCGCCTTCGACGCGGTGACGATCAGCTTCGGGCTGCGCAACGTCGTGGAGCCCCGGGCGGCGCTCGCGGAGATGCTGCGGGTGACGCGCCCCGGCGGCCGGCTGGTCGTCTGCGAGTTCTCCCACCCGACGTGGGCACCCTTCCGCACCGTCTACACCGAGTACCTCATGCGGGCGCTGCCGCCGCTGGCCCGGCGCACCGCGAGCAACCCCGAGGCCTACGTCTACCTCGCCGAGTCGATCCGCGCCTGGCCCGACCAGGCGGGCCTGGCCGGATGGGTGCAGGAGGCCGGGTGGGCGGGCGTGGCCTGGAAGGACCTCACCGGCGGCATCGTCGCGCTGCACCGCGCCACCCGTCCGTGACCGCCGCCGGCACGACGGCGGCGGGTGCCGCCGGCACGACGGCGGAGGACGCCGGCGCAGGCACCAGCGCCGACGTCGTCGTGGTCGGTGCCGGCCCGGCCGGGGCGTCCGCGGCGGCGCACCTCGCCGCGGCCGGCCTCGACGTCGTCGTCCTGGAGAAGGCCGCCTTCCCGCGCGACAAGGTCTGCGGCGACGGGCTGACTCCCCGCGCGGTGCGCGAGCTGGCCCACCTCGGCATCACCGAGGCCGAGCAGGAGGGGTGGGCGCGCACCCGGGGCCTGCGGCTGGTCGGCGGCGGGCGCAGCTACGACATCCCGTGGCCGCAGCTGGCCTCCTTCCCCGACCACGGCCTGGTGCGCACCCGCGGCGACTTCGACGAGGTGCTCGCCCGCCACGCCCAGCGCCGCGGCGCCCGCCTGCTGGAGCGCACCGCCGCCACCGCCCCCGTGCTCGACGAGCGCACCGGCCTGGTCACCGGGGTCCGCGCGAGGCCCGTCGACGAGCGCGGCCGCGCCGCCGGCCCGGAGGTGCTGCACCGCGCCCGCGTGGTGCTCGCCGCGGACGGCGTCTCCAGCCGGACCGCGGTGGCCCTGGGCCTGGAGCGACGCCCCGACAGGCCCCTGGGCGTCGCGGCGCGCGCGTACTTCCGCACCCCCCGCAGCCACGAGCCGTGGATGGAGAGCTGGCTGGAGCTGTGGTCCGGGGAGCCGCGCCGCTCCCCGCTGCTGCCCGGCTACGGCTGGATCTTCGGGCTCGGTGACGGGCGCGCCAACGTGGGCCTCGGCGTCATCGACGCCTCCCAGCCGGTGGACCTCAAGGCCGTGCTGAAGCAGTGGCTCGCCACCACGCCGGCGGACTGGACCCTCGACGAGGACCACCGCGAGGGGCCCGTGCGCAGCGCCGCGCTGCCGATGGGCTTCAACCGCACCCCCCACGCCAAGGACGGGGTGCTGCTGCTGGGTGACGCCGGCGGCATGGTCAACCCCTTCAACGGGGAGGGCATCGAGTACGCGCTGCACTCGGGCCGCCTCGCCGCCGAGGTGGTCGCCGACGCCCTGGACGCCGACCGGGTGCTCGGGGCGCGCGGGCGCGAGCGCGCGCTGCAGGCCTACCCGGCCGCGCTGCGCACCGAGCTGGGCGGCTACTTCACCCTCGGGCGCGCCTTCGCCCGCCTCATCGCCCACCCGCCGGTGCTCGCGGCCGCGGTGCGCCTGGGCCTGCCTCGCCGCTCGGTGATGCACCTGGTGGTCAAGCTGCTCGCCAACCTGGCCGAGCCGACCGGCGGCGATGCCGCCGACCGCGTGGTGACCGCGCTCTCGCGCCTGGCCCCGGCGGGGAGGTGACCTAGGCTGTGACCGTGGTCAGGGGAGCGGTCTTTCCTGCGCCCCCGGTGCCAGTGCTCGCCCGGGCGCGCGGCGCTGCCGCCGTCCCCGACGTCGACGACGCGCTCACCGCGCACGTCCTCGCCGGCCTGGACGTCGTCGAGGGCCGCCTGCGCGAGGCCGTGCGCCACACCGACCGGCTCGCGGACGCCACCTCCCGCCACCTGGTCGAGGCCGGCGGCAAGCGCGTGCGCCCGATGCTCACGCTGCTCGCCGCGCACCTCGGGGACCCCGACGCCCCCGAGGTGCTCTCCGCCGCCGTGGTGGTCGAGCTGGTGCACCTGGCGAGCCTCTACCACGACGACGTCATGGACGACGCCCCGCTGCGCCGCGGTGCACCTGCCGCGCAGGCCAAGTGGGGCAACGACGTCGCCATCCTCACCGGTGACCTGCTCTTCGCCCGCGCGTCGCGGCTGGTCGCCGACCTCGGCCCCGACGCGGTGCGCCAGCAGGCCGAGACCTTCGAGCGGCTCTGCCTGGGCCAGATGCACGAGACGGTCGGCCCGCGCCCCGACGAGGACCCGGTGGCGCACCACCTGCAGGTGCTCTCGGACAAGACGGGCTCCCTGATCGCCCTCGCGGGCCGCTTCGGGGCCCGGCTGTCCGGCGCCGCCCCCGAGGTGGTCGAGGTGATGCGCCTGTACGGCGAGCGGGTCGGGGTGGCCTTCCAGCTGGCCGACGACGTGCTCGACCTGTCCCGCTCCCCGCAGGACGCGGTGGCGGCCACCGGCAAGGCCGCCGGCACCGACCTGCGCGAGGGCGTGCCCACGCTGCCGGTGCTGCTCGCCCGGCGCGCCTCCGCCGCGGGCAGCGCCGAGGCCGCCGCCCTGGTGGAGCTGCTCGACGCCGACCTGTCCACCGACCAGGCGCTGGCGCGCGCCGTCGACGCGCTGGCAGCCTCCCCCTACGCGGCCGCCGCCCAGGAGACCGCCCGCGACTGGTCGGCCTCGGCCGTCGAGGCCCTCGAGGCGCTGCCCGAGGGGCCCGTGCGCGACGCGCTGGCCTCCTTCGCGCGCAGCACCACCGAGCGCGACCGCTGACCGACCACTGACCCGGCGCTGACCCGGCGCTGACCCGGCGCTGACCCGGCGCTGACCCGGCGCTGACCGGCCGACGGGCGTCTGACCCGCGCGCCACCGGGTAGGAGCGGTCCGTGGCAGCACCTCCCCACCGCACCGGCCGCCCCGACCTCGCCGCCAGCCCCGCTCCACCGACGTACGTCGACGCCAACCGCCTGTGGGTCGACTCCCGGCTGCGGCACCGCGTCGGGCTCCACCTGGAGGGCCCGGCGCTGGCGCGGCTGGGCGCCCACGGCGAGGTGTGCGTGGAGGTGGGCACGGGCCGGCGCGGCCTGGGCACCCGCGTCGCCGTGGAGCGGTTCGGGGCGCGCCGCGTCACCGCCGTCGACCTGCACGCCGCCTCCGCCGACACCGCCCGCCGGCGCACCCGGGACCTCGCGGCGCGCCCCGGCGTCCACCTCATGGTGCTCGTGGCCGACGCCGCCGCGCTGCCCCTCCCGGACGCCAGCGCCGACCTCCTGGTCTCCTTCCACGCCCTGCACCACGCCGCGGACTGGCGCGCCCTGCTCGCCGAGGCCGCGCGGGTCGTGCGCCCCGGGGGCCAGCTGGCGCTGAGCGAGATGACCTCGCGCATCGTCGACGCCCCCTGGCTGCGGGCGGTCTCGCGCCACCCCGAGGGCCGCTTCAGCGCCGGCGAGCTGCTCGAGGGCGTCCGGGCCGCCGGCTTCCAGACCGCGCCGGAGCGCACGCGCACGTGGGCCGGTGAGCGGGTGCTGCAGGCCGTCGCGGTCCGCTCCGCCGGCTGAGGCCCGTGCCCGAGGCGCCCGGGGACCACCCCGGGACGACGACGCGCGCCGCGTCCGTGCTGCGCACCGCCCTGGCGGTGCTGGGGCGGCGCGCGGGGCCGGCGTACGCCGCGGCGCTGCTCGCCACCGCCGTGAACACCGTGCCCGACGTGCTGCGGCAGGTGGCCGTCTGGGACAGCCCGAGCACGGCCGCGGCCCTCGCCGTCGACGTCGTCGGGTTCCTCACCGGCCTGGTCGCGCAGGTGTGGGTGGTGGGAGCGCTGGCCGCGCTGCCCGCCGGGAGCCCGTGGCGCGCGGCGGGTGCGCTGCGCCGGGGGGTGCGCCTGTCGGTCACCGCCGTGCGGCGTGCTCCGCGTGCGGTGGTGGCGGGCGTGGTCACCGGGGGAGCGGTCTCGGCGCTGGTGACGCTGCCGGCGTCCGTGGCGGCCCTCGGCTGGCGCTCGGTGGTGGGGCCCCTGGGCGACCCCCCGGTGGGCGCCTTCACCGTCGCGGCCCTCAGCGACGTCGTGGCCAGCGCGCTCACCCTGCCCTACCTCGCCCTCGTCGTCGTCGTCGCGGCCGGCGGGGGGACGGCGCGCGCCGCACGGGAGAGGATGGCGCCATGAGCGAGCAGCACGACGCGCGGGTCTGGTGGCGCCAGCGCCGCACCATCGGGGCGCTGTCGGTGTGGCTGGGCACCGTGGCGCTCTTCGCACCGCGCGCGGTCACCCGGCTGCTCGGGGTGCGCCCCGACGCGACCCGCTCGGACGCCGCGCTGCCCCTGCTGGTGCGCCTGGTGGCCGCCCGCAACATCGCCATGGGGGCCGCGCTGCTGGTCAGCCCGCCGCCCCAGGCGCGGCGCACCAGCGAGGTCACCCTGCTGCTGACCGGGCTCGACGCCGCGGCCGTGCTGACCGCACGGCGCACGGGAGACGTGGCGGGGCGCAGCGCTGCGCTGTCGCTGCTGGTGCTCGCGCTGACGGGCGTCGGTGTCGCCCAGTGGCACCGCAGGCCCTGACCGCACTCGTCGCGCCCCTCGCTCCCGTCGCGCACGCGCGGCTCGACGGCCGGTTGCCGCCCGGTGCTTCCCGAGATGGCCCTCATCGCACCGGTGCTGACGGCAGCGGATGAGGGCCATCTCGGGAAGCACCCGGGCAGCGCTGCCTGACCGCGCTCCTCACCGCGCTGCCCCACCGCGCGAGCAGCTCCCGGCCGCCCGCTGGCCGCCCCCGTGGGCCGCCTGCCAGGCTGGTCGCGTGAGCACGCCGCCGTCGCCGTCGTCCGAGCCGCAGACCCCGTGGTTCGCCTCGACCGTCGTCTACCAGGTCTACCCGCGCAGCTTCGCCGACTCCGACGGCGACGGCGTCGGTGACCTGCCGGGGATCACCTCCAGGCTCGACCACCTCGCCGACCTCGGCGTCGGCGTGGTGTGGCTGAGCCCGGTGTACGCCTCCCCGCAGGACGACAACGGCTACGACATCAGCGACTACCGGGCGGTCGACCCCTCCTTCGGGACCCTCGCCGACATGGACGCGCTCATCGCCGCCGCGCACGAGCGCGGCATCAAGGTGGTCATGGACCTCGTGGTCAACCACACCAGCGACGAGCACCCGTGGTTCGTGGAGTCCACCGCGTCGAAGGACTCCCCGAAGCGCGACTGGTACGTCTGGCGCCCCCCGCGCGAGGGCTTCTCCGCCGGCGACCCCGGAGCGGAGCCGACCAACTGGCGCTCGGCGTTCTCCGGCTCCACGTGGCAGCTCGACGAGCGCACCGGTGAGTACTACCTGCACCTGTTCAGCCGCAAGCAGCCCGACCTCAACTGGGAGAACCCGGAGGTCAGGGCCGCGGTGGCCGACATGATGCGGTGGTGGCTCGACCGCGGGGTCGACGGCTTCCGCATGGACGTCATCAACTTCATCTCCAAGCGCTACGACGCCGACGGCTCCCTGCCCGACGGAGCGCCGTGGCCCGACGGCGGCCTGTGGGGCGACGGCGGCCCGTTCTTCATGACCGGCCCCCGCCTGCACGAGTACCTCGCCGAGCTGCGCCGCGAGGTCTTCGCGGGCCGCGAGGGGCAGTTCCTCACCGTGGGGGAGATGCCCGGCATCACCGTCGAGGCGGCCGTGGAGCTCACCGACGCCGGCACCGGCGTCCTCGACATGGTCTTCCAGTTCGAGCACGTGAACCTCGACCACGGCCCCGGCGGCAAGTGGGACCCGCAGCCGTTCTCCCTGCTCGACCTCAAGGCCAGCTTCGGCCGGTGGCAGGCGGGCATGGCCGAGCGCGGCTGGAACAGCCTGTACTGGGACAACCACGACCAGCCGCGCATCGTCTCGCGCTGGGGCGACGACGGGCGGTGGTGGCGCGAGAGCGCCACGGCGCTGGCCACCCTGCTGCACCTGCACCGGGGGACGCCGTACGTCTACCAGGGCGAGGAGATCGGCATGACCAACCTGCCGTTCGCCGCCCCGGAGGACTACTCCGACATCGAGGCCGTCAACCACTACCGCCAGGCGGTGGCCGCCGGCGCCGACCCGCAGGCGCTGGTGGCCTCGATGGCCCGGCTCACCCGCGACAACGCCCGCTCGGGCATGCAGTGGGACGGCGGACCGAACGGCGGCTTCACCACGGGGGAGCCCTGGTACCGGGTCAACCCCAACGCCTCGTGGCTCAACGTGGAGGCGCAGCGCGACGACCCGGCGTCGGTGCTCTCGCACCACAAGGCCCTCATCGCCCTGCGCAGGGACGAACCGTGCGTGGCCGCCGGTGACTTCACCATGCTCGCGGCCACCCACCCGCACGTGTACGCCTACCGGCGCGCCACGGCCGCCACCGAGCTGCTCGTGCTGGTCGCGGTCAGCGGCGAGGAGCAGCCGCTCGCCGCCGTGGCCGCCGCCGTGGCCGCCGACCTGGGCGACGACGCCGCCGCGTGGGACGGCGCGGAGCTGGTGCTCGGCAACTGGCACGACGAGGTGCGCTCCGGCCTGGCACCGCTGCGCCCGTGGGAGGCCCGCGTCCTGCGCCGCCCCGCCACCGCCTGAGCGGTCAGGAGCCGGAGCGGCGCCGGGCGCGCACCAGCAGCACGCCCATCGCAGCACCCGCCGCGCCGGCGGCGACCGTCCACGCCCACGTCGACCCGGAGACGCCGGACCCGTCGTCGCCCTGCGCGGAGGCCGGTGCGGTGCTCGGGCTGGTGGTCGCCTCGCTCGCACCGGGTGCGGGGGCCGACGACGACGGCGGCGACGCGCTGGCGGTGCTGGCGGCCGGGCTCGCGCCCACCGCGCCCTCGGCGGTGAAGGCGACCGTGCCCTCGATGGGGTGGCCGTCGCTGGAGGTGACGCGCCAGTCGACGGTGTAGGTGCCGGCGGGCCGGTCGGGCGCGAGCCCCTGCACGACGTCGGTCCCGACGACCTCCGGCGGCCCCTGGGTCAGCACGGCGCCGTCGGGACCCGTGACCACCACCTGCGCGCCGAGCTCCAGCGGCGCGGAGCTGAAGCCGAGCGAGACGGCCTCCGGCGCGTTCGTCACGGTGGTCCCGTCACCGGGCACGCTGGAGACCAGCGCGTCGTGAGCGAGCGCCGCGGGGGCGGCGGCCAGGGCGACGGCCGCGAGGGCTGCCGCCGCGCCGAGCGCGGCGAGGCCCCGGGCGGGGAAGGGGAGGGGCACGGTGCTCCAGACGGTGCGGCGGGTGTCCTCCCCAGGCTAGGTGCCTCCTGCCGTGATCATGGTCCCCCGCAAGCGGGAGGTGCCCCCAGATCGACCACCCGGGGTGGCCGATCGCCCATGATCACGGCAGGAGGGGGGGCTACTTCCCGGTGCGGCGCACCTGGACGGTGCTCGGACGCGGGGTGCGCTGCGAGCTGGCGCTGTACGGGAACTTCGACGCCGGCCTGTCCACGACGGCGCCGTCGACCTCCCCGGGGTGCTGCACGTTGACGAACACCGAGCCGTCCGCGGCGTCGATCCACGGGCCGCAGGTCTCCGCGCCGGTGGGCACCGCGAGGAACTGCGAGACGCGGCCGCGCTCCGGGCCGGTCAGCGGCACGAAGTGCAGGGCGTCGTTGCGCGTGATCGAGCTCGGCGCGCCGTCGGTCGAGACCCACAGGCCCGGCTCCCGGGCGTCGAACGCGACGTTGTCGGGGCAGGAGATCGGCGAGACCCTGTCCGCCGGGAAGCCGGAGAAGTACGTGGTCGGGTCGGCCGGGTCGCCGCAGACGAGCAGCAGCGACCACTCGAAGCGGGTGCCGGTCGCGTCGTCGCCGGCCTCGCGCAGCTCGATGACGTGGCCGTACTTGTTCTTCGGGCGGGGGTTGGCGGGCCCGGCGGCCGCGCGGTTGGAGTTGTTGGTGCAGGCGACGTAGACGTAGCCGGTGCGCGGGTCGGGCTCGACGTCCTCGGGGCGGTCCATCGGCGTCGCGCCGACCGCGGCCGCGGCGGCGCGCGTGAAGACGAGCACCTCCTCCAGGCTCATGCCGGGCACAGCGGACTCCCCGTCCTTGGTGAGCGGGATCCACTCGCCGGTGCCGTCGCGGTCGGTGGTGACGGGACCGTCGGCCGAGAACTTCGCCACGTAGAGGTCGCCGGCGTCGAGGAGCTCGCTGCGCCCGCCGCTCCTGCCCGGGACGCGGTCGCGGCTGACGAACTTGTACAGGTGCTGGTCGGCGGTGTCGTCGCCCATGTACGCGACGACGTTGCCCTTCTTCGCGACGATGGTCGTGGCGCCCTCGTGCTTGAAACGGCCCATCGCGGTGTGCTTGACCGGGGTGGAGCGCGGGTCGCGCGGGTCGACCTCGACGATCCAGCCGAACCTGTTGATCTCGTTGGGGGTCTTCACGACGTCGAAGCGGTCGTCGACCCTGTACCAGTAGCGGCCGGTGCCGACCTTGCCCGTCTTGTCGACCAGGCCGTAGGTGTCGCGGTTGCGGGGGTCGCCGTTCGCGTCGCCGCGGAAGTACTGGTCGAAGTTCTCCTCGCCCGACAGCACGGTGCCCCACGGGGTGGTGCCGCCGGCGCAGTTGTTGAGGGTGCCGACGACCCGGCGGCCCGAGGGGTCCTTCGCGGTCTTCAGCAGGTCACTGCCGGCGACCGGGCCGCGCAGCTCGAACTCGGTGGACAGCGCGGTGAAGCGGCGGCCGTGCTTGGAGGGCTCGACCTCCCAGAAGCCGTCCTTCCCCTGGCGCAGGGCCACCACCGACAGGCCGTGGGCGGCGATCGAGGTCCGCAGCTGCTCGTCGGTGAGCGCGTCCTCGCTGGTGAAGCCGGGGACCATGAGGTTCTCGTTGGTGTACTCGTGGTTGGCCACCAGCAGGGCCTTGTTCTTCCCCTGCGGCAGGACCGCGAGGTAGTCGCAGTTGTAGCCGAACTGCTGCTCCTGCGCCGCGGCGCTCTGGCGGTCGAGGTCGAAGGCGGGGGCGCCCTGCACCACCGGGTCGCCCCAGCTGATGATCGGCTTCCAGGTGTAGCCGGCGGGCACGGTCAGCTCGTCGACGGTGCTGGCCACCGAGGCGATGGGGGTGAACGCCAGGCCCTTCGGGCCGACGGTGCCGGCACCGGCCGCAGCGGCGGCCGGGGCGCCGGGGGCGCCGGCGGCGGCCGCGGGGCGGGCGGTCACGGCGCCGCTGCCGGCGGCGGCGACCACCGCGCCGAGGCCGAGCAGGAGGTTCCTGCGCGACAGGGAGGCCTCGACGACGGCCGCGAAGGCCGGCGACGTCGAGGTGCTGCCCTCGTCCTTGAGGCAGGCGTCGCCGCACTTGAAGTGGCAGGTGGCCGCGGACCGGGTGCCGCGGGTGTGACCGGCCATCGGCAGCAGCTGCCGGCGGGAAGGGGTCAGGGTCATGACAGGTGTCTCCTCGTCCAGGGGTGCTGGCGCCGGAGACGCTGTCCTCCGGGCACGGACCGCCGGTGGCCCTGACGTGGCCTGCGGGTGAACTGTCCCGTTCCTCCGCATTTACTCACAGTGACGTTGCCTAACCCGTGCGCGTCCTCCGTCGGCCGGCACCGAGCAGGTCGGCCGTGAGCAGCACCAGGGCCACCCACACCAGGGCGAAGCCCGCCCACCGCGAGGCGGGCATCGCCTCGTGGAACACCGCGACGCCCAGCACCAGCTGCATCACGGGCGTGACGTACTGCAGCAGCCCCGTGGTGGTGAGCGGCACGCGCGCCGCTCCCGCCGCGAACAGCAGCAGCGGCACCGCCGTCACCAGGCCGGTGGAGGCGAGCAGCAGGGCGTGCCAGGGCGCGTCCACCGTGAAGGTGCCGCTGCCTCGGGCCTCCAGGACGGCGAGCGCCACCAGCGCCACCGGGGCCAGCAGCAGCGTCTCGGCCGAGAGGCTGGTCAGTGCCGACAGCCCCCGCGCGCCGTCGGCGCCCGCCGACCCGACCCGCTTCTTCACCAGCGAGTAGGTGCCGAAGCTGAGCGCCAGCACCAGGGAGATCCAGGGCGGGCGCCCGTAGTCGACGGTGATGACGACGACGGCGAGCACGCCGACGGCGACGGCCGCCCACTGCAGCGGCCGCAGCCGCTCGCGCAGCAGCAGCACCGCGAGCGCCACGGTGACGATGGGGTTGATGAAGTAGCCCAGCGACGCCTCGACCACGTGGGCGGTCTGCGTGGCGTAGATGTAGACGCCCCAGTTGACCGCGATGACCACCGCGGCGAGCGCCAGCAGCGCCACCGTCCGGCCCGAGCGCGCCAGCGCCAGCAGCGGGCGCCAGCGCCGCAGCACCGACAGCAGCAGCGCGCACAGCACGGCCGTCCACAGGACCCTGTGGACGAGCACCTCCACCGAGCCGGCCGGGGCCAGCAGCGGGAAGTACAGCGGGAACAGGCCCCACAGCAGGTAGGCGGACAGGCCCAGCAGCGTGCCGCGCCCCTGGGAGGGGGCCTGCGGCAGCTGCTGCGGGACTGCGGGGGCCTGCTGCTGGCTCACTCCACCGACCAGGTGTCGCTGCCGCGCAGCAGCGCCTCCAGGTCGGCGTCGGAGGCGCGCCAGCCCGCCGAGCCGCCGCTGGCCTCGCGGGCGGCGTCGAGCTGGGCGCGCACCTCGTCGTCGTAGGTGGGCCGGTGGTGGGCCCTGAACACGCCGACCGGCACGTGCGCCATGGTGGGCTCGTCCAGGCGGGACAGCGCGAACGCCAGGGACGGGTCGGCGGTCTCGGTGTCGTGGACGACCACCTCGCGCCCGCTCGCGCGGGCCTCGTCCAGGCCGACCACCTCCACGCCGAAGCCCGACGCCGAGCGCACGACGGCCTTCTGGGCGCCCTCGGCGCCGAAGACGACCTCCTGGCCGTGCTCCAAGTGGACGAGCCGTGAAGCGGTCTCGGCGTTCGAGCCCTTGAGGACGTCGAAGGCGCCGTCGTTGAAGATGGGGCAGTTCTGGTAGATCTCCACCAGCGACGTGCCGCGGTGCTCGGCGGCGGCGCGCAGCACCGCGGTGAGGTGCTTGCGGTCGGAGTCGAGGGTGCGCGCCACGAAGCTCGCCTCGGCGCCCAGGGCCAGCGACACCGGGTTGAACGGCGCGTCCAGCGACCCCGACGGGGTCGACTTGGTGACCTTGCCGACCTCGGAGGTGGGGGAGTACTGCCCCTTGGTCAGGCCGTAGATCCGGTTGTTGAACAGCAGGATCGTCATGTTGACGTTGCGGCGCATCGCGTGGATGAGGTGGTTGCCGCCGATGCTCAGCGCGTCGCCGTCGCCGGTGACCACGAACACCGACAGGTCCGGGCGCGTGGCCACCAGGCCGGTGGCGATGGCGGGGGCGCGCCCGTGGATGGAGTGCATCCCGTAGGTGTCGAGGTAGTACGGGAACCGGGAGGAGCACCCGATGCCCGAGACGAAGACGACGTTCTCCTTGCGCAGCCCGAGCTCGGGCAGGAAGCCCTGCACCGCGGCGAGCACGGCGTAGTCGCCGCAGCCCGGGCACCAGCGGACCTCGGAGCTGGAGGTGAAGTCCTTCTTGCCCAGGCGCACGCCCTCCGGGAGCGAAGGGACGCCGTCGGTGCCCGAGCGCAGGGTCGGCAGGCCGAGGGGGATGGACAGGGGGGTGGTCATCGAGCGTCCCTCCGGGGGGTCTCGCGCACGCGGCCGGCCACGACGTCCTCGATGGCCTCCACGATCTCGGTGGACTGGAACGGCAGCCCACGCACCTGGTTGCAGCTGATCACGTCGACGAGGTAGCGGCCGCGCAGCAGCAGCGCCAGCTGCCCGAGGTTCATCTCGGGCACCAGCACGTGCTCGTGGGCCAGCAGCACCTCGCCGAGGTTGGCGGGCAGGGGGTTGAGGTGGCGCAGGTGCGCCTGGGCGACGCGCACGCCGCGGCGGCGGGCCTCGCGGACGGCGGCGGTGATGGGCCCGCGGGTGGAGCCCCACCCGAGCACGAGCAGGTCGGAGTCGCGGTGCTCCTGGCCCCCGTGGTCGACGACGACGTCGGGCACCTCGATGCCCTTCACCTTCGCCCGGCGCAGCCGGACCATCCGGTCGTGGTTGGCGGGGTCGTAGGAGATCTCCCCGGTGACGTCGGCCTTCTCCAGGCCCCCGACGCGGTGCTCGAGCCCAGCGGTCCCGGGCACGGCCCACGGGCGGGCGAGGGTGTCGGGGTCGCGCAGGAACGGCCTGAACTGCGGGGTCACGCCGTCGGCGGCCGTGGAGTTGGGGTCGGTGGCGAAGTCGGGGTCCACCGCGTGCACGTCGTGCGCCGCGGGCACCCTCCACGGCTCGGAGCCGTTGGCCAGGTAGCCGTCGGAGAGCAGCAGCACCGGCGTGCGGTAGCGCACCGCGATCCGCACGGCGTCGACCGCGGCGTCGAAGCAGTCCGCCGGGGTCGAGGGGGCCACCACGGGCACGGGCGACTCGCCGTTGCGCCCGTACATGGCCTGCAGGAGGTCGGACTGCTCGGTCTTCGTGGGCAGCCCCGTGGAGGGCCCGCCGCGCTGGACGTCGACGATGACGAGGGGCAGCTCCAGGGCCACCGCCAGGCCGATCGTCTCGCTCTTGAGCGCCAGGCCCGGGCCGCTCGTCGTGGTGACGCCGAGGGACCCGCCGAAGGAGGCGCCGAGGGCCATGCCGACGGCGGCGATCTCGTCCTCGGCCTGCAGCGTGGTCACGCCGAGCCGCTTGAGGCCGGACAGCACGTGGAGGATGTCGGAGGCCGGGGTGATCGGGTAGGAGCCGAGCGCCAGCGGCAGGCCCGCGCGGTGCGCCGCGGCCACCAGGCCGTACGCCAGCGCGGTGTTGCCGGTGATGTTGCGGTACAGGCCCTTCTCGGCCGGCGCCGGCGGCACCGTGAACCGCACCGGGAACGCCTCGGTGGTCTCCCCGAAGGCCCACCCGGCGCGGAAGGCGCGCAGGTTGGCCTCGAGCACGGCGGCGCGCTTGGCGAACTTGCTGGTCAGGAAGCGCTCGGTCTGCTCCGTGGGCCGCTCGTAGAGCCAGCTCAGCAGCCCGAGGGCGAACATGTTCTTGCTGCGCTCGGCGTCCTTGCGGCTCAGGCCCAGGTCCTTGAGGGCCTCCACCGTCATCGACTGCATCGGCAGCGCGTGCACGCGGTAGCCCTCCAGGCTGCCGTCGTCCAGCGGCGAGGTGGCGTAGCCGACCTTGGCGAGGTTGCGGGCGGTGAAGTCGTCGGTGTCGATGATGAGCGTGCCGCCGGGCTTGACGTCGTGGACGTTGGCGCGCAGCGCCGCCGGGTTCATCGCCACGAGCACGTCGGGCGCGTCCCCGGGGGTGGTGACGTCGTGGTCGGCGAAGTGCAGCTGGAAGCTGGACACGCCCGGCAGCGTCCCGGCGGGGGCCCGGATCTCGGCGGGGAAGTTGGGCAGCGTGGCCAGGTCGTTGCCGAGGGAGGCCGTCTCCGCCGTGAACCTGTCGCCGGTGAGCTGCATGCCGTCGCCGGAGTCCCCGGCGAAGCGGATGACGACGCGGTCGAGCACCTCCACCGGCTTGGCCGACGGGGTCGACGGGGTCGCTGCGCGCTGCGCGTCGGTACCGGTGCTCACGTGCATCGATGCTACGTCCGCGCGGCCGGTGCGACCGGTGCTGGGAACCTCCTGTGAGGCGTCCCACGGGAGCGCCCGCGGGGGAACGCGCCGGGCGTCCGGCGCGTTGCAGGTCAAGGAAGAGTCAAGAACGAGGTTCGGGAGAGGACCCCATGGCCCACGGGCACTTCAACGGGCTCAAGACGGCGGTGCTGTTCGGCCTGCTCGGCGGCGTCGTCCTGCTGGCCAGCTTCCTGCTGTTCGGCGGGGACGCCCAGGCCCTGACCACCGGGCTCGTCATCGCGCTCGTCGTCAACGGCATCGCCTACTGGACGTCCGGCTCGGTCGCCGTGCGCGCCATGCGCGCCCGCCCGGTCACCGAGGCGGAGCAGCCCGCGATGCACCGCATCGTGCGCGAGCTCTCCGAGCGCGCCGGCCAGCCGATGCCGCAGCTCTACGTCTCCCCGACCTCGGCCCCCAACGCCTTCGCCACCGGCCGCAACCCCAAGAACGCCAAGGTCTGCGCCACCCAGGGCATCCTCGACATCCTCGACGAGCGCGAGCTGCGCGGCGTGCTGGGCCACGAGCTCATGCACGTCTACAACCGCGACATCCTCACCAGCTCCATCGCCGCGGCCATGGCCTCGGTCATCACCTACCTGGCGTACATGGCGATGTTCTTCGGCGGCTCGCGCGACGAGCGCTCCAACCCGCTCGCCGCGATGCTCATCCTCTTCCTCGGCCCGCTGGCGGCCGGCGTGGTGCAGATGGCCATCAGCCGCACCCGTGAGTACGACGCCGACTCCGACGGCGCCCAGCTCACCGGCGACCCGCTGGCGCTGGCCTCGGCGCTGCGCAAGCTCGAGAGGGGCACGCAGGCCCGGCCCCTGGCGCCCGAGCGCCAGGTGCAGAACAGCGCCCACCTCTTCATCGCCAACCCGTTCCGCGCGCAGGACGTCTCCCGGCTGTTCAGCACCCACCCCCCGATGGCCGAGCGCATCGCCCGCCTCGAGGAGATGGCCTACGGCTACCGCGCCCGCTGAGCCGCGGCGGGCAGGACCCGCTCCAGCCAGCTGAGCGCCTCGCGCCAGACCGCGCTCGCGGGGTCGAGGTGCTCCATGTGGCCCTCCCCGGGGACGACGACCAGCTGGGCGTCGTCCCCGGCGGCGCGCGCGGCCTCGACCAGGGACGCCGACAGCGCGGGGGGCACCACGTCGTCGGCGTCCCCGACGACCGCCAGCAGCGGGCGGCCCAGGGGCACGCGCCGCGCGGGGTCGGCCGCGGCCCACCGCTCGGGCAGGGCCGCGGACGGGCCGCCCAGCAGCGCCGTGGCGGCGCCGTCGCCGAGCCGCAGCCGCTCGGAGAGCAGCAGGTCCACCACGCCCGCCTGCGCCACCACCGCGGCGGGGCGCAGGGCCCCGGCGTCCCCGGGGCCGCGCCGGGTGCCCGCCCACGCCACGAGGTGCCCGCCGGCGGAGTGGCCCACCAGCGCGACGGGCGCTCCACCGAGCCCGTGCCGGGCGAGCACCCCCGGCAGGGCGTCCAGCCCGGCCGCGACGTCGTCCAGGGTGCCCGGCCAGCCGCCCCCGTCCCCGACCGCGCGGTAGTCGACGTTCCACACCGCCCACCCGCGCGCCAGGAGGTCCGCGGCGACGGCGTCCTCCAGCGACCTGTCGTACCCCGCCCTCCAGAAGCCGCCGTGCACCAGGGCGGCGACCCGGGTGGCCGCGCCGCCGGCCGGCAGGTGCAGGTCGCACACCTGCGAGGGGTGCTCCCCGAGGCGGACCACCTCTGCGGGCTCCGGCAGGCCCGCCCCCGGCGCCGCCGCGGACGCGCGTCCGGGCCGCCGGCGCGGCGACGCGCCGAGGTGCTCCTGTGCTGGTGAACCGGCCACGCGGGACCCCCTCCTGTGCCACCCTCGAGCGGTGATCGAGGCCCTCGCGCTGAGCAAGCGCCACGGCAGCCGCCTCGCCGTCGACGACCTCTCCTTCACGGTGCCCGACGGCGCGGTCACCGGCCTCCTGGGACCCTCCGGCAGCGGCAAGTCGACGGTGCTCAGGCTCGCCGCGGGCCTGGACCGCGGCAGCGGGCTGGTGCTCTTCGACGGCGTCCCCTTCGCAGCGCTGGCCCGCCCGCCGCAGTCGGTGGGCGTGGTGCTGGACCCGCGCGCGCTGCACCCCGGTCGCACGGCGCTGGCGCACCTGCGGGTGCTGGCCGCCGGGGCCGGCGTGCCGCGCCGGCGGATCGCGGAGGTGCTGGAGGCCGTGGGCCTGGTCGGCGCCGAGCGCCTGCGCCCGGGCAGGTTCCCCCGGGGGGCGGCGCAGCGCCTGGCGGTCGCGGGCGCGCTGCTGGGGCGCCCGCGCGCCCTGCTCCTGGACGACCCCTTCGCCGACCTGGACGAGCCGGGCCGCGACTGGCTGCAGCACCTGCTGCGCGAGCACGCCGCCGCGGGGGGCAGCGCCCTCCTGGCCGCCCGCCGCGCCGCTGACGCCGTGCCGGCCGCGGACGCGCTCGTGGTGCTCCGCCGCGGCCGGGCGTGCGCCAGCGGTGCCGTCGCGGACCTCCTCGCCGGCGCGGGCGCCCCGGTGCTGGTGCGCGCCTCCGACCCCGGCGCGCTCGCCGGCGCCGTGCTGCGCTGGGGCGGCTCGGTGGACCCGCTGCCCGACGGCGCCCTCCTGGTCGGCGGCCTGGACGCGGCGGCCGTGGGCGAGGTGGCGCGCGCCGAGGGCGTGGCCGTGCACGAGCTCTCGCGCCGGGAGGTCGACCTCGACGCCGCGCTGGCGCGCGTGGAGCTGCCCGAGACGGCGCTGCTGCCGCAGCCGCGCCCGGCCGGGGCCCCGGGGGTGCCCGCGTGAGCCCGCAGCGGGCCCTGGCGGCTGCGGTGCGCCTGGAGGTCGCCCGCCTGCTCTCGGTGCGCTCCAGCGCGGTGCTGCTCGTCCTGGCCGCGGTGGCCGGCGCCACGGGTGCCGCCGCCGTGTGCGTGCTGGGGGCCAGGACCGACCTCGGGCGCGACGGGCTGCTCGAGGCCCTCACGGGCGGCAGCACAGCGGGCCTGTCGGTGGCGGGGGCGGTCGCCGCGCTGGCGGGGGCGCTGGTGAGCGCCGGTGACGCCCGGCACGGCGAGCACCGGGCTGCGCTCGTGCTGGTCCCGCGGCGCGGCGCCCTGCTCGCCGCCCGCGTGGTGGTGGTGGCCGCGTGGTCGGGCCTGCTGGCCGCGACCTCGCTGCTGGCCGCCGCGGCGCTGGTGCTCGGCTGGCCCGACCAGCAGCTGCTCGCCGCGGCGCCGCGGCCGGTGGTGCTCGCCGTGCCGCTGCTCGGGCACGCGGCGCTCGTGGTGCTCCAGGGCCTGGCGGGCCTCGCCCTGGCGTCGCTCACCCGCAGCGCCGCGGCGGCCGTCGCCGGCGTGGTGGCCTGGCCGCTGCTGCTGGAGCCCCTGCTGGGGCTGGTCCTGCCGCGCTCGGGCTGGGGCGGTGGGGTCGAGCGGCTCCTGCCCGCAGCGGCCGCCTCGCGCCTGGTGGCGCTGCCGCCCGTCGCCGCAGGACCGGCGTGGGCGGTGGGCACGGCGGCGGCCGGCGCGGCGCTGGCCGCGGTCGTGGGCGCGCTGGTGCTCCTGGTCGCCCTGCGGTCGGCCCGCAGCGACGCCTGAGAGCGTTGAGGGCGCGAGCCCCCCCCGGCGCGGCGGCGCCCGCCTCAGCGGTAGTTGACGAACTGGAGCGCGACGTCCAGGTCGGCGGCCTTGAGCAGCGCGATGACCTCCTGCAGGTCGTCGCGGCTCTTGGCGGAGACGCGCAGCTCGTCGCCGGTCACCTGCGTCTTGACGCCCTTGGGGCCCTGGTCCCGGACGATCTTGCCGATCTTCTTGGCGTCCTCCTGGCTCAGCCCCTCCTTGAGGGAGGCGTCCAGGCGGTACTCCTTGCCGGACAGGCGGGGCTCGCCGGCGTCGAGGGCCTTCAGCGACACGCCGCGCTTGACCAGCTTGGTCTGCAGCACGTCGAGCACCGCCCTGACGCGCTCCTCGCTGTCGGCGCTCATGGTGATGGCCTCGGTGCCGCTCCAGGCGACGCTGGCGCCGGTGCCCTTGAAGTCGTACCGCTGCGCGAGCTCCTTGGAGGCCTGGTTGAGGGCGTTGTCGACCTCCTGGCGGTCGAGCTTGCTGACGACGTCGAACGACGACTCGCTGGCCACGGGTGCCTCCTGCGTGCTGGTGGACGGGCGTCCTCGCGCGCGGGGGCGCGCCCCGCGGAGGGACTGCGCCGCGCCCGGCGGAGGGCTTGCTATCGTAGGCAGCCGCGGCAGGTTGCCCGAGCGGCCAATGGGAGCTGACTGTAAATCAGCCGGCAATGCCTTCGCAGGTTCGAATCCTGCACCTGCCACGCGAGACCCGCGGGTCTGCACGGTCCCCCGCCGGGGGCCGTGTAGGCTCGCGGTCGCCGGCCCCGATAGCTCAGTCGGCAGAGCGTCTCCATGGTAAGGAGAAGGTCTAGGGTTCGATTCCCTATCGGGGCTCCACGGCCGGTCAGCAGCGACAGCGGCGGACCGGCCACCTGGCGGGGTAGCTCAGTCGGCGAGAGCGCACGACTCATAATCGTGAGGTCGAGGGTTCGAGTCCCTCTCCCGCTACGCGCTGCACGTCGTCCCCGGGCGCCGGCCGGTCGTGACCGGTCCTGGCGCCGCGTAGACTGCTGCGCCGAACCCGTGCCGCCGCACCCGATGCGGACGGCTGACGCAGATGTGAGAGGACGGCCTGCCGTGGCCAGCAAGTCGACCGACGTCCGGCCGAAGATCACGCTCGCGTGCACCGAGTGCAAGGAGCGGAACTACATCACCAAGAAGAACCGGCGCAACGACCCGGACCGCCTGGAGATGAAGAAGTTCTGCCCGCGCGACGGCCGCCACACCACCCACCGCGAGACCCGCTGACGCTGCGCAGCAGCGCCGCGCCCGCAGTGCCGACGCCCGCCGACCAGGTCGGCCGCACGTGGCCGCCCGGTGACACCTACGAGGTGACCCGGGCGGCCATCGCTGCGTTCGCGGAGGCCACGGGGGCCACCCACCCCGCCCACGTCGACGTCGACGCGGCCCGGGCCCTGGGGCACGCCGACGTCGTCGCCCCGCCGACCTTCCTCGTGGCGCTCGCCCAGTCCAGCGACGCGCGCTTCGTCGACGACCCGGCCTCGGGCGTCGACTTCTCCCGCGTGGTCCACGGCGAGCAGCGCTTCACCCACCACCGGCCCGCGGTCGCCGGCGACCTCCTCGTGGCCGCGCTCACCGTGGAGTCGGTGCGGCGCATGGCCGGCAACGACCTCGTGACCACCCGCAACGACATCACCACGGTCGACGGAGAGCCGGTGTGCACGTCCACGTCGATGCTCGTGGTCCGCGGGGAGTGAGGCGGCGGTGAGCGCGTCCGGCCCGGCCGGGGCCCGTCCCCGGCTCTCGCAGCTCTCCGTCGGCGACCCCGTCGGGTCCACGACGGTGCACCTGACCCGCGCCGACCTCGAGCGCTACGCCGCCGCCAGCGGAGACCACAACCCGATCCACGCCTCCGACGAGGTGGCCCGCTCGGTCGGGCTGCCCGGCGTCATCGCCCACGGGATGCTCACCATGGGCGCCGCCGTCCGCGTGGTCGTGGACTGGTGCGGCGACCCCGGCGCCGTCGTCGACTACGGCACCCGCTTCACCGGGCAGGTCCCCGTCGACGCCGAGACCGGTGCGGACCTCGAGGTGAGCGCCGTCGTCGGCGCCGTCGACGAGCAGGCCGGCACCGCCCGGGTCGACCTCACCGCCACCTGCGGCGGCACCCGGGTGCTCGGCCGGGCCCGCGCCCTCGTGCGCCTGCCCGCCTGAGCCGCCCGCGCCCGACCGCCGGCCCGGGGCGGCTCAGCCCGCCGCGCGCGGCGGGCCGGTGGTGGTGCCCACCACCAGCTCCACGGGCAGCTCCACGCGCTCCGGCGACCCGCCGGCCAGCAGCTCGGCCACCATCCGGCCGGCCTCGCGGCCCCGCGCCGCGGCGGGCTGGCGGACGGTGGTCAGCCGGTCGGTCCCCAGCCACGGCGTCTCCACCCCGTCGTAGCCGGTCACGGACAGGTCACCGGGCACCGCCAGGCCGAGCCCGCGCGCGGCGGTGACCACGCCGACGGCCAGCAGGTCGGACTGGGCCACCACCGCGGTCGGGCGCCGGCCAGGAGGCAGCAGGTCCCCGTCGGCGCCGCACAGCAGCCCCCGGGCGGCGGCGGCGCCCTCCTCGCGGGAGTTGGTCGGGGCCTCCCACGCCGGCAGCGGCGCACCGCCGGGCGGGGCGAGCACGTCCTCGGTGCCCGCGAGCCGCTCCCAGGCGTCGTTGTAGCCGCGGACCGCCCGGCGGCGCCCCTCCAGCGGGCCGCGCCGGCGGTGCGGGCCCCACGGCAGCGCGACCACGGCGACGTCGGTGTGGCCCAGCCCCGCCAGGTGGTGGCCCACCCGGCGGGCCGCCCCGCGGTTGTCCAGGTCCACCAGGTGCACGCCCTCGCGGTAGGGGCCCTCGACGCCCACCACGGGCACGCGCCGGCGCAGCAGGAGGTCCAGGGCCGGGTCGTCGTCACCGCCGCAGGTGGCGAAGACGACGGCGTCCATCGGGGTCTGCTCGACCACCGCCAGGCGGGCGGGGTCGTCCTCGACGCCGCCGATGAGGAGCAGGCCGGCGCCGAGCGCACCGACCTCGTCGGCGAGGGCGTCGAGCTGCACGACGGCGAGGGGGTCGGCGAAGGCGTACCCGAGCCGGTCCCCGACGACCACCCCGACCACCCGCGAGCGCCCGCGGCGCAGCGAGCGGGCCAGCGGGTCGGGGCCGGCGTAGCCGAGCTCGGCGGCGGCGGCCAGCACCCTCTCGCGGGTGGCCGCGACGACGCGCGGGTCACCGGCGAAGGCCAGCGAGGCGGTCGAGGTGGACACGCCGGCGCGCGCCGCGACCGCCTTGAGGGTGGGCCGGGCCTGCCGGGCCTCCGGGGCCCGTCGCGGCTCGCCCGCGGCGTCTTGACCCGTCCGCTGCACGGGTGCCAGTCTAGCCATCGAATCGATTCGATCCGGGGGTTGGCGCCGCGCGCCGCCGCCCGCAGCGCTGGAGCTCGAGTGCCCACCTCCCCCACCCCCGACGCCACCGGCGTGCGGCCCGCCCCCTCCCCGCAGGTGCGCGCGGCGCGCACCGCGGTCTTCGTCGTCTTCGCCCTCAACGGCACCGCCTTCGCGACCTGGGCCTCCCGGCTGCCCACCACCCGGGACGACCTCGGGCTCTCCCAGGCCCAGCTCGGCCTGCTCCTGCTGTGCATCGCCGTCGGCTCGGTCGCCGCGCTGCCCACCGCCGGCCCCCTGGCGGCCCGGATCGGCACCACGCTGCTGGTGCGGCTGGCCACGGTCGTCGGGCTGGGCGGCCTGGCCTGGGCGTCCTTCTCGGCCTCCGCGCTGCACTCGGTGCCGCTCACGGTGGTCGGCATGGTGCTCATGGGCGTCGGCATCGGCGCCTGGGACGTGGGCATGAACCTCGAGGGCGCGCTGGTCGAGCAGCACCTCGGCCGGGCGATCATGCCGGCCTTCCACGCCGGCTTCAGCGGCGGCACCGTGGTCTCGGCCGGCATCGGTGCCGCGATGGCCTGGGGCGGGGTGCCGGTGTGGGTGCACGCCGCCGCCGTCGCCGCCGTCTCCCTGGTGCTCCTGTGGTGGGCCAGCGCCAGGTTCCTGCCCGAGCACGGCCCGGCGCCCGCCGGGCAGCGGGAGGTGGCGGCGCCCGCGCCCGTCCAGGCCCCCGAGGAGGCTGCGGCGGCGGCCGGGACCACCACCGGCCCGGCGGACTCCGCGACCCCGGTCCGCCTCAGCGCCCTGGGCGCCTGGCGCGAGCCGCGCACGCTGCTCATCGGCGTCCTCGTGCTCTCGGCGGCCTTCACCGAGGGCACGGCCAACGACTGGATGGCCATCGCCCTGGTCGACGGCTACGGCGCCTCCGCGGCCGTGGGGGCGCTCGGCTTCGCGGTGTTCCTCTCGGCGATGACCGCCGCCCGCCTGGGCGGCCAGCGGGCCCTGGACCGCTGGGGCAGGGTGCCCGTGCTGCGCGCCACCACCGGGCTGGGCGCGCTCGGCGCCCTGCTGGTGGTCTTCGGCGAGTGGCTGCCGCTCGCGCTCGTGGGCGCCGTGCTGTGGGGGGCGGGCGCCGCGCTGGGCTTCCCGGTGGGCATCAGCGCCGCCGCCGACGACCCGCAGCGGGCCGCCGTCCGCGTGAGCGTGGTCACCACCATCGGCTACACCGCCTTCCTGGCGGGCCCACCGCTGCTGGGCTTCCTGGGCGAGCACGTCGGGGTCCTCGACGCGCTGCTCGTGGTGGCGCTGGTCGCCGTGCCCTCGCTGCTGGTCAGCCGGGTGGCGCAGCCCGCGGCCGGGTCGCCCGGCGAGCGCCGCGACGCCGCGGCGCGCACCGCCTAGCCTGCAGCGGTGACGACCGCCGCTGACGTGCAGGGCTCCCCGCGGGGGCTGGACCGCCTCGCCGACCTGACCACCCTGCGCGTCGGCGGCCGCGCCGCGCGCACCGTGGTGGCCACCACCCGCCAGCAGGTCGTCGAGGCCGTCAGCGCCGCGGACGCCGCGGGGGAGCCCGTGCTCGTGGTCGGCGGCGGCTCGAACCTCGTGGTCGGCGACGACGGCTTCGACGGGACCGTCGTCGTCGTCCGCACGAAGGGCGTCGAGCTCGAGTCGGGTGACTGGTGCGGCGGGGCCTTCCTCCACGTCGACGCCGGGGAGGACTGGGACGCCCTGGTCGCCCGGGCCGTGGCGAACGGGTGGTCGGGGGTGGAGTGCCTGTCGGGCATCCCCGGCACGGTCGGTGCGACCCCGGTGCAGAACGTCGGCGCCTACGGCCAGCAGCTCTCCGACGTCCTGGCCAGCGTGCAGACGTGGGACCGCCGGGACGGGCGGCTGCGCACCATCCCCGCCTCGAACCTGCGCCTGCGCTACCGCGACTCGCTGTTCAAGGACGAGCCGGGCCGCTACGTCATCCTCGACGTCGTCCTGCAGCTGCCCGTCAACGACCTCGCGGCGCCGGTGCGCTACACCGAGCTGGCCGAGCAGATGGGCGCGGCGCCGGGGGAGCGGCGCCCGCTGGCCCAGGTGCGCGAGGCGGTGCTGGCGCTGCGCCGGCGCAAGGGGATGGTGCTCGACGAGGCCGACCACGACACGTGGTCCACCGGGTCCTTCTTCACCAACCCCCTGCTGACCCCCGAGCAGGCGGCGGCGCTGCCCGAGGACGCCCCGCGCCACCCCGACGCCTCCGGCCTGGTGAAGACCTCCGCCGCCTGGCTGGTCGAGCGCGCCGGCTTCGGGCGCGGGTACGGGCTGGACGGCGCCGTGCCGTCGCGGTCGCGCGCGACGCTGTCGACCAAGCACACCCTCGCCGTCACCAACCGCGGCGGCGCCACCGCCGCCGACGTGCTCGCCCTGGCCCGTACCGTCCGCGACGGGGTCCGGGAGAGGTTCGGCGTGGAGCTGGCGCCCGAGCCCGAGCTCGTCGGCTGCGCCCTCTGAGGCGCCCCGCGGCGGTGGGCGCAGACCCCGCGGCGCCGGCCGGGCGCCCGTGGCGTCGCGTCGCGCCGGCGCTGCTGGCCTGCGCCTGGGGCGGCAACCACTTCACCCCGCTCCTGCTGCTCTACCGCCAGGTGGAGGGCTACTCGGCCGTCGTCGTCGACCTCTTCTTCGCCTTCTACGTGGTGGGCCTGGTGCCCGGCTTCCTGCTCGCCGGGCCCCTGTCCGACCTGGTGGGGCGCCGGCGGCCGACCGTGGTCGCCGTCGTCCTGGGGATGGCGGCCAGCGCGGTGCTGGCCGCCGGCTCCGGCGGCGTGGTGCTCATGTGCGCGGGGCGCTTCCTGGCGGGCCTGGGCGTGGCCGCCGCGGTGGTGGTGGGCACCTCCTGGATCAAGGAGCTCTCGGCGCCGCCCTTCGAGCGCGGGGCGGACCCGGCGCGGCGCGCCCGGCGCGCCGCGCTCGTGCTCACCGCGGGCTTCGGGCTGGGCGCCGGGGTCTCCGGCGCGCTGGCGCAGTGGGGGCCGGCGCCGACGGTGCTCCCGTACGCGGTGCAGTCGCTGTTGGCGCTGGTGTCCCTGGTCCCGCTCCTGACGGCGCCGGAGACGCGACCCGCGCCGGCGCCCGGGGGGCGGCGCTGGCCGTCGGCCGCGGATCTGCTGGCCGACCTGCGCGTGCCGCCGCCCGCGCGGCGGCGCTTCCGGGGAGTGGTGCTGCCGGCCGCGCCGTGGGTGTTCGGGGCCGCTGCCCTGGCCTACGCCGTCACCCCGGCGCTCCTCGCCCCGGTGGTGGGAGAGCTGGCGGTCGCCAGCGCGGCCCTGCTGTGCGTCGTGGGGCTCGGCGCCGGGGCGCTCGTGCAGCCCTGGGTGCCCCGCCTGGACGCCCTCACGGGCGGGCGCCAGCTGCTCGTCGGGCTCGCCGCAGCGCTGGTCGGGACCCTGCTGTGCGCGCTCGTGGCCGTGTCCCCGTCGGTGCCGCTGGCGCTGGTGGCCTCCGCGGTGCTGGGCGTCGCCTACGGCGTCGTCCTCGTGGCGGGGCTGGTCGAGGTGCAGGCGGTCGCCACGGAGCGCGACCTGGGGGCGATGACCGCCTGGTACTGCAGCGCGACCTACCTGGGCTTCCTGCTGCCGGAGGCGCTCTCGCTGGCCGCCGGGCTGGCGCCGGCGGCCGTGCTCCTGCTCGTCGTCGCCGGGCTGGTCGCCCTCAGCGCAGCCGCGGTGGCCGTGGGCCTGCGCCGGCCGGCGCGGGCCCCCTGAGGGGCCCCCGCCGGAGCGCCGGGGTCAGCGGGCCTCGCCGAGCACCCGCTGGATGCGGCTGACGCCCTCCACGAGGTCCTCGTCGCCGAGGGCGTAGGACAGGCGCAGGTAGCCGCTCGGGCCGAACGCCTCGCCGGGCACGACGGCCACCTCGGCCTCCTCCAGCAGCAGCGTCGCCAGCTCGGCGCTCGTCGTGGGCACCCGGCCCCGGATGCTGCGGCCCAGCAGGGCCTTCACCGAGGGGTAGGCGTAGAAGGCGCCCCGGGGGGTCGGGCAGTCGACGCCGTCGATCGCCGAGAGCATCTCGACCATGGTGCGCCGGCGCCTGTCGAAGGCCTCGCGCATGTGCGCCACGGCGTCCAGCGACCCCGTCAGCGCCGCGACCGCGGCCCGCTGGGAGACGTCGGCGACGTTGCTCGTCAGGTGGCTCTGGAGGTTGGTGCCGGCCTTGACGACGTCGCGCGGGCCGATGAGCCACCCCACCCGCCAGCCGGTCATCGCGTAGGTCTTGGCGACCCCGTTGAGGACGAGGGTGCGGTCAGCGAGGTCCGGCACCACCACGGGCATCGACGGGGCCGCGGCGCCGTCGTAGAGGAGGTGCTCGTAGATCTCGTCGGTGACCACCCAGAGGCCGTGCTCGAGCGCCCACTCGCCGATCGCCCGCACCTGCGCCTCGTCGTAGACCGAGCCCGTCGGGTTGGAGGGCGAGCAGAAGAGCAGCACCTTCGTGCGCGGCGTGCGCGCCGCCTCGAGCTGCTCGACGGTGACGAGGTAGTCCTGCTCCTCGCCGGCGAAGACCTCCACCGGCACGCCGCCCGCCAGGCGCACGGCCTCGGGGTAGGTGGTCCAGTAGGGGGCCGGGAGGAGGACCTCGTCGCCGGGGTCGCACAGGGCGGCGAAGGCCGTGTACACGGCCTGCTTGCCGCCGTTGGTGACCAGCACCTGCTCGGGGGCGACCTCGTAGCCGGAGTCGCGCGCGGTCTTGGCCACCACGGCCGCCTTCATCTCCGGCAGGCCGCCGGCCGGGGTGTAGCGGTGGTTCCGCGGGTCGCGGCAGGCGGCGGCGGCCACCTCGACGACGTCGGCCGGGGTGGGGAAGTCGGGCTCGCCGGCGCCGAAGCCGATGACGGGCCTGCCCTGGGCCTTGAGCGCCTTGGCCTTCGCGTCGACGGCGAGGGTGGCCGACTCGGCGATGGCGGCGAGCCGGGCGGAGACCCGGCGCTGCTGGCCGGTGGACCCGCCGGTCGGCGGTGCGGGCTGGGCGGCGGGGGCGGCGCTCACGGGGCCGATCCTCTCGCAGCCGGGCCGGGCGGTCACGCCCACCCTCGGCGAAAGGTATGCTTGCGGGTCGGTGGTCGTGTGCTGCCTGCGTCCGGGCGCTCCGACAGGCCCGGGTCCAGCGCGGCGGGGCCGGCCACCGAAGGGCAGTGGCGCAACTGGCAGCGCACCGGTCTCCAAAACCGGCGGTTGCGGGTTCGAGTCCCGCCTGCCCTGCGACGAGGACGACCTGACGGGCACCAGCCCGGGCAGCAGCACGACCACAGCGGAGCGCCGGCGCACGCCGGCCGAGGAGGTGCGACCGACGTGACGGAGACCCAGCCGAGCGGCACCCCCGGGGCGTCCGCGGCGGCCAGCCGCCGCGGCGGGCCCCTCGCCCGCCTGCTCGTGTTCCTGCGCGAGGTGGTCGGTGAGCTCAAGAAGGTGGTGTACCCCACCCGCGACGAGCTCGTGACCTACACCTCCGTGGTGCTGGTGTTCGTCGTGGTCGTCATGACGTACGTGTCGCTGCTGGACCTGGGCTTCGGGCGCCTCGTGCTCTGGGTGCTCGGCGGCAGCTGAGCCGCTCGACCACCGCGCCCGGCACCGGCAGCACCCGCAGACAGGAAGCAGGCCCCCCCACCGTGTCCCAGCAGTCCTACGACGCCCCCGAGACCTCCGCCCCCGACGCCGACGAGGACCTCGCGGCCCTCGCGGCCCCGGGCCAGCAGGGCGAGACCGCCGAGGCCGGGACCCCCGAGGTCGACGGCGCGGCGCAGGCCCCGGCGCACGAGCAGGACGCCGCCGAGGAGCCCGCGGCCCCCGCCGGGGGCGACGCCTCCGTGGCCCCCGAGGCGGACGAGGACGAGGCCGACCCGGTCGAGGAGTTCAAGGCGCAGCTGCGCCGCGCCCCCGGCGACTGGTTCGTCATCCACTCCTACGCCGGCTACGAGAACCGCGTGAAGAGCAACCTCGAGAACCGCATCGGCAGCCTCAACATGGAGGACTACATCTTCCAGGTCGAGGTCCCGATGGAGGAGGTCCGCGAGATCAAGAACGGCCAGCCCAAGCTCGTGCGCCGCGTGCGCATCCCGGGCTACGTGCTGGTGCGCATGGACCTCACCAACGAGTCCTGGGGCGCCGTCCGCCACACCCCGGGCGTCACGGGCTTCGTGGGCAACACCCACCAGCCGGTGCCGCTGAGCACCGAGGAGGTGTTCTCGATGCTGGCGCCGGCGCTGCAGCCCAAGGAGGGCGCCAAGGCGGCGGCGAAGGCGGCCCCGGTCACCGAGGTCGACTTCGAGGTGGGCGAGTCGGTCACCGTCATGGAGGGCCCCTTCGAGACGATGCCCGCCACCATCTCCGAGATCAACACCGACCGGCGCACGCTGCAGGTGCTGGTCTCGATCTTCGGCCGGGAGACGCCGGTCGAGCTGTCCTTCGGCCAGGTCGCCAAGATCTGACCGGTCGCCGCCGGGTCGCCGCGCCCCGGGGTCCCCAGGCACCACGACGTCCCACGACACGAGGTAGAGAAGAGCCATGCCCCCCAAGAAGCGGGTCTCCGGACTCATCAAGCTCCAGATCAACGCCGGCGCCGCCACCCCGGCCCCGCCGATCGGCCCCGCGCTGGGCCAGCACGGCGTCAACATCATGGAGTTCTGCAAGGCCTACAACGCCGCGACGGAGTCCCAGCGCGGCAACGTCGTGCCCGTCGAGATCACGGTGTACGAGGACCGCTCGTTCACCTTCGTCCTGAAGACCCCGCCGGCCGCCGAGCTCATCAAGAAGGCCGCCGGCGTGGCCAAGGGCTCCTCGACGCCGCACACCACCAAGGTCGCGTCCCTGACGACCGACCAGGTGCGCGCGATCGCCGAGCAGAAGATGCAGGACCTCAACGCCAACGACGTGGACGCCGCGATCAAGATCATCGCCGGCACCGCGCGCTCCATGGGCATCACCGTCCAGGGCTGAGCCCGCACCACCGCTGCACCCGGCCGGCCCGGCCGCGGCAGCACCCCCCAGCAGTCGTGGGAGGACCGGGAGCGACCCGGTCCGCCTGACCACACAGGAAGAGAGCACCGTGAAGCACAGCAAGGCCTACCGCGCCGCTGCCGAGAAGGTCGACCGCGACGTCCTGCACTCCCCGCTGGACGCGGTGAGGCTGGCCAAGGACACCTCGGTCACCAAGTACGACGCGACCGTCGAGGTCGCCTTCCGCCTGGGCGTCGACCCCCGCAAGGCCGACCAGATGGTGCGCGGCACCGTCAACCTGCCCCACGGCACCGGCAAGACCGCCCGCGTGCTGGTCTTCGCCGTCGGCCCGCGCGCCGCCGCGGCCGAGGCCGCCGGCGCCGACGTCGTGGGCGGGGACGAGCTCATCGAGCGCGTGGCCGGGGGCTTCCTCGACTTCGACGCCGCCGTGGCCACTCCGGACCTCATGGGCAAGGTCGGCCGCCTGGGCCGCGTGCTCGGCCCGCGCGGCCTCATGCCCAACCCCAAGACGGGCACCGTGACGATGGACGTGGCCAAGGCCGTCACCGACATCAAGGGCGGGAAGATCGAGTTCCGCGTCGACAAGCACTCCAACCTGCACTTCATCATCGGCAAGACCTCCTTCTCCGAGGCCGCCCTGGTGGAGAACTACGCCGCCGCCCTCGACGAGGTGCTGCGCCTGAAGCCGGCCGCCTCCAAGGGCCGGTACATCAGCAAGGCGACCATCGCCACGACGATGGGCCCCGGCATCCCGGTCGACCCGGCGCGCACCCGCAACCTCCTCGAGGACGGCGCCGCCACCCCGGCCTGACGCGCCGCGCACCACGACGGCCCCCGCCCCGGCACCCGCCGGGGCGGGGGCCGTCCGCGTGGTCGGGGGCGCCTCGCGGCCGGTGTAGGCTGGACGCACCGAAGACCGCCGGTCGCTGCGCCCTGCCCGCCAGGGAGCAGCCGAAGGTCCGCACGAGCGGGCGTCCAGCGCAGGTGAGCGAGACCCAGCGGCAGTCCGCCGGCGCGAGAGCGCCCAGCGCGACAGGCCTCCTGCGAGCCCCGTGCGCCTGGCGCCGGGGCTCGAGTCGTCTGCGGGGCAGGACCGTCCGGCGGCCGGGCAGCACCACCGGGTGACCGGGGGAGCGGCCCGCACGACTGACACGCACCCCCGGAAGGAGGATCGTGCCCACCGCTGAGAAGGAAGCAGCCGTCGCAGAGCTCACCGAGCTCTTCCGCGAGGCGAACGCCGGCGTGCTCACCGAGTACCGCGGCCTGACCGTCGCGCAGCTCAAGGAGCTGCGCCGCGCGATCGGCGACAACGGCAGCTACAACGTCGTCAAGAACACCCTGACGGCCATCGCCGCCAAGAACGCCGGCGTCGACGCGTTCGAGGGCCAGCTGGCCGGACCGACGGCCATCGCGTTCATCACGGGTGACCCCGTGGAGGCCGCCAAGGGCCTGCGCGCGTTCGCCAGGACCAACCCGCAGCTGGTCATCAAGTCCGGGTTCCTCGAGGGCAAGCCGCTCACCGCGGCGGACGTGGCGGCCCTGGCCGACCTCGAGCCCCGCGAGGTCCTGCTGGCCAAGATGGCCGGCGCGCTCAAGGGCTCCCTCAACCGCGCCGCGTACACCTTCGCCGCGCCGCTGTCGAAGGCCGCCCGCACCGTCGACGCCCTGCGCGCCAAGGTCGAGGCCGGCTCCCCGGCCGAGGCCGCCGCGCCGGCCGCCGACGAGGCCGCTCCCGCGGCCGACGAGGCCTGAGGGCTCCCGCCCTCCGCCCTGCACCACCCCCAGACACGCCACACCTGAGATAGAGGAGAGCCACCATGGCCAAGCTGTCCGCTGACGAGCTGCTGGACGCCTTCAAGGAGATGACTCTCATCGAGCTCTCGGACTTCGTGAAGAAGTTCGAGGAGGTCTTCGAGGTCACCGCCGCCGCCCCCGTCGCGGTCGCCGCCGCCGGTGGTGCCGCTGGCGGCGCCGCCGCCGAGGAGGTCGAGGAGCAGTCCGAGTTCGACGTCGTCCTCGAGGCCGCCGGCGACAAGAAGATCCAGGTCATCAAGGAGGTGCGCGCCCTGACCTCCCTCGGCCTGAAGGAGGCCAAGGACCTCGTGGACGGCGCCCCCAAGCCCGTCCTGGAGAAGGTCGCCAAGGACGCCGCCGAGAAGGCCAAGGCGCAGCTCGAGGGCGCCGGCGCCACCGTCTCCGTCAAGTGAGACGGGTCCGGGCCGCCAGCGGGCGGCCCGGACCGCGGAGCACCCGCTCCACCAGCACCACCTGCGCAGCGGCGCCGGCCCCCCGGGGGCCGGCGCCGCTGCCGCGTCCGGGGCCGGGCCGAGGGCCCGCCGCACCCGGCCCGGGCGAGCCTGCTTGACGCGCGGGGGCCGCGGGGGCATCCTCGTCGTCGCCGGACCGGTGCAGCAGGCACCGAGCAGCCCGACGACGAGGTCGGGGCCGGGGCGGGGCAGCTCTGCGCCCGCCGGGGACGGCGGCTGGACTTGTGCGGTGCGGCGGCGTACGCTAGCCCCTTGCGCACACTCCTGCATGCCCTGACGCCGGTGGAGGCCGGTTAGGGGCTTGCTGGCATGCGCCCGCACCGTCCGCAGGCCCGTGGAAGGACTCCTCTTGGTCGCCTCGCGCACCTCGCTCCGCCCCAGCTCCAACGGTTCCACCTCGACAGCCCGCCGTGTGTCGTTCGCGAAGATCCGCGAGCCCCTCGACGTCCCCGACCTCCTCGCCCTGCAGACCGAGAGCTTCGACTGGCTCCTCGGCAACGAGCGCTGGCGCGACCGCGTCGCCGCCGCCTCCCAGGAGGGCGAGGTCCCCGACACCTCCGGCCTCGAGGACATCTTCGAGGAGATCTCCCCGATCGAGGACTTCTCGGGGTCCATGTCGCTGAGCTTCCGCGACCACCGCTTCGAGCCGCCCAAGTACTCCCTGGAGGAGTGCAAGGAGCGGGACATGACCTACGCCGCGCCGCTGTTCGTGACCGCCGAGTTCATGAACGCCACCACCGGTGAGATCAAGAGCCAGACGGTGTTCATGGGCGACTTCCCGCTCATGACCCCGCGCGGCACCTTCGTCATCAACGGCACCGAGCGCGTCGTCGTCTCCCAGCTCGTCCGCTCCCCGGGCGTCTACTTCGAGCGCACCATCGACAAGACCTCCGACAAGGACGTCTTCTCCGCCAAGGTCATCCCCAGCCGCGGCGCGTGGCTGGAGTTCGAGGTCGACAAGCGCGACATGGTCGGCGTCCGCGTCGACCGCAAGCGCAAGCAGTCCGTCACCGTCCTCCTCAAGGCGCTCGGCTGGACCGACGCGCAGATCCTCGAGGAGTTCGGCCAGTTCGAGTCGATGCGCGCGACGCTGGAGAAGGACAACACCACCGGCCAGGACGACGCGCTGCTCGACATCTACCGCAAGCTGCGCCCGGGCGAGCCGCCGACGAAGGAGGCCGCCCAGACCCTCCTCGACAACCTGTACTTCAACCCCAAGCGCTACGACCTCGCCAAGGTCGGCCGGTACAAGCTCAACCGGAAGCTGGGGCTGGAGAAGCCGCTCAGCGCGGGCACGCTGCGCGTCGAGGACGTCGTCGCGACCATCCGCTTCCTGGTCACGCTGCACGCCGGCCAGAGCACGATGAAGGGCCGGCGCAACGGCGTCGACGCGGACGTGCGTGTCGAGGTCGACGACATCGACCACTTCGGCAACCGCCGCCTGCGCGCCGTCGGCGAGCTCATCCAGAACCAGGTCCGCACGGGCCTGAGCCGGATGGAGCGCGTGGTGCGCGAGCGCATGACGACGCAGGACGTCGAGGCGATCACGCCGCAGACGCTCATCAACATCCGTCCCGTCGTGGCCTCCATCAAGGAGTTCTTCGGGACCAGCCAGCTGAGCCAGTTCATGGACCAGACCAACCCGCTGGCGGGCCTGACCCACAAGCGCCGCCTGAGCGCCCTGGGCCCGGGCGGTCTGAGCCGCGACCGCGCCGGCATGGACGTGCGCGACGTGCACCCCTCGCACTACGGCCGCATGTGCCCGATCGAGACCCCCGAGGGCCCGAACATCGGCCTCATCGGCTCCCTGTCGAGCTACGGGCGCATCAACCCGTTCGGCTTCGTGGAGACCCCCTACCGCCGCGTCGTCGAGGGCGTCGTCACCGACGAGGTGCACTACCTGACCGCCGACGAGGAGGACGAGCACGTCATCGCCCAGGCCAACGCGCCGCTGGGCGAGCGCGGCGAGTTCACCGAGGCCCGCGTGCTGGTGCGCGCCAAGGGCGGCGAGGCGGAGTTCGTGCCGGCCGCCGAGGTCGACTACATGGACGTCTCCCCGCGCCAGATGGTGTCCGTCGCGACCGCGATGATCCCCTTCCTGGAGCACGACGACGCCAACCGCGCGCTCATGGGCTCGAACATGCAGCGCCAGGCCGTGCCGCTGGTGCGCGCCGAGGCGCCGCTGGTGGGCACCGGGATGGAGCTGCACGCGGCGGTCGACGCCGGCGACGTCATCGTGGCCGAGAAGCCCGGTGCCGTGACCTCGGTCAGCGCCGACATGGTGACCGTCGCCAACGACGACGGGACCTCCTCGACCTACCGCCTGGCCAAGTTCCGCCGCTCCAACCAGGGCACGTCCTACAACCAGCGCGTGCTGGCGGTCGAGGGCACCCACGTCGAGGCGGGCACCGTCCTGGCCGACGGCCCCTCCACCGACCAGGGCGAGCTGGCGCTCGGGCGCAACCTCCTGGTGGCCTTCATGCCGTGGGAGGGCCACAACTACGAGGACGCGATCATCCTGTCCCAGCGGATCGTCCAGGACGACGTCCTGAGCTCGATCCACATCGAGGAGCACGAGGTCGACGCCCGCGACACCAAGCTGGGTCCGGAGGAGATCACCCGCGACATCCCCAACGTCGCGGAGGACGTCCTCGCCGACCTCGACGAGCGCGGCATCATCCGCATCGGCGCCGAGGTCGTCCCCGGCGACATCCTCGTCGGCAAGGTCACGCCCAAGGGCGAGACCGAGCTGACCCCGGAGGAGCGCCTGCTGCGCGCGATCTTCGGGGAGAAGGCTCGCGAGGTCCGCGACACCTCCCTGAAGGTGCCCCACGGCGAGTCCGGCACCGTCATCGGCGTCAAGGTCTTCGACCGCGAGGACGGCGACGAGCTGCCCCCGGGCGTGAACCAGCTGGTCCGCGTCTACGTGGCGCAGAAGCGCAAGATCACCGACGGTGACAAGCTCGCCGGCCGCCACGGCAACAAGGGCGTCATCTCCAAGATCCTGCCCGTCGAGGACATGCCGTTCCTCGAGGACGGCACCCCGGTCGACATCGTGCTCAACCCGCTGGGCGTGCCCGGCCGCATGAACGTCGGCCAGGTGCTCGAGCTCCACCTGGGCTGGATCGCCAAGCAGGGCTGGAAGGTGGAGGGCGAGCCCGAGTGGGCCTCGCGCATCCCCGAGATCGCCCGCGAGGTGGCCGCGAACACCCCCGTGGCGTCGCCCGTCTTCGACGGCGTCTCCGAGGCGGAGATCACCGGCCTGCTCGGGTCGACGCTGCCCAACCGCGACGGCGACCGCATGGTCGACTCCTCCGGCAAGGCCCGGCTCTTCGACGGCCGCTCCGGCGAGCCGTTCCCGTACCCGGTCTCGGTCGGCTACATGTACATCCTCAAGCTCCACCACCTGGTCGACGACAAGATCCACGCCCGCTCGACCGGCCCCTACTCCATGATCACGCAGCAGCCCCTGGGTGGTAAGGCCCAGTTCGGCGGCCAGCGGTTCGGCGAGATGGAGGTGTGGGCGCTGGAGGCGTACGGCGCCGCCTACGCCCTGCAGGAGCTGCTCACCATCAAGTCCGACGACGTCCTGGGCCGCGTGAAGGTCTACGAGGCCGTCGTCAAGGGCGAGAACATCCCCGAGCCGGGCATCCCCGAGTCCTTCAAGGTGCTCATCAAGGAGATGCAGTCGCTCTGCCTGAACGTGGAGATCCTCTCCAGCGACGGCACGAGCATCGAGATGCGGGAGACCGACGACGACGTCTTCCGCGCCGCGGAGGAGCTCGGGATCGACCTGAGCCGCCGCGAGCCGTCCAGCGTCGAGGAGGTCTGACCTCCCGCCGGCGCGGCCCCCGCTGGGGGGCCGCGCCGGCGCCCCCCTCTCCCAGCACCCCAGCTCTGCTCCCCGCGGGGAGCGCCCCTGAGCACCACCGAGAGGACATCCGTGCTCGACGTCAACTTCTTCGACGAGATCCGCATCGGCCTGGCCACCGCCGACTCGATCCGCACCTGGAGCCACGGCGAGGTCAAGAAGCCGGAGACCATCAACTACCGCACCCTCAAGCCTGAGAAGGACGGGCTCTTCTGCGAGAAGATCTTCGGTCCCACCCGGGACTGGGAGTGCTACTGCGGCAAGTACAAGCGCGTCCGCTTCAAGGGCATCATCTGCGAGCGCTGCGGCGTCGAGGTCACCCGCGCCAAGGTGCGCCGCGAGCGGATGGGCCACATCGAGCTCGCCGCGCCCGTCACGCACATCTGGTACTTCAAGGGCGTCCCGAGCCGTCTGGGCTACCTGCTCGACCTGGCCCCGAAGGACCTCGAGAAGGTCATCTACTTCGCCGCCTACATGATCACCTGGGTCGACGAGGAGTCGCGCTCGCGCGACCTGCCCTCGCTGCAGGCCCAGATGGACGTGGAGAAGAAGCAGGTCGCCGACCGTCGTGACAGCGACGTCGAGGCCCGCGCCCAGAAGCTCGAGGCCGACCTGGCCGAGCTCGAGGCCGAGGGCGCCAAGGGCGACGTGCGCCGCCGCCTGCGCGAGTCCGCCGAGCGCGAGATGAACGCCATCCGCCGCCGCGCGGACGCCGAGGTCGACCGCCTCACCCAGGTGTGGGACCGCTTCTCGAAGCTCAAGGTCGCCGACCTCGAGGGCGACGAGGTGCTCTACCGCGAGCTGCGCGACCGGTACGGGCTGTACTTCGAGGGCGGGATGGGCGCCGCGGCGATCCAGAAGCGCCTGGCCTCCTTCGACCTCGAGGCGGAGGCCGAGTCGCTGCGCGAGACCATCGCCACCGGCAAGGGCCAGCGCAAGACCCGCGCGCTCAAGCGCCTCAAGGTGGTCTCCGCCTTCCTGACCACGACCAACTCCCCGCTCGGCATGGTGCTCGACGCGGTCCCGGTGATCCCGCCGGACCTGCGCCCGATGGTCCAGCTGGACGGCGGCCGCTTCGCGACCTCCGACCTCAACGACCTGTACCGCCGCGTCATCAACCGCAACAACCGCCTCAAGCGGCTGCTCGACCTCGGCGCGCCCGAGATCATCGTCAACAACGAGAAGCGGATGCTGCAGGAGGCCGTCGACGCGCTGTTCGACAACGGCCGCCGCGGCCGCCCGGTCACCGGGCCGGGCAACCGCCCGCTGAAGTCGCTGTCCGACATGCTCAAGGGCAAGCAGGGCCGGTTCCGCCAGAACCTGCTCGGCAAGCGCGTGGACTACTCGGGCCGCTCGGTCATCGTCGTCGGCCCGCAGCTCAAGCTGCACCAGTGCGGCCTGCCGAAGCCGATGGCGCTGGAGCTCTTCAAGCCCTTCGTCATGAAGCGGCTGGTCGACCTCAACCACGCGCAGAACATCAAGTCGGCCAAGCGCATGGTCGAGCGCGCCCGCCCGGTGGTGTGGGACGTGCTCGAGGAGGTCATCACCGAGCACCCGGTGCTGCTCAACCGCGCGCCCACGCTGCACCGCCTGGGCATCCAGGCCTTCGAGCCCCAGCTGGTCGAGGGCAAGGCGATCCACCTGCACCCGCTGGTGTGCGGCGCCTTCAACGCCGACTTCGACGGCGACCAGATGGCGGTGCACCTGCCGCTGAGCGCCGAGGCGCAGGCCGAGGCCCGCGTGCTGATGCTCTCCAGCAACAACATCCTCAAGCCGGCGGACGGCCGCCCGGTGACGATGCCCACCCAGGACATGGTCATCGGCCTGTTCCACCTCACCTCGGTGGTCGAGGGCGGGGCCGGCGAGGGCCGCACCTTCGGCTCGGTCGCCGAGGCGATCATGGCCTTCGACGCCGGGGCGCTCGACCTGGGCGCGCGAGTGCGGATCCGGCTGCAGGGCGTGGTCCCGCCGGCCGGCGCCGCGGTGCCGGAGGGCTGGACCCAGGGCGACCCGCTCGTGCTGGAGACCACCCTGGGCCGCACGCTGTTCAACGAGGCGCTGCCCGTCGACTACCGCTTCGTGGACGCGGTCGTGGACAAGAAGCAGCTCTCGGCGATCGTCAACGACCTCGCCGAGCGCTACCCCAAGGTGCAGGTCGCCGCGACGCTGGACGCCCTCAAGGCGGCCGGCTTCCACTGGGCCACGCGCTCGGGGACGACCATCGCCATCTCCGACCTCGTCTCGCCCGACAACAAGCAGGCGATCCTCGAGGAGCACGAGGCGCGGGCCGAGAAGGTCCAGCAGCAGTACGAGGCCGGCCTCATCACCAACGACGAGCGCCGCCAGGAGCTCATCGAGATCTGGACCGTCGGCACCAACCGCGTCGCGGAGGACCTGGAGTCCTCGATCGACCCGAAGAACACCATCTTCCGGATGGTCACCTCGGGCGCGCGAGGCAACTGGATGCAGATGCGCCAGATCGGCGGGATGAAGGGCCTCGTGGCGAACCCGCGGGGCGAGATCATCCCGCGGCCGGTGAAGTCCTCCTTCCGCGAGGGCCTGTCGGTGCTGGAGTTCTTCATCTCCACGCACGGCGCCCGCAAGGGCCTGGCCGACACCGCGCTGCGCACCGCCGACTCGGGCTACCTCACCCGTCGCCTGGTGGACGTCTCCCAGGACGTCATCGTCCGCGAGGACGACTGCGGCACCTCCCGCGGCCTGACGCTGCCCATCGGCACCCGCGGGCAGGACGGCGTGCTGCGCCTGCTCGACACGGTGGAGACCAGCGTCTACGCCCGCACCCTGGCCGCTGCGGTCACCGTCGACGGCGAGGTGCTGGCCGAGGCCGGCGCCGACGTCGGCGACGTGCTCATCGACGCCCTGGTCGCCCGCGGTGTCGAGGAGGTGAAGATCCGCTCGGTCCTCACCTGCGAGTCCAAGGTGGGCACCTGCGCGCTGTGCTACGGCCGCTCGCTGGCCACCGGCAAGCTCGTGGACATCGGCGAGGCCGTCGGGATCATCGCCGCGCAGTCCATCGGCGAGCCCGGCACGCAGCTGACGATGCGCACCTTCCACGTGGGTGGTGTGGCCTCTGAGGGCGGTGACATCACGCACGGCCTGCCGCGCGTGCAGGAGCTCTTCGAGGCCCGCACGCCCAAGGGCCAGGCGCCGATCGTCGAGGCCGCCGGCCGGGTGAGCATCGAGGACGCCGACCGCACCCGGCGCCTCACCGTCACCCCGGACGACGGCTCGGAGGAGGTCTCGCACCTGGTGAGCAAGCGCGCGCGCCTGCTCGTGGCCGACGGCCAGCGCGTCGAGGTGGGCCAGCAGCTCGTGCAGGGGTCGGTCGACCCCAAGCAGGTGCTGCGCATCCTCGGTCCCCGCGCGGTGCAGAAGCACCTGGTCGACGAGGTGCAGGCCGTGTACCGCAGCCAGGGCGTGGGCATCCACGACAAGCACATCGAGGTCATCGTGCGGCAGATGCTGCGCCGCGTGACGATCATCGACTCCGGCGACGCCGAGCTGCTGCCCGGTGAGCTGGCGGAGCGCTCGCGCTTCGAGTCCGAGAACCGCCGCGTGGTCGCCGAGGGCGGCACGCCGGCGGCCGGCCGCCCGGAGCTCATGGGCATCACCAAGGCGTCCCTGGCGACGGAGTCGTGGCTGTCCGCGGCCTCGTTCCAGGAGACGACGCGGGTGCTCACCGAGGCGGCCCTCAACGGGCGCAGCGACCCGCTGCTGGGCCTGAAGGAGAACGTCATCCTGGGCAAGCTGATCCCGGCGGGCACCGGCCTGGCGCGCTACCGCGACGTCAAGGTCGAGCCCACGGAGGAGGCGAAGGCCGCGATGTACGCGATCCCGAGCTACGACGACTCCGACTACGAGGGCTACTTCGGCGCCGGCTCCGGCCAGGCCGTGCCCCTGGAGGAGTACGACATCGGCGGCTACGGCCGCTGACGCACCGCGCGGGCGGCCGGGGCCCCAGGCAGGAGCCCCGGCCGCCCGCTGGTCGCCGGACGCCCCCGGCGGCGGGGGAACACCCCTGCCGCCGGGGGCGTTTTGACTGGTGTAACGCACACCGCGTACCCTCGACGCAAGCCCGGGTGCGCCCGGGCCTCCGTGCGCCAGGACCGTCCCGCTCTCGCGAGGGGCTCGTCGTCCAGGCAGGGTCCGGCGGGGAAGCCCGCCAGGCAGTCGGACGTGCCCGACCACGGGGGCCAGGCAGTACGAGAGGCGGACCGGTCAGACCGGCCGCCGGCAGCCCGACACCGACAGACGCACGTCACGACCCACGGAGACCCAGTGCCCACCATCCAGCAGTTGGTCCGCAAGGGCCGCCAGGACAAGGCGACGAAGACCAAGACGCCTGCGCTCAAGGGGAGCCCGCAGCGCCGCGGCGTGTGCACCCGCGTGTACACCACCACCCCGAAGAAGCCGAACTCCGCGCTGCGCAAGGTCGCCCGCGTGCGCCTGTCCAGCCAGGTCGAGGTCACCGCCTACATCCCGGGCGAGGGCCACAACCTCCAGGAGCACTCCATCGTCCTGGTCCGCGGCGGCCGCGTGAAGGACCTCCCGGGCGTGCGCTACAAGATCGTGCGCGGCGCCCTGGACACCCAGGCCGTCAAGAACCGCAAGCAGGCCCGCAGCCGCTACGGCGCCAAGAAGGGGAACTGATGCCTCGCAAGGGACCGGCCCCGAAGCGGCCGCTCGTCGTCGACCCGGTCTACGGGTCCCCGCTGGTCACCCAGCTGGTCAACAAGATCCTCGTCGACGGCAAGAAGTCCGTCGCCGAGCGGATCGTCTACGGCGCCCTCGAGGGCACCCGCGAGAAGACCGGGCAGGACCCGGTCGTCGCGCTCAAGAAGGCCATGGACAACGTCCGCCCGGCCCTGGAGGTCAAGTCCCGCCGCGTCGGCGGCGCCACCTACCAGGTGCCGATCGAGGTCCGCGCCGGTCGCTCGACCACGCTCGCGCTGCGCTGGCTGACCAGCTACGCGCGCTCGCGCCGCGAGAAGACCATGACCGAGCGCCTCATGAACGAGATCATCGACGCCAGCAACGGCCTGGGGGCCGCGGTCAAGCGCCGCGAGGACACCCACAAGATGGCCGAGTCGAACAAGGCGTTCGCGCACTACCGCTGGTGATCTTCCGTCCGCGCCGCCCACCGGGCGGCGCGGACGCACCCCACCACTCCCTAGGGCCCCTGGCGGGCCGGACAGGCAGGACCACAGCGTGGCACTCGACGTGCTGATGGACCTCAACAAGGTCCGCAACTTCGGCATCATGGCGCACATCGACGCCGGCAAGACCACGACGACCGAGCGGATCCTCTTCTACACGGGGATCAACTACAAGATCGGCGAGGTCCACGACGGCGCCGCCACGATGGACTGGATGGAGCAGGAGCAGGAGCGGGGGATCACCATCACCTCCGCCGCCACCACCTGCTTCTGGGAGGGCACCCAGCTCAACATCATCGACACCCCCGGCCACGTCGACTTCACGGTCGAGGTGGAGCGCAACCTGCGCGTCCTGGACGGCGCCGTCGCCGTCTTCGACGGCAAGGAGGGCGTCGAGCCGCAGTCCGAGACGGTGTGGCGGCAGGCGGACAAGTACGACGTCCCCCGCATCTGCTTCGTCAACAAGATGGACAAGCTGGGTGCTGACTTCTACTTCACCGTCCAGACCATCAAGGACCGCCTCGGCGCCACGCCGCTGGTGATCCAGCTCCCCATCGGCTCGGAGAGCACCTTCGTCGGCTGCGTCGACCTGGTGTACAACCGCGCGCTGGTGTGGCGCGGCGAGACCGGCAAGGGCGAGGCGTACGAGATCGAGGAGATCCCGGCCGACCTGGCCGAGAAGGCGGCGGAGTACCGCCACCAGCTCATCGAGACCGTCGCGGAGTCCGACGAGGAGCTGCTCGAGAAGTACCTCGGCGGCGAGGAGCTGACGCCCGAGGAGATCAAGGGCGCCATCCGCAAGATGACGATCTCCTCGCAGGTCTACCCGGTGCTGTGCGGCTCGGCGTTCAAGAACAAGGGCGTGCAGCCCATGCTCGACGCCGTGGTCGACTACCTGCCGACCCCGCTGGACGTCCCCAGCGTCGAGGGCCACGCGCCCAACGACGAGGAGAAGGTGCTCACCCGCGCCGCGAAGTACGAGGAGCCGTTCTCGGCCCTCGCCTTCAAGATCGCGGCTCACCCGTTCTTCGGGAAGCTCACGTACATCCGCGTCTACTCGGGCCGGATCTCCTCGGGCGCCCAGGTCGTGAACTCGACCAAGGGCCGCAAGGAGCGCATCGGGAAGATCTTCCAGATGCACTCCAACAAGGAGAACCCCGTCGACGAGGCGGCGGCCGGCCACATCTACGCCGTCATCGGCCTCAAGGACACGACGACCGGCGAGACGCTGTGCGACCCGTCGGCGCCGATCGTCCTGGAGTCGATGACCTTCCCGGAGCCGGTCATCTCCGTGGCCATCGAGCCCAAGACGAAGGCCGACCAGGAGAAGCTGGGCACCGCGATCCAGAAGCTCGCCGAGGAGGACCCGACCTTCCAGGTCCAGCTCGACGAGGAGACCGGCCAGACCATCATCAAGGGGATGGGCGAGCTCCACCTCGACATCCTGGTCGACCGCATGCGCCGCGAGTTCAAGGTCGAGGCGAGCGTCGGCAAGCCGCAGGTGGCGTACCGCGAGACCATCCGCCGGACGGTCGAGAAGATCGACTACGTCCACAAGAAGCAGACCGGCGGCTCGGGCCAGTACGCGAAGGTCCAGGTCAAGTTCGAGCCCCTGGACACCTCCGAGGGCCAGATGTACGAGTTCGCCAACGCCGTGACCGGTGGTCGCGTGCCGCGCGAGTACATCCCCAGCGTCGACGCCGGCATCCAGGACGCGATGCAGCTCGGCGTGGTGGCCGGCTACCCGCTGGTCGGCATCAAGGCCACGCTGCTCGACGGCGCCTACCACGAGGTCGACTCCTCGGAGATGGCGTTCAAGGTGGCCGGCTCGATGGTCCTCAAGGAGGGCGTCAGGAAGGCCGACCCGGTCCTGCTGGAGCCGGTCATGGCCGTCGAGGTGCGCACGCCCGAGGACTACATGGGCGACGTCATCGGCGACCTGAACTCGCGCCGTGGCCAGATCCAGGCCATGGAGGACATCAGCGGCGCCAAGATCGTGCGCGCGCAGGTCCCGCTGTCGGAGATGTTCGGCTACGTCGGCGACCTGCGGTCCAAGACGCAGGGCCGCGCCGTCTACACCATGACGTTCGACAGCTACGCCGAGGTCCCGCGCAACGTGGCCGAGGAGATCATCAAGAAGGCCCGCGGCGAGTGACCTGCCGCCCGCGGCAGGTCGTTCGTTAGCATCATCGACAGACAGATCTCGAGGAGGAACACCCAGTGGCCAAGGCCAAGTTCGAGCGGACCAAGCCCCACGTCAACATCGGGACGATCGGGCACATCGACCACGGCAAGACGACGCTCACCGCGGCGATCTCCAAGGTCCTGCACGACAAGTACCCGGACCTGAACCCCTTCACGCCGTTCGACCAGATCGACAAGGCGCCGGAGGAGAAGCAGCGCGGCATCACGATCTCGATCGCGCACGTCGAGTACCAGACCGAGTCGCGCCACTACGCGCACGTCGACTGCCCCGGGCACGCCGACTACATCAAGAACATGATCACCGGTGCGGCCCAGATGGACGGCGCGATCCTCGTGGTCGCCGCCACCGACGGCCCGATGCCGCAGACCAAGGAGCACGTGCTCCTGGCCCGCCAGGTCGGCGTCCCCTACATCGTGGTGGCGCTGAACAAGGCCGACATGGTCGACGACGAGGAGATCCTCGAGCTCGTCGAGATGGAGGTCCGTGAGCTGCTGTCCTCCTACGAGTTCCCGGGTGACGACCTGCCCGTCGTCCGCGTCTCCGCGCTGAAGGCGCTGGAGGGCGACGCCGAGTGGGGCGAGAAGCTCATGGAGCTCATGGACGCGGTGGACTCCTCCATCCCGCAGCCCGAGCGCGAGGTCGACAAGCCGTTCCTCATGCCGATCGAGGACGTCTTCACCATCACCGGCCGCGGCACCGTCGTGACCGGCCGCATCGAGCGCGGCGTCCTCAAGGTCAACGAGACCGTCGAGATCGTCGGCATCAAGACCGCGTCGCAGTCCACGACCGTGACCGGCATCGAGATGTTCCGCAAGCTGCTCGACGAGGGCCAGGCCGGCGAGAACGTCGGCCTGCTGCTCCGCGGCCTCAAGCGCGAGGACGTCGAGCGCGGCCAGGTCGTCTGCAAGCCGAAGTCGATCACGCCCCACACCGACTTCGAGGCGCGCGTCTACATCCTGTCCAAGGACGAGGGCGGCCGTCACAACCCGTTCTACTCGAACTACCGTCCGCAGTTCTACTTCCGGACGACCGACGTCACCGGCGTCATCACGCTGCCCGAGGGCACCGAGATGGTCATGCCGGGTGACAACACCGAGATGACCGTCGCCCTGATCCAGCCGATCGCCATGGAGGAGGGCCTGCGCTTCGCCATCCGCGAGGGCGGCCGCACCGTGGGCGCCGGCCAGGTCGTCAAGATCATCAAGTGATCGCAGCCCCCTAGGGGGCGACGCCGCGAAGGGCCCGGGAGCGCTGCTCCCGGGCCCTTCGTGCTGCCCGCTGGGCTGCGCGGCGGGGGACGGTGCCCAGACGGCGGCCCGCGGCGGCGACCGGCCGTGCAGGCGCCCCGCCGGCCCCCGGTGACCGGATTGGACCGGTGAGGGGGACGTCTGGCAAGATGGGCGGGTCGTTCGGCGTGCGCGCCCCTCGCTCGTGGCGGGGGGCGCCCCGCTGCGGGCCCCCACGGGTCCGCGTCACGGATCGCCGGCGCCCGGGGGACCGGGCTCGACAGCAGACCTCCACAGGTGGCAGCGCGCCAGCGCGCTCGGGGAAGGGCGACACGCCCGACCTCGGGGGCCGGTGCCCGCCCCGTGGCACAGCGGGACGAGAGAGGGACGGGCCATGGCGGGACAGAAGATCCGCATCCGGCTGAAGTCGTACGACCACGAGGTCATCGACAGCTCCGCGCGCAAGATCGTCGACACGGTCAGCAACGCCGGCGCGACGGTGGTCGGCCCGGTGCCGCTGCCGACCGAGAAGAACGTGTACGTCGTCATCCGCTCGCCGCACAAGTACAAGGACAGCCGCGAGCAGTTCGAGATGCGCACGCACAAGCGGCTGATCGACATCATCGACCCGACGCCCAAGGCGGTCGACTCGCTGATGCGCCTCGACCTGCCCGCCGACGTCAACATCGAGATCAAGCTCTGAGCCTGGTCACGGCACAGGCAGAGCTGCGAGGAGAACGACGATGAGCACGACCACCGACGCGCGCCGCCGCGTCGCGGGCCTGCTGGGCACCAAGCTCGGGATGACCCAGGTCTGGGACGAGGCCGGGCGCCTCGTGCCGGTGACCGTCATCCAGGCGGGCCCGTGCGTGGTGACGCAGGTGCGCACCCCCGAGACCGACGGCTACGACGCGGTCCAGATCGCCTTCGGCGCGATCGACCCGCGCAAGGTCAACAAGCCGCTGGCCGGCCACTTCGAGAAGGCCGGCACCACGCCCCGGCGCCACGTGGCCGAGCTGCGCACGCCCGACGCCGGGCAGTACTCCGCCGGCCAGGAGCTGACGGTCGAGCTGTTCAGCGCCGGCCAGAAGATCGACGTCGGCGGGACCACCCGCGGCAAGGGCTTCGCGGGCGTCATGAAGCGCCACGGCTTCGCCGGCGTCTCGGCCAGCCACGGCGCGCACCGCAACCACCGCAAGCCGGGCTCCATCGGCGGCTGCGCCACCCCCGGCCGCGTCTTCAAGGGCCTGCGCATGGCCGGCCGCATGGGCGGCGAGCGCCAGACCACGCAGAACCTGCTCGTCCACGCCGTCGACGCCGAGCGCGGCTACGTGCTCGTCAAGGGCGCCGTCCCGGGCCCGCGCGGGGCCGTCGTCGTCCTCAAGACCGCGGCCAAGGCCGCTCAGGAGGGCTGATCCCGATGTCCACCAGCACCGACCAGATCCTGGACGCCACCCCCGTGGACCGCACGGTCGACGTCATCGGCCCCGACGGCTCCGCCGCGGGCTCGGCGACGCTGCCCGGCGACGTCTTCGACGTCCAGACCAACGTGCCGCTGATCCACCAGGTCGTGGTGGCCCAGCTCGCGGCCGCCCGCCAGGGCACCCACGCCACCAAGACCCGCGGCGAGGTCCGCGGCGGTGGCAAGAAGCCCTACAAGCAGAAGGGCACCGGCCGCGCCCGCCAGGGCTCGACCCGCGCCCCCCAGTTCGCCGGCGGTGGCACCGTCCACGGCCCGCAGCCGCGCGACTACAGCCAGCGCACCCCCAAGAAGATGAAGGCCGCCGCCCTGCGCGGCGCCCTGTCCGACCGGGCCCGCCACGAGCGCGTGCACGTCCTGTCCGCCGTCGTGGCGGGCGAGGCGCCCAGCACCCGCAGCGCGGTCGGGCTGCTCGCTGGCCTGTCCCAGCGCCCGCAGCGCCTCGTGGTGCTGCAGCGCGGTGACGAGCTCAGCTGGAAGAGCCTGCAGAACGCCGCCGGCGTGCACCTGCTGTTCGCCGACCAGCTCAACACCTACGACGTCCTGTGCTCCGACGACGTCGTGTTCACCTCCGGCGCGCTGGAGGCCTTCCTGGCCGGCGCCACCCGCAGCGAGGAGGCCGCTCGATGAGCGAGACGCCCACCCCCGCCACGAGCACGACCAGCGTGTTCGCCGGCGTCGGCAAGGACCCGCGCGACGTCATCGTCGCCCCGGTCGTGTCCGAGAAGAGCTACGCGCTGCTCGACCAGGGCAAGTACACGTTCCTGGTCGACCCGCGCGCCAACAAGACCGAGATCAAGGTCGCCGTCGAGAAGGTCTTCGGCGTCAAGGTCGAGTCGGTCAACACCCTCAACCGCGAGGGCAAGAAGCGCCGCACGCGCACCGGGGTCGGCAAGCGCAAGGACACCAAGCGCGCCGTCGTCACCCTGCGCGAGGGCACCATCGACATCTTCGGGGGAGGGGCCTGACATGGGCATCCGCCAGTACAAGCCCACCACGCCCGGCCGCCGCGGCTCGTCGGTCGCCGACTTCGTCGAGGTCACGCGCAGCGAGCCCGAGAAGTCGCTCGTCCGCCCGCTGCCGAAGAAGGGCGGCCGCAACTCCAGCGGTCGCATCACGACGCGCCACCAGGGCGGCGGCCACAAGCGCGCCTACCGCGTCATCGACTTCCGCCGCCACGACAAGGACGGCGTGCCGGCCACGGTCGCGCACATCGAGTACGACCCCAACCGCACCGCGCGCCTGGCGCTGCTGCACTACGTGGACGGCACCAAGCGCTACATCCTGGCGCCGACCCGCCTGAAGCAGGGCGACCGGATCGAGAACGGCCCCGAGGCCGACATCAAGCCGGGCAACAACCTGCCGCTGCGCAACATCCCCGTCGGCACCGTGGTGCACGCCGTGGAGCTGCGCCCCGGCGGCGGCGCCAAGATGGCCCGCTCCGCCGGCGCCTCGATCCGCCTGGTGGCCCGCGAGGGCGGCACCGCGCAGCTGCGCATGCCCTCCGGCGAGGTCCGCACCGTCTCGGTCGAGTGCCGCGCGACGGTGGGCGAGGTCGGCAACGCCGAGCAGTCCAACATCAACTGGGGCAAGGCCGGCCGCATGCGGTGGAAGGGCAAGCGCCCGACCGTCCGCGGTGTCGCCATGAACCCGATCGACCACCCGCACGGTGGTGGAGAGGGCAAGACCTCCGGTGGACGCCACCCGGTGAGCCCGTGGGGCCAGGCCGAGGGCCGCACCCGCCGTCCCGGCAAGGCCAGCGACCGCCAGATCGTCCGTCGGCGCACCGCCGGCAAGAAGCGCTGAGGGAGTAGCTGAGCCATGCCGCGCAGCCTGAAGAAGGGTCCCTTCGTCGACGACCACCTCGCCAAGAAGGTGGACGTGCAGAACGAGAAGGGCACGAAGAACGTCATCCGCACGTGGTCGCGCCGTTCGATGATCATCCCGGACATGCTGGGGCACACGATCGCCGTGCACGACGGCCGCAAGCACGTGCCGGTGTTCGTCACCGAGGCGATGGTCGGGCACAAGCTCGGCGAGTTCGCCCCCACCCGCACCTTCCGCGGGCACGAGAAGGACGACCGCCGGGGCCGTCGCCGCTGACGCCCGTCAGCAGGTGACGAACTCCCCGACCCAGCCGAGACACGAGGCAGGACGAGACATGGAAGCCAAGGCGCAGGCGCGGTACGTCCGCGTGACGCCGCAGAAGGCGCGGCGCGTCGTGGACCTGATCCGCGGACGCCGTGCGAGCGAGGCGCTGGCGGTGCTCAGCTTCGCCCCGCAGTCGGCGAGCGAGCCGGTGCTCAAGGTCGTGCAGAGCGCGATCGCGAACGCCCGCGTCAAGGCCGACCGCGCCAGCGAGGCCTTCGACGAGCGCAGCCTGGTCATCAGCGCCGCGTACGTGGACGAGGGCGTCACGCTGAAGCGCTTCCGGCCGCGGGCCCAGGGCCGCGCGGGCCGGATCACCAAGCGCACCAGCCACATCACCGTGGTGGTCGCCCCCGAGGCCGAGAAGGCCGGCGCCGGGGCGTCCCGCGGTGACCAGCAGACGCAGACGAGGAGGGCCCGCTGATGGGGCAGAAGGTCAACCCGAACGGGTTCCGCCTCGGCATCACCACCGACCACCGGTCGCGCTGGTTCGCCGACAGCACCCGTCCCGGGCAGCGCTACCGCGACTACGTGAAGGAGGACGTGGAGGTCCGCCGGCTCATGTCGAAGGGCATGGACCGGGCCGGCATCGCCCGCGTCGAGATCGAGCGCACCCGCGACCGCGTGCGCGTCGACATCCACACCGCCCGCCCGGGCATCGTCATCGGCCGCCGCGGCGCCGAGGCCGACCGCCTGCGCGGGGAGCTCGAGAAGCTCACCGGCAAGCAGGTCCAGCTGAACATCCTCGAGGTGAAGAACCCCGAGGCCGAGGCGCAGCTGGTCGCCCAGGGCATCGCCGAGCAGCTCGCCAGCCGCGTGTCGTTCCGCCGCGCGATGCGCAAGGGCATGCAGTCCGCGCAGCGCGCCGGCGCCAAGGGCATCCGGGTGCAGTGCTCCGGCCGCCTCGGCGGCGCGGAGATGAGCCGCTCGGAGTTCTACCGCGAGGGGCGCGTGCCGCTGCACACCCTGCGCGCTTACATCGACTACGGCTTCTACGAGGCCAAGACCACCTTCGGCCGCATCGGCGTGAAGGTCTGGGTCTACAAGGGCGACCACACCCAGCGCGAGCTCGCTGCCCAGGCCGCCGCCGCCCCGCGCGGGGCGCGCCCGCCGCGCGGTGACCGCCCCCAGCGCGGTGACCGCCCCCAGCGCGGCGACCGTCCCCAGCGCGGCGAGGGCCAGGGCCCCGCCGCCGCCACCACCGCTCCGGCCGAGGCCGGGGCGTCCGCACCCGGATCGGAGGGCTGACCCGTGCTGATCCCCCGGCGCCTCGCGCACCGCAAGCAGCACCACCCCACCCGCCGTGGCCAGGCCACCGGCGGCACCGCGGTCACCTTCGGTGACTTCGGCATCCAGGCGCTCGAGCACGGCTACGTGACCAACCGCCAGATCGAGTCCGCCCGCATCGCCATGACCCGCCACATCAAGCGCGGCGGGAAGGTCTGGATCAACATCTACCCGGACCGCCCGCTGACCAAGAAGCCCGCCGAGACCCGCATGGGCTCGGGCAAGGGCTCGCCGGAGTGGTGGATCAGCAACGTCAAGCCCGGACGCGTGATGTTCGAGCTGTCCGGCGTGCCGGAGGACATCGCCCGCGAGGCGATGCGGCGCGCGATCCACAAGCTGCCGATGAAGTGCCGCTTCGTCACCCGCGAGGGAGGGCTGTCCTGATGGCCGTCGGGTCCAAGGGCCTGGAGCCCGCCGCGCTGCGCGGCTTCGAGGACGAGCGCCTCGTCGAGGAGCTGCGCAAGGCCAAGGAGGAGCTCTTCAACCTCCGCTTCCAGTCGGCCACCGGGCAGCTCGAGAACCACGGGCGGCTGCGCGCCGTCCGCCGGGACATCGCCCGGATCTACACGACGATGCGCGAGCGCGAGCTCGGCATCGGGGAGGTCGACGCCCAGTGAGCGAGGCAGTGAACGAGAACACCGAGGCGCAGGCGCGCGGGTACCGCAAGACCCGCCGCGGCTACGTGGTCAGCGACAAGATGACCAAGACCGTGGTCGTCGCCGTCGAGGACCGCGTCAAGCACCCCCTCTACGCCAAGGTCATCCGCCGCACCGTGAAGGTGAAGGCGCACGACGAGAACGAGACCGCCGGCATCGGCGACCTCGTCAGCATCGCCGAGACCCGTCCGCTGTCGGCCACCAAGCGGTGGCGCGTGGTCGAGGTCCTCGAGCGGGCCAAGTAAGCCCACCCCACGGTCCCATCTAGTTCCGCGAGGCTCGACCCCCGCCGGCTGGCCGGCGGCGGGCGAGGACCGGCGTGACGACAGGAGAGAAGCAGTGATCCAGCAGGAGTCGCGGCTGCGCGTCGCCGACAACACGGGTGCCAAGGAGATCCTCTGCATCCGCGTGCTCGGCGGCAGCGGACGCCGCTACGCCGGCATCGGCGACGTCATCGTCGCCACCGTCAAGGACGCCATCCCCGGGGGTGCCGTCAAGAAGGGCGACGTCGTCAAGGCGGTCGTCGTCCGCACCACCAAGGAGAACCGCCGTCCGGACGGCTCCTACATCCGCTTCGACGAGAACGCCGCGGTCATCCTGCGCAACGACGGCGACCCGCGCGGCACCCGCATCTTCGGCCCGGTGGGCCGCGAGCTGCGCGACAAGAAGTTCATGCGGATCATCTCGCTCGCCCCGGAGGTGCTCTGAGCCATGGCCGACCGCAACAAGACCCGCATCAAGAAGGGTGACCTGGTCCAGGTCATCACCGGCAAGAAGCAGGCCCGCGGCGGCGACCGCGGCAAGACCGGGCGCGTGCTCGAGGTCTACCCCGAGCGCGGACGCGTCCTGGTCGAGGGCATCAACCGGGTGACCAAGCACGTCAAGGCCGGCCAGACCGCCCGCGGCTCGCGCACCGGTGGCATCGAGACGCACGAGGCGCCGCTGCACATCAGCAACGTCGCCCTCGTGGACCCCAAGACCAAGAAGCCCACCCGCGTGGGCATCCGCACCGAGACCGTCGAGCGCGACGGCGTGCAGCGCACCGTGCGCGTGCGCGTCGCCCGCCGCTCGGGCGAGGACATCGCATGAGCACCGAGACCGCCACGACGAAGGCGCCGCCGCGCCTGAAGACCCGCTACGCCGAGGAGATCGCCCCGGCGCTGCGCGAGCAGTTCCAGCACGACAACGTGATGCAGGTCCCGCGCCTGGTCAAGGTCGTCGTGAACATGGGCGTCGGCGAGGCCGCTCGCGACTCCAAGCTCATCGACGGCGCCGTGCGCGACCTCATGCTCATCACGGGCCAGCGCCCGGCGGTGACCAAGGCGCGCAAGTCCATCGCGCAGTTCAAGCTGCGCGAGGGCATGCCCATCGGCGCCCACGCCACGCTGCGCGGCGACCGCATGTGGGAGTTCCTCGACCGCCTGGTCAGCCTCGCGCTGCCCCGGATCAGGGACTTCCGCGGCCTGTCGCCCAAGCAGTTCGACGGCCGGGGCAACTACACCTTCGGCCTGGACGAGCAGTCGATGTTCCACGAGATCGACCAGGACAAGATCGACCGCGTCCGCGGCATGGACATCACGGTCGTCACCACCGCGACGAGCGACGACGAGGGCCGGGCGCTGCTGCGCCTGCTCGGCTTCCCGTTCCGCGAGAACTGACCGAGGACTGAGGCAGACACCCATGGCCAAGACCGCTCTGATCGTCAAGGCGTCGCGCAAGCCGAAGTTCGCGGTGCGCGCCTACACCCGCTGCCAGAGGTGCGGGCGCCCGCACTCGGTGTACCGCAAGTTCGGCCTGTGCCGCGTGTGCCTGCGCGACATGGCCCACCGCGGCGAGCTGCCGGGCATCACCAAGAGCTCCTGGTAAGCACCACGCTCCCCACACACCCGTTGAACCACTGCGCCGCAGGCCCCGCACGGACGTCCGTCCGGGGGACCACGGCGAGGAAGGGCGGACGAGCCCGATGACCATGACCGACCCGATCGCGGACATGCTGACGCGCCTGCGGAACGCCAACTCGGCGTACCACGACGACGTCGCCATGCCGTACAGCAAGCTGAAGTCCCGCGTGGCGGAGATCCTCAAGTCCGAGGGCTACATCTCCTCCTGGCGCGTCGAGGACGCCGAGGTGGGCAAGCGCCTCGTGCTGGACCTCAAGTACGGCCCCAACCGGGAGCGCTCCATCGCCGGCCTGCGCCGCGTGAGCAAGCCCGGTCTGCGCGTGTACGCCAAGTCGACCAACCTGCCGCGCGTGCTCGGTGGCCTGGGGGTGGCGATCCTGTCGACCTCCTCCGGCCTCCTGACGGACCGCCAGGCGAGCAAGCAGGGCGTGGGCGGGGAAGTCCTCGCCTACGTCTGGTGAGGGGGTAGAGCATGTCGCGCATCGGAAGGCTCCCCGTGGCCGTCCCGGCCGGGGTGGACGTCAGCATCGACGGCGCCGAGGGCCGCACCGTCACCGTCAAGGGCCCCAAGGGGACCCTCACGCACACCGTGCCCGCGCCGCTGTCCGTCGACCGCGGTGAGGACGGCACCCTGGCCGTCACCCGCCCCGACGACGAGCGGCTGTCCAAGTCGCTGCACGGCCTGACCCGCACGCTGCTGGCCAACATGGTCCACGGCGTGACCCAGGGCTTCGAGAGGCAGATGGAGATCGTGGGCACCGGCTACCGCGTCCAGGCGCGCGGGTCCGACCTCGAGTTCGCCCTCGGCTTCAGCCACCCCGTGCTCGTCAAGGCGCCCGAGGGCATCACCCTCACGGTGTCCGCCCCCAACCGCTTCGCGGTCTCGGGCATCGACAAGCAGCGCGTGGGCGAGGTCGCTGCGAACATCCGCAAGCTGCGCAAGCCCGACCCGTACAAGGGCAAGGGCGTGCGCTACGCCGGCGAGGTCGTCCGGCGCAAGGTCGGGAAGGCAGGTAAGTAGTCATGGCTCTCGCCAGCAGGACCAAGCTCCTCCGCAAGGGCGCTGCCAAGACCGGCGCCGCCGCCCGCTCCCGCCGCCACCTGCGCGTGCGCAAGAAGGTCACCGGCACCGCGGTCCGCCCGCGCCTGGTGGTCACCCGCTCGGCGCGCCACGTCGCCGTGCAGGTGGTCGACGACACCGTCGGCCGCACCCTCGCCTCGGCCTCCACCATGGAGGCCGACCTGCGCGGGCACGACGGCGACAAGACCGCCAAGGCCCGTCGCGTCGGCGAGCTCGTCGCCGAGCGCGCCAAGGCCGCCGGCGTGGAGGCCGTGGTCTTCGACCGCGGCGGCAACCGCTACCACGGCCGCGTGGCCGCGGTGGCCGAGGGTGCGCGCGAGGGCGGTCTGGCCCTGTGAGCACCCGTACGAACCTGGACAACGGAAGGAACGCCTGATGCCCGGACCACAGCGCAGGGGCGCCGGCGGCCCCCCCAGCGGGACCGGCGGCCCGGGGAACGACCGCGGCCAGCGCGGCGGCAACGACCGGGGCGGGCGCGGCGGCAACGACCGCGGCGGCCGCGGCGGTGACGCCGAGCGCAGCCAGTTCCTGGAGCGCGTCGTGACCATCAACCGCGTCGCCAAGGTCGTCAAGGGCGGCCGCCGCTTCAGCTTCACCGCGCTGGTCGTGGTGGGCGACGGCGACGGCACCCTCGGCGTCGGCTACGGCAAGGCCAAGGAGGTGCCCGCGGCCATCGCCAAGGGCGTGGAGGAGGCGAAGAAGAACTTCTTCCGCGTCCCCCGCATCCAGGGCACCATCCCCCACCCGGTGCAGGGCGAGGACGCCGCGGGCGTCGTCCTCCTGCGCCCGGCGAGCCCCGGAACCGGCGTCATCGCCGGCGGCCCGGTGCGCGCCGTGCTCGAGTGCGCCGGCATCCACGACGTGCTGAGCAAGTCCCTGGGCTCCTCCAACGCGATCAACATCGTGCACGCCACGGTGACCGCGCTGAAGGGCCTCGAGCAGCCCGAGTCGGTCGCGGCGCGCCGCGGCCTGTCGGTCGAGGAGGTCGCCCCGGCGGCCCTCCTGCGGGCCAGGGCGGCGGCCGTCTGATGGCCCAGCTCAAGGTGACCCAGGTCAAGTCGGAGATCGGTGGCAAGCAGAACCACCGCGACACGCTGCGCACCCTCGGGCTCAAGCGCATCGGCCAGTCGGTCGTGCGCGAGGACCGTCCCGAGGTGCTGGGCATGCTGCGCGCGGTGCGCCACCTCGTGACCGTGGAGGAGGTCGACGCTCGATGAGCGAGGAGTCCGCGCTGAAGGTCCACCACCTGCGGCCCGCCCCCGGGGCGAAGACCGCGAAGACCCGCGTGGGTCGTGGTGAGGCCAGCAAGGGCAAGACCGCTGGCCGCGGCACCAAGGGCACCAAGGCCCGCTACCAGGTGTCCGCGCGCTTCGAGGGCGGCCAGATGCCGCTGCACATGCGCCTGCCGAAGCTGCGCGGGTTCACCAACCCCGCGAAGGTCGTCTCGCAGGTCGTCAACCTCGACCGCATCTCCGAGCTGTTCCCGCAGGGCGGCGAGGTCGGTGTGGACGAGCTCGTGGCCGTCGGCGCGGTGCGCGCCGGCCAGCGCGTCAAGGTGCTCGGCACCGGCGACATCAGCGTCCCGGTCCAGGTGACCGCCCACGCCTTCTCGGCGTCGGCGGAGGCCAAGATCGCGGCCGCCGGCGGGACCACCACCCGCCTCTGACGAGCGGCAGCCCGGGGCCCCGGCACGGGGCGCCGGCACCCGCCGAGGGCCCGGACCGCGCAGCAGCGCGCTCCGGGCCCTCGGCGCACCCGGGGCCGGGTGCGCACGGCCGGCCCGGCCGCACGCGCCCGCCCCCGCACCCCGCGGACGCCCCGGCCGCGGCGCGCCCCAGACCCGCCGACGGGCCACGGGCCCCCAGCGCGGCGGGTAACCTCGCCGGGTCGGCGCCGGGCGGCGGGGGAGACCCCGAGCCGGAGCCGCCACCGCGGAGCGCGCGCCGCAGACCCGCAGAGCCCGCCCGGGGCGCAGGCCGGGGAGCGGCGCCGCGCTCGCAGCCGGACCTCGGACGAGGTGGCGGCGGAGACTGACCAGGAGGACCACGTGCTAGGTGCGTTCGTGCGGGCGTTCAGGACGCCCGACCTGCGACGCAAGATCGTCTTCACGTTGGCGATCATGGCGGTGTTCCGCCTCGGGTCCTTCGTGCCGGCGCCCGGCGTCAGCTACCGCAACGTCCAGCAGTGCCTGGCGGGCATCGACACCCAGAGCGACCTGCTGGGACTGGTCAACCTCTTCAGCGGCGGCGCGCTGCTGCAGCTGAGCGTCTTCGCGCTCGGGATCATGCCGTACATCACCGCCAGCATCATCGTCCAGCTGCTGCGCGTCGTGATCCCCCGCTTCGAGGAGCTGCACAAGGAGGGCCAGTCCGGCACCGCCAAGCTGACGCAGTACACGCGCTACCTCACCATCGCGCTGGCGGTGCTGCAGTCGACCACCTACGTGGCGGTCGCCCGCTCGGGCAACCTCTTCGGCTCCAGCTCCGGCGCCTGCGCCCAGGTCATCCCGGACGACTCCGTGCCGGTGCTGCTGCTGATGGTGCTCACCATGACCGCCGGCACCGGCCTGGTCATGTGGATGGGCGAGATGGTCACCGAGCGGGGCGTGGGCAACGGCATGTCGCTGCTCATCTTCACCTCCGTCTCCGCGCAGTTCCCCACCTCCATCGCCGCCATCGGCCGCGAGCGCGGCTGGGGCACCACGGCGCTGGTCATCGTCGTCGGCCTGCTCATCGTGGCCGCGGTCGTCTTCGTGGAGCAGTCCCAGCGCCGCATCCCCGTCCAGTACGCCAAGCGCATGGTGGGGCGGCGCATGTACGGCGGCACGAGCACCTACATCCCCATGAAGGTCAACATGGCCGGCGTCATCCCGGTCATCTTCGCCTCGTCGCTGCTGTACCTGCCGGGCCTGGCGGCCCAGTTCGGCGACCCCACGTCCGCGTGGGTGACGTTCATCCGCAACACCTTCACGCGGGGCGACCACCCGGCGTACATCGTCGCGTACTTCCTGCTCATCGTGTTCTTCACGTACTTCTACGTCGCGATCACGTTCAACCCGGACGAGGTGGCCGACAACATCAAGCGGGTCGGCGGCTTCATCCCCGGCGTCCGCGCGGGCCGGCCCACGGCCGAGTACCTCGACCACGTCCTGACGCGCATCACCCTGCCGGGGGCCCTGTACCTGGGGCTCGTGGCGCTGGTGCCCCTCGTCGCCCTGGTGGCGGTCGGGGCCAACCAGAACTTCCCCTTCGGTGGTACGTCCATCCTCATCGTCGTCGGCGTCGGGCTGGAGACGGTGAAGCAGATCGAGTCCCAGCTCCAGCAGCGCCACTACGAGGGGTTCCTCCGATGACCGACAGCCCTGCCGCCAGCACCCCCACCGCCGTCGAGGGCGTGCCCGCCTCGACCCCCTCCCGCGTGGTCCTCCTGGGACCGCCGGGGGCCGGCAAGGGCACGCAGGCGGCCCTGCTCGCCGAGCGCCTCGGCGTGCCGGCCATCTCCACCGGCGACATCTTCCGCGCCAACCGGGCCGAGGGCACCGAGCTGGGCCGCGAGGCGCAGCGGTACATGGACGCCGGGGAGTACGTGCCCGACGACGTCACCAACCGCATGGTGGCCGACCGGCTCGCCCAGCCCGACGCGGCGGCGGGCTTCCTCCTGGACGGCTACCCCCGCACCACCGCGCAGGTGCGCACGCTGGACGAGGTGCTGGGGGCCCAGGGGACGAGCCTGGACGCGGTGCTCGAGATCACCGCTGACGTCGACGTCGTCGTCGGGCGGCTCCTGCGGCGCGCCAGCGAGCAGGGGCGCAGCGACGACACCGAGGAGGTCGTGCGCCGGCGCCTGGAGGTCTACGCCGAGCAGACCGCCCCGCTCGCCGCCGCCTACGCGGCGCGGGGCCTGCTCGTCACCGTGGACGGCGTCGGCCCCGTGGAGGCCGTCGCCCAGCGGGTGGCCGCCGCGCTGCGCGCCGCGGGCGGCGACGCGGCCGCCGCCGCGGCCGCCGGCGCCTGAGGCGGGCGCTGCCGTGCTGGGGCGCGAGCGGATCGAGTACAAGCGCCCCGAGCAGGTCCTGCTCATGCGGCGCGCGGGCCTGGTCGTGGCCGACGCGCTCGCCGCGGTGCGCGCCGCGGTGCGCCCCGGGGTGAGGACCGCCGAGCTGGACGAGGTGGCCGCCGAGGTCATCCGCGCCGCCGGCGCGGTGCCCTCCTTCCTGGGCTACCACGGCTACCCCCGCACGCTGTGCACCTCGGTGGGGGCCGAGGTGGTGCACGGCATCCCGGGGGAGCGCGTCCTGGAGCCCGGTGACGTCCTCAGCGTGGACTGCGGCGCCGTGGTCGAGGGCTGGCACGGGGACGCGGCGTTCTCGGTGCTGGTCGGCGACGCCGGCGCCCACGACGCCGCTGACGCGGCGCTGGTCGAGACCACCCGCCGCGCCATGTGGGAGGGGATCGCGGCGCTGGGCCGGGGCCTGGCCGCCGGGGACCGGCTCGGCGTGGTCGGCGACGCCGTGGAGGGCTGCGCGCAGAGGGCTGCCGCCGCGGGTGCGCCCCCGCTGGCCGTCGTGGAGGGCTACGTGGGCCACGGCATCGGCACCGCCATGCACCAGGCCCCGGAGGTGCTCAACCACCGCAGCCGCTCGCGCGGCCCGAAGCTGCGCCCCGGCCTGTGCGTGGCGGTGGAGCCGATGCTCTCGCGCGGCAGCGCCGAGACCGACGTCCTGGAGGACGGCTGGACGGTGGTGACCGCCGACGGCAGCCGCGCCGCGCACTGGGAGCACACGGTGGCCCTCGGGGAGCGGGGGGTCTGGGTGCTCACCGCCGCCGACGGCGGTGCCGCCGAGCTGGCCGAGCGCGGCGTGCAGGTGGCTCCGCTGGGCTGAGGCCCTCGGGGTCCCACGAGCGGGCGGGGAGCGATTTCACCGAGCGCACCGGCGTGGCTTAGCATGGAGGGTCGCTCCCGTGCGCCCGCCCTCGTCGCGTGCGCTCCAGGAGCCCGTCCGGCCCCCAACGGCCGGCCGACGACCAGTTGCAAGGGCCGGGGGCGCCGCGCGCCACCGGCCGGTGAGCGGAGGACATGCCCAAGAAGGACGGCGTCATCGAGATCGAGGGCGCGGTGGTGGAGGCGCTGCCGAACGCCATGTTCCGCGTGGAGCTCTCGAACGGCCACAAGGTGCTCGCGCACATCTCCGGGAAGATGAGGCAGCACTACATCCGCATCCTCCCCGAGGACCGGGTGGTCGTGGAGCTCAGCCCCTACGACCTCTCCCGCGGTCGCATCGTCTACCGCTACAAGTGAGCCGCTGACACCACCGGTTCGCAGCCCCACCCCCGCAGCCGCCACCGCACGACAGGACGATCATGAAGGTCAAGCCGAGCGTCAAGCAGATCTGCGACAAGTGCAAGGTGATCCGCCGGCACGGTCGCGTCATGGTCATCTGCGAGAACCTGCGCCACAAGCAGCGCCAGGGCTGAGCAGAGCACCACCGCACGACGCAGCACCAGCTCCACCAGCACGACCCGCAGCACGAAGAGCAGCCCACGGCCCGCGAGGCCGACACCCCCGGCCCGGAGGCCGGGGACCCGCCGCCCGGCGGGGACGGGCCGCCCCAGACCTCCGGACGACGGACAGGACAGCAGTGGCACGCATCGTCGGCGTCGACCTCCCCCGCGAGAAGCGGCTCGAGGTGGCGCTCACCTACATCTTCGGCATCGGCCGGACCCGCGCGCACGAGGTGCTCGCAGCCACCGGCATCAGCGGCGACGTCCGCGTGCGCGACCTCGGGGAGCCCGAGCAGGTCGCGCTGCGCGAGTACATCGAGGCGAACTTCCGGGTCGAGGGCGACCTGCGGCGCGAGGTCGCCGCCGACATCCGCCGCAAGGTGGAGATCGGCACCTACGAGGGCCTGCGGCACCGCCGCGGCCTGCCCGTGCGCGGCCAGCGCACCAAGACCAACGCGCGCACCCGCAAGGGCCCCAAGCGCACGGTCGCCGGCAAGAAGAAGGCCGGGCGCAAGTGACGCGCGGCTGAGCCGCGCCCGCCCCGGACCCCCGGGACCGCCCGGCGCGCGCCCAGCCGCCCTCCGGCCCGACCGGGCCAGCCGCACACGAGACCTCGGACCCAGGAGAACAGCCATGCCCCCCACCACCCGCCGCGCCGCCGCCGGCGCCGCCCGCCGCCCGCGCCGCAAGGAGCGGAAGAACGTCGCCGTCGGCCAGGCGCACATCAAGAGCACCTTCAACAACACCATCGTCTCGATCACGGACCCCTCGGGCGCCGTGATCTCGTGGGCCTCCGCCGGCCAGGTCGGCTTCAAGGGCTCGCGCAAGTCGACCCCGTTCGCCGCGCAGATGGCCGCCGAGGCCGCCGCCCGCCGCGCCCAGGAGCACGGCATGCGCAAGGTCGACGTCTTCGTCAAGGGCCCCGGCTCCGGCCGCGAGACCGCGATCCGCTCGCTGCAGGCCACCGGCCTGGAGGTCGGGCAGATCTCCGACGTGACGCCGGTCCCGCACAACGGCACGCGCCCCCCCAAGCGCCGCCGCGTCTGACCCCCTCGCGCGGCGCGGGCCACGGCCCGCGCCGCGCAGGCAGCTCCACCCGCACCACCAGCCCCACCCCCGGGCGGCAGACCGACGCCGCCCGGGGCGCACACGCGCCGCTCGGGTCATATGGCGGACCCGCGGCAGGAAGGCACCACCCGTGCTCATCGCACAGCGCCCCACGCTCCTCGAGGAGCCGATCGCCGACCACCGCTCCCGGTTCGTCATCGAGCCGCTCGAGCCCGGCTTCGGCTACACCCTGGGCAACTCCCTGCGCCGCACGCTGCTCTCGTCCATCCCGGGCGCGGCCGTGACGAGCATCCGCATCGACGGCGTGCTCCACGAGTTCAGCACCGTGCCCGGTGTCAAGGAGGACGTCACCGAGCTGATCCTGGGCATCAAGGGCCTGGTCGTCTCCAGCGAGCACGACGAGCCCGTGGTGATGTACCTGCGCAAGCAGGGCCCCGGCGTCGTGACCGCTGCCGACATCGCCCCGCCGGCCGGCGTCGAGGTGCACAACCCCGAGCTGGAGCTCGCCACCCTGGACGAGACGGCCCGCCTCGAGGTCGAGCTGACCGTCGAGCGCGGCCGCGGCTACGTCTCGGCGGCCCAGAACAAGGACGCCGACGCCGAGATCGGCCGCATCCCGGTCGACTCGATCTACTCCCCGGTCCTCAAGGTGACCTACAAGGTCGAGGCGACCCGCGTGGAGCAGCGCACCGACTTCGACCGCCTGGTCGTCGACGTCGAGACCAAGCCCTCCACGCGGCCCCGCGACGCCATGGCCAGCGCCGGCAAGACCCTCATGGAGTTGTTCGGCCTGGCGCGCGAGCTCAACGTCGAGGCCGAGGGCATCGACATCGGCCCCTCGCCGTCCGACGCCGCGCTGGCCGCCGACCTGGCCCTGCCGATCGAGGAGCTCGAGCTCACGGTCCGCTCCTACAACTGCCTCAAGCGCGAGGGCATCCACACCGTGGGTGAGCTCACCGCGCGCAGCGAGGCCGACCTCATGGACATCCGCAACTTCGGCGCGAAGTCCATCGACGAGGTCAAGGTGAAGCTGCAGGGCATGGGCCTGCAGCTCAAGGACAGCCCGCCCGGGTTCGACCCCGGGCTCGCGGTCGACAGCTACGGCGCGGACGACGACTCCGCGTTCGCCGAGACCGAGCAGTACTGACCCAGCCCTGAGCGCCCCCGGGCGCCGGTCGGACCGGCCGGCGCCCGGAGGCGCGCAGCAGCACCGACGCACGACTGACGATCACTGGAGACGAGATGCCCACCCCCACCAAGGGTCCGCGGCTCGGCAGCGGCCCGGCGCACGAGCGCCTGCTGCTCGCCGGCCTGGCCACGCAGCTGTTCGAGCACCGCAGCATCACGACCACGGAGGCCAAGGCCAAGCGCCTGCGCCCCCTGGCCGAGCGCCTCGTGACGTTCGCCAAGCGCGGTGACCTCGCGGCCCGCCGCCGGGTCCTGTCGACCGTGAAGGACAAGGGCGTCGTGCACGCCCTCTTCACCGAGATCGGCCCCGCCATGGCCGAGCGCCCGGGCGGGTACACGCGCATCACCAAGATCGGCCTGCGCAAGGGCGACAAGGCCCCCATGGCCGTCATCGAGCTGGTGATGGAGCCGCTGACCGCCCGCGCCGCCACCGTGCGCGAGGCCGAGGCGGCCACCGCCCGCTCCGCCCGCGGCGACCGGCCCGCCGGCGCCTCCGCGGCCCCGGCGGCCACCGAGGCGCCCGCCGAGCAGGCTCCCCAGGAGCAGGCCGAGCCGACCACCGACGCGACCACCGAGCCGACCACCGAGCCGACCACCGAGGCGGCTCCCTCCGCCGAGGCCGGCGAGACCACGGCGGTCACCCCCGCCGAGTCGCAGGTCGACGACGCCGCCGGCTCCGCCGAGGCGCCGAAGGCCTGACGTCCCGCGTCCGACGAGGGCCCCCGCACCGCGAGGTGCGGGGGCCTTCGTCGTCCCCCGCGCGGCGGCGTGGCAGGGTCGCGGCGTGGTGCAGGGGCCGTCCGGCGGGCGGGGCGAGGCGGAGGCGGCTGGGACGGCCGGGGCGGCGGAGCAGGCCGGGGCGCCGCAGGTGCGGGTGCGCCTGGACCTGGCCTACGACGGGACGGACTTCGCCGGCTGGGCCCGCCAGCCGGGTCTGCGCACCGTGCAGGGGGCGCTGGAGGAGGCCCTGGGCCGGGTGCTGCGCCTGTCCGCGCCGCCGGTGGTGGTGGTGGCCGGGCGCACCGACGCCGGGGTCCACGCGCGCGGCCAGGTGGTGCACCTGGACGTGCCGCGCACCGCGTGGGAGCAGCTTCCGGGCCGCTCCGCTCGCGCCCCGGGCGAGGCGCTCGTGGTGCGCCTGGCGGGCGTGCTGCCCGCCGACGTCGTGGTCCGGGCCGCCTCGCCGGCTCCTGACGGGTTCGACGCCCGCTTCGCCGCCTTGCGGCGCCACTACGCCTACCGCCTGTCCGACGCGGCGGGCGGCGTGCCCCCGCTGCGCCGGCGCGACGTCGTCGACGCGCGCCGCGCCGGGGGTGCTCGCCACCGGCTGGACGTCGGGGCCATGGACGCCGCCGCGGCCGCGCTGGAGGGCCTGCACGACTTCGCGGCCTTCTGCCGCCCCCGGGAGGGCGCCACCACCGTGCGCACCCTGCTGCGCTACCGGTGGCGGCGCGTGGAGGAGGGCGCTCCCGCGGGGGAGGCGGGCCTGGTGGTGGCCGACGTCGTGGCCGACGCCTTCTGCCACTCGATGGTGCGCGCGCTCGTCGGCGCTGCCCTGGCGGTGGGCAGCGGGCGCCGGCCGGTGGGCTGGCCGGCGCAGGTGCTGGCCGCGGCCGTGCGCGACCCGGCGGTCGGCGTGGCCCCGGCCTCGGGCCTGGTGCTCGAACGGGTCGACTACCCCGACCCCGACGGGCTGGCCGCCCGGGTGGTCCAGGCGCGGGCGCGCCGCGACGGCTGCGGGGAGCGGCCTGCGGCCGGGGGCCCTCGGCAGGACGGCTGAGGCCGCCCGTGGCAGCCTCGGGGCCATGAGCACTCCCGGGGCCCAGCCCGACCAGGACCCGATCACCTCGATGGCCGACACCGAGGACGACGCCTACCAGAGCGAGCTGCTGGACGAGGGGCACTCCCCGCGCGAGCGCGAGGTGCGCGTGGGCCGCTTCGGGATGACCGCCGACGAGGAGCTGGCCGGGGAGACCCTCGACGAGCGCCTCGCCGAGGAGGAGCCCGACCCGTCGGCGTCGCTGGTGCTGGACGGCTCCGACGAGGAGGGCCAGCCGCGCGGCCGCGGTGACCGCGACGCCTCTGGCGGCCTCGCCGACGACGGCGACCTGCCGGCCGACCAGCCCGCCGCGGGCGATGTCGAGGGCGAGCTGCTGGACGACGAGGTGGGAGACGCCCGCGCCGGCAGGCTCGTCGAGCCCGACCAGGGCACTGGCGAGGACCGCGAGAAGAGCGCCGTGGCCTCCGACGCCGGCATCGACGGCGGCGCGGCCTCCGCGGAGGAGGCCGCCGTGCACGTCGTCCCCGACCCCGAGGACGGCTGACCCGGGTCACGAGCACCGGCCGGCGCGGGCCGGCGGCGGCGGTCCCCGACGGCCCCGGGCGCGACGCGTCCGGGGCCCCACCCGCGTTTTGACCCGGCCCAGGGGGGCCGAGTAGTCTGCTGGCCGTCGTGCGTTCGACGTCGCCGTGAACGGTGGACACACCTCCGGCGTCCCGCGTCGAGCAGCACCCTGAGCAGTACCGGCCACACCCCCACGAACCACTGTCCAGCAGAGCGAAGGTCCGAGCGTGCGCACGTACACCCCCAAGCCCGGCGAGGTCGACCGCGCCTGGCACGTCATCGACGCCTCGGACGTCGTCCTCGGCCGTCTGGCGAGCCAGACCGCGCGCCTGCTGCGCGGCAAGCACAAGCCCGTGTTCGCCCCCCACGTCGACACCGGTGACTACGTCATCATCATCAACGCCGACAAGGTCGTGCTCACCGGCAGCAAGTCGGAGCAGAAGCGCGTCTACCGCCACTCCGGCTACCCGGGCGGCCTGAAGTCCGAGCGCTACACCGACCTGCTCGCCCGCGACCCCGAGCGCGCCATCGAGCGCGCCGTGCGCGGCATGATCCCCAAGAACTCCCTGGGCCGCGAGGTGCTCGGCAAGCTCAAGGTCTACGCGGGCCCCGAGCACCCGCACACCGCCCAGAAGCCCACGCCGTACACCCTGACCCAGGTCGCGCAGTGAGCGCGCAGGAGGACCTCCGTTGAGCACCGACACCGCGCCCGTCGACGCCCCCCTCGAGGACGGCTACGACGAGGACGAGCTGAGCAGCTACTCGACCACCAGCCCCGGCGTCGCCGGCGGCGGCTCGAGCATCACCGCGCCGGGCGCGGCGACCGGCCGCCGCAAGGAGGCCGTGGCGCGGGTGCGCATCGTCCCCGGCTCCGGCCAGTGGTCCATCAACGGGCGCGACCTGGAGTCGTACTTCCCGAACAAGGTCCACCAGCAGATGGTGAACGAGCCCTTCCGCGTCACCGAGGTCGAGGGCCGCTTCGACGTCATCGCCCGCATCGACGGCGGCGGCGTCTCCGGCCAGGCCGGCGCGCTGCGCCTGGGCATCGCGCGCTCCCTCAACGGCATCGACGTCGAGGCGAACCGCCCCGCGCTGAAGAAGGCCGGCTTCCTGAGCCGCGACGCGCGGATCAAGGAGCGCAAGAAGGCGGGTCTGAAGAAGGCCCGCAAGGCGCCCCAGTACAGCAAGCGCTGACCCGGCCCGCCGGGCTGCCCCTTCCCCGCAGCCAGCGCACGGTCAGGAGCTGACATGGGTCGTTACTTCGGCACGGACGGCGTGCGCGGTCTCGCGAACGTCGACGTCACCGCGGAGCTCGCGCTCGACCTCTCGGTCGCGGCGGCGCACGTGCTCGCCGACGCAGGAGCGTTCTCCGGGCACCGGCCGCGCGCCGTGGTCGGGCGCGACCCCCGCGCGTCGGGGGAGTTCCTGTCCGCCGCGGTGGTGGCGGGGCTCGCCAGCGCGGGCGTCGACGTCTCCGACGTCGGCGTCCTGCCCACGCCGGGCATCGCCCACGTCGTGGCCGCCACCGGTGCGGACCTCGGCGTGGTGCTGTCCGCGTCGCACAACCCGGTGCCGGACAACGGCATCAAGTTCTTCGCCCGGGGCGGCCACAAGCTGCCCGACGAGGTGGAGGACGCCATCGAGGGGCGCCTGCGCGAGCCGTGGGCGCGCCCCACGGGCGCCGGCGTCGGGCGGGTCACCGCCGACGCCGGTGCCGGCGGGCGCTACGTGGACCACCTGCTGGCCACGCTGCCCCACCGCCTGGACGGCCTGCGCGTGGTCGTGGACTGCGCCCACGGCGCGGCCTGGAGCGTCGGTCCGCAGGCCCTGCGGCGCGCCGGCGCCGATGTCGTCGTCATCGGGGCCGAGCCCGACGGGCTCAACACCAACGACGGTGTCGGCTCCACCCACCTCGGCCCGCTGCAGCGCGCGGTGGTCGAGCACGGCGCCGACGCCGGCATCGCCTTCGACGGCGACGCCGACCGCTGCCTGGCCGTGGACGCCTCGGGCGCCACCGTCGACGGCGACCAGATCATGGGCGTCCTGGCGCTGGCCCTCGCCGAGCGCGGCCAGCTGCCCGGGTCGGTGCTCGTCGCCACCGTGATGAGCAACCTCGGGCTGCTGCTGGCCATGCGCGCCGCGGGGGTCGAGGTCGTGCAGACGGCCGTGGGGGACCGCTACGTGCTGGAGGCCATGCGCGAGGGCGGGTACGCCCTGGGCGGCGAGCAGTCCGGGCACGTGGTGATGCTCGAGCACCAGACCACCGGTGACGGGGTGCTCACCGCCCTGCACCTGCTGGCGCGCGTGGCCGAGGTCGGCCGGCCCCTGGCCGAGGTCGCCTCCGTGGTGCGGCGCCTGCCGCAGGTGCTCGTCAACGTGCCGGGCGTGGACAAGTCGCGCGCCAGCACCGACGAGCACGTCGCCGCGGCCGTCGCCGAGGCGACGGCCGAGCTCGGCGGGACGGGCCGGGTGCTGCTGCGCCCCTCCGGCACCGAGCCGCTGGTGCGGGTCATGGTCGAGGCCGGCGAGCAGGCCCACGCCCGGGCCGTCGCCGACCGGCTCGCCGCCGTGGTGGGGGACCGCCTGGCCCTGTGAGCCGCCGGCCGGGCCGCCTCAGCGCAGCGCCAGGCCGACCGCCAGCCCGGCGGCGAGCGCCGCGAGGCTTCCCGCGAGGTGGACGGCGGCGGTGGCCGCCGCCGCGCCCCACCGGCGGACCTGCGCCAGGCGGACGGCCTCCACCACCGCGCTGCTGAAGGTGGTGAAGGAGCCGCAGAACCCCGTCGCCCCCGCCACCAGCCACAGCGCCCCGCGCGACGTCGAGCTGTGGTCGGGCGCGAGCCCGACCAGCACGCCCAGCACCAGCGCGCCGAGCAGGTTCACCACGAGCGTGCCCGGCGGCAGCGCGGGCTGGGCGGCCGGGCCGCGCGTCCTGCTCCGGCGGCGGGCCGCACCGGCCGCCACGACACCGTCGAGCCAGGACCTGCACGGCGCGCCCACCGCGCCGCCGAGCACCACGAGCGCCAGGACCGCGCCGCTCACCGGCCCCCACCGCCCCACCGGCGCCGGGCGCCCCCGGCAGCGCCGGCCAGCACGCCCAGCGCCGCGCAGGCCAGCCCACCGGTGACGGTCGCCAGCGCGTAGGCGGCGCCCAGGGCCACCTGCCCGGAGCGCAGGTAGGAGTCCACCTCCAGGGCGAAGGTGGAGTAGGTGGTGAAGGACCCCAGCACTCCCGTGCCGACGGCCAGCCGCACGGCCCGCCGGCGGCCCGCGTCGGGTCCGCGGCGGGCCAGCGCCTCGAGCAGCGCACCCAGCACGAGGGCCCCGAGCAGGTTGGTGACGAAGGTCGCCGTCGGCCACCCCGACGCCGCGCCCGGCAGCCACAGCGCCAGCGCCCAGCGCGCGGGGGCGCCCACGGCGCCGCCGAGCGCCACGAGCGCCAGCAGCCGCCAGGGCGGCGCGCCCGGGAGGCGCCTCACAGCTTGCGCAGCCGCACCCGGCTCACCGAGTGGTCGGCGGCCTTGCGCAGCACCAGCGTGGCCCGTCCGCGGGTGGGCAGCACGTTCTGGACGAGGTTGGGCTCGTTGGTGCTCGCCCAGATCTCCCGCGCCCGGGCGCGGGCCTGCTCGTCGGACAGGTCCGCGTAGCGGCGGAAGTAGGACTCCGGCCGGGAGAAGGCCGTCTGCCGCAGCCGCAGGAAGCGCTCCTCGTACCAGGTGGCGACGTCCTCGGTGCGCGCGTCGACGTAGAGGGACACGTCGAAGAAGTCGCTCACCGCCAGGCCCGTGCGCCCGTCGCTGCGCGGGCGGGCCGGCTGCAGCACGTTCAGGCCCTCCACGATGAGCACGTCGGGGGAGCGGACCACCACCTCCGCGCCCGGGACGATGTCGTAGACCAGGTGGGAGTACAGCGGTGCCCGCACCTCCGGCGCCCCGGACTTCACCGCCGTGACGAAGCGCAGCAGGGCGCGCCGGTCGTAGGACTCCGGGAAGCCCTTGCGGCCCAGCAGCCCCCGCCGCTCCAGCTCGGCGTTGGGCAGCAGGAAGCCGTCGGTGGTGACCAGCTCGACCCGGGGGGTGTCGGGCCAGTGGGAGAGCAGCTCGCGCAGCAGCCGGGACGCCGTGGACTTGCCCACCGCCACCGACCCGGCCACCCCGATGACGAAGGGCGTGCGCGGCCCGGCCGCCACCCCCGAGCCCTCCCCGAGGAAGGTGGAGGTGACCTGGTGCATGCGCGCGGTGCCGGCCGCGTAGAGGTTGAGCAGCCGGGACAGCGGGAGGTAGACCTCCTCGACCTCGCGCAGGTCGATCCGCTCGCCCAGGCCCCGCACCCGCTCGAGGTCGGCGGCGGTGAGCCTCATCGGGGTGGAGGCGCGCAGGCGGCTCCAGGCGGCCCTGTCGAGGTCCACGAAGGGCGAGGCGCCCGGGCGCCCTGCGCCCGCCTGCGCCGGCAGGGGACCGGTCGTCGGGCCGGGCGTCGGGCCGGCGCGGCGCGGGACGGGTTCCACGGGCCGCCATCATGCCGCCCGCGGGCCCCGTAGCCTTCCCGGCATGTGCGGCATCGTGGGCTACGCAGGTCCCCGTCCCACCCCCAGGCCCAGCGACCCCTCCGGTGGTGAGGCGCTCGCGGTGGTGCTGGAGGGCCTGCGGCGGCTGGAGTACCGCGGCTACGACAGCGCGGGCGTCGCCGTCGTCGCCGAGACCGGCGGCGCGGACGCCGGCGGCGGCTCGCCGGCCACCCACGAGCTGCGGGTGACCAAGCGCGCCGGCCGCCTCGCCCGCCTCGTGGAGGCGCTCGAGGCCGAGCCGGTGCCCGACGCGTCGGCCGCCATCGGCCACACCCGCTGGGCCACCCACGGCGGTCCCACCGACGCCAACGCGCACCCGCACACCAGCGCCGACGGCCGCCTCGCGGTGATCCACAACGGCATCATCGAGAACTACGCCGCGCTCAAGGCCGAGCTGGTCGAGCAGGGCGTGCCGTTCACCTCCCAGACCGACACCGAGGTGGTCGCCCACCTCCTGGGCCGGGCCGTGGCAGCCGGAGCGGACCTCACCACGGCGATGCGGGAGGTGTGCCGCGACCTCGAGGGCGCCTTCACGCTGCTCGCCGTGCACGCCGACGCGCCCGGCGCGGTGGTGGGCGCGCGCCGCAACTCCCCCCTGGTGGTCGGCCTGGGCGAGGGGGCCAACTACCTCGGCTCCGACGTCGCGGCCTTCATCGGCCGCACCCGCTCGGCGCTCGAGCTCGGCCAGGACCAGGTGGTGACGATCACCGCGACGTCGGTGGAGGTCACCGGCTTCGACGGCGCACCGGTCACCCCGCGCGCCTTCACGGTCGACTGGGACGCCGCCGCCGCCGAGAAGGGCGGCTACCGGTGGTACATGGACAAGGAGATCCACGAGCAGCCCAAGGCCGTGGCCGACACCCTCCTCGGCCGCACCGACGCCAGCGGCGCCCTCGTGCTCGACGAGCTGCGCATGGACACCGCCGTCCTGCGCCGCACCGACAAGATCGTCGTCATCGCGTGCGGCACCGCCGCCTACGCCGGCCACGTCGCCAAGTACGCGGTCGAGCACTGGTGCCGCATCCCGGTGGAGGTCGAGCTGGCCCACGAGTTCCGCTACCGGGACCCGGTGCTCACCGAGCGGACGCTCGTCGTCGCCATCTCGCAGTCCGGGGAGACCATGGACGTCGTCATGGCCGTCCGTCACGCGCGCGAGCAGGGCGCCAAGGTGCTCGCCATCTGCAACACCCAGGGGGCCACCATCCCCCGCGAGTCCGACGCGGCGCTGTACACCCACGCCGGCCCGGAGGTGGCGGTCGCCTCGACCAAGGCCTTCCTCGCGCAGATCACCGCCTGCTACCTGCTGGGCCTGTACCTGGCGCAGCTGCGCGGCAACATGTTCGCCGACGAGGTGCGCACCGTCCTGGGCCAGCTGCACGGGATGCCGGACGCGGTGCAGACGGTGCTCGACCGCGCCGACGAGGTCCGGAAGCTCGCCCACGAGCTCGCCGGCTCCAAGTCGGTCCTCTTCCTGGGCCGCCACGTCGGGTTCCCGGTGGCCCTGGAGGGCGCGCTGAAGCTCAAGGAGCTGGCCTACCTGCACGCGGAGGGCTTCGCCGCCGGCGAGCTCAAGCACGGTCCGATCGCGCTGGTGGAGGAGGGGCAGCCGGTGTTCGTCATCGTCCCCTCGCCGGACAGCCGCGACTCCCTGCACGCCAAGGTCGTCTCCAACGCCCAGGAGGTGCGGGCCCGCGGGGCGCGCACCATCGTCATCGCCGAGGACGGCGACGACGCGGTGCTCGGCTCGGCCGACCTCGTGGTGCGCGTCCCGCGCGTGCCCACGCTCATGGCGCCGCTGGTGACCGTGGTGCCGCTGCAGGTGTTCGCGATGGAGGTGGCCAGCGCCAAGGGCCTGGACGTCGACCAGCCGCGCAACCTGGCCAAGTCCGTCACCGTCGAGTGAGGGGGCTCGCGTGAGCGCCCCGGGCCGGCGGCGGGCGGGCGGGCGGTGATCGTCGGCGTGGGGGTCGACGTCGTGGGCGTGGAGAGGTTCGGGCGCACCCTGGCCCGCACCCCGGCGCTGCGCGAGCGGCTCTTCACCCCAGCCGAGCGGGAGCTGCCCCTGGAGTCCCTGGCCGCGCGCTTCGCCGCCAAGGAGGCGGTGGCCAAGGCCCTGGGCGCCCCCGGCGGGCTCGCCTGGCAGGACGCCGAGGTGGAGCGCTCGCCCTCCGGGCGGCCGGTGCTGCGGGTGCGGGGCTCGGTGGCGGCCGCGGCCGCGGCCCTCGGGGTCACCTCCTGGCACGTCTCCCTCACCCACGACGCCGGGGTCGCCTCCGCGGTGGTCCTCGCCGAGGCGCGCGAGGACGCCGTGGGGGAGGGTGGGGCCCCGTGACCGCTGCGCACCCCGTCGAGGCCGTCCGGCGCGCCGAGGCCGCCGCCGACCCCGGGCTGGCCGACCGCCCCGCGGGGCAGGACGGCCCGCTCATGCTGCGCGCCGCGGCGGGTCTGGCCGCCGTCGTGGCGGGGGAGGTCCGCCACCGCCGCGGCCGCGCGTACGGCGCGCGGGTGGTGCTGCTGGTGGGCCCCGGCAGCAACGGCGGTGACGCGCTGCACGCGGGGGCGCGCCTGGCCGGCGCCGGAGCGCAGGTGGTGGCCCTGCTCGCGGGCCCCCGCGCGCACGCGGGAGGGCTGGCGGCGCTGCGCTCGGCGGGAGGCCGGGTGCTGCCCGCCGCCCCCGAGGACGCGGACGGCGCGGACGGCGCTGGCGGCGCCGGCGGGCCGCTCGGCGAGGCCGCCCGCTCGGCGCTGTCCGGGGCCGACGTCGTGCTCGACGGGCTCCTGGGCACCGGCGGGCGCCCCGGCCTGCACGGCGCTGCCGCCGCGCTGGTCGCCGCCGTGCCCGCCGGCGCCCTCGTCGTGGCGGTCGACGTGCCCAGCGGGGTGGACGCCGACGGCGGCGCGCTGCCCCGCGACGCGCAGGGACGCCCCTCCTGCGTGCACGCCGACGTGACGGTCACCTTCGGCACCGCCAAGCCCGCGCTGCTCCTGCCCCCGGTGGCGCGGGCCGCCGGGCGCGTCGTCGTCGTCGACCTCGGCCTGGACCCGGCCGTGCTGGGACCGGCGGCGGTGGAGGAGCTCGGCCCCGAGCAGGCCGCCCTGCTGTGGCCCGTGCCCGGTCCCGACGACGACAAGTACTCCCGCGGCGTGCTCGGCGTCGTCGCCGGCGGTGACACCTACACCGGCGCCGCCCTGCTGTGCACGACGGCGGCGGTGCTGGCCGGGGCCGGGATGGTCCGCTACGTCGGCCCACCGCGCCCCACCGAGCTCGTGCGCCAGCGGCTGCCCGAGGTCGTGCCCGGGGCCGGCCGCGTGCAGGCGTGGGCCGTCGGCTCCGGGGTCGACCCCGACGACGACGCGCAGGCGCCCGCGGTGGCCGGCGCCCTCGCGGCCGCGGCCCCCGAGCAGGGGCGGGGCCTGCCGTGCCTGCTCGACGCGGGCGCGCTGCCGGCCCTGGCGGCGCACGTGCGCGCCCACGGCCCCCTCGACGCCCGGCGCACCGCGGTGCTGCTGACCCCCCACGCCGGGGAGCTCGCCCGCCTGCTGACCGACCTGGGCGACCTGGGCGACCGGGGCGGCGCGCCGGTGGAGCGGGCCGACGTCGAGGAGGGACCGCTCGAGCACGCCCGGCGGGCCGCGCGCGCCACCGGCGCCGTCGTGCTGCTCAAGGGCTCCACCACCGTGCTGGTGGCCCCGGACGGCAGGGTGCGCTCGCAGACCGACGGGCCCGGCTGGCTGGGCACCGCCGGCGCCGGGGACGTCCTCGCCGGTGTCGCCGGGACGCTGCTGGCCTCGGGCCTGGCGCCCCTGGACGCCGGGGCCCTGGCCACCGCCGTCCACGGACGCGCCGCGGCCCTGGCCAGCGGCGGCGGCCCCCTGCACGCCGAGGCGGTGGCGCGGGCGGTGCCCGCGGTGGTCACCCACCTGCTGGTGCGGCGGGAGTGGCCCGCGTGAGCGCGGCCCCCACCCCCGCCGACCCCGCAGGTGCCGGCGGGGCCGCGGGCCCGGGGCACGGGCGCTGGACCGGCGAGGCGGTGGTCGACCTGGACGCCATCGCCGCGAACGCCGCGCTCCTCGTCCAGCGCGCCGCCCCCGCCGCCGTGATGGCCGTCGTCAAGGCGGACGCCTACGGCCACGGCCTGGTGCCCGCCGCGCGCGCCGCGCTCGCGGGCGGGGCCACCTGGCTGGGGGTGGCGCAGCTGGCGGAGGCGCTGGCGCTGCGCGCGGCCGGCGTCACCGCCCCGGTGCTGTGCTGGCTGTGGGCGCCCGGGCAGGACGTGCGGGCGGCGGTGGCGGCCGGGGTGGACCTGTCGGCGTCCTCGGCGCAGGCCGTGGGGATCCTCGCGGAGGCGGCCCGCGCAGCGGGCAGGCCCGTGCGGCTGCACCTGGAGGCCGAGACCGGGATGGGCCGCGGCGGTGCGACGCCGGCGGACTGGCCGGACGCCGTCCGCGCCGCCCTCGCCGCCCACGAGCAGGGGCTCGCCGAGCTCGTGGGCGCCTGGTCGCACCTCGCGCGCGCCGACGAGCCGGACCACCCCAGCGCGGGCCAGCAGCGGGAGGCCTTCGAGGCCGCCCTGGCCGCCGCGCGCGAGCTGGGCGCGACCTTCCCGGTGCGCCACCTGGCCAACTCCGCGGCGCTGCTGACCGACCCGCGGGCCCGCTACGACCTCGTGCGCCCGGGGATCGCCCTGTACGGGCTGTCCCCGGGCGGCGGCGTCGGCACCCCCGCCCAGCTGGGCCTGCGCCCGGCGATGGCGGTGCGCACGCGGCTGGCGCTGGTCAAGGACGTGCCGGCCGGCCAGGGCGTCTCCTACGGGCACACCCACACCACCGACCGGCCGACCCGGCTGGGCCTGGTGCCGCTGGGCTACGCCGACGGCGTGCCGCGCGCCGCCAGCGGCGTCGGCCCGGTCGCGGTGGCGGGCGGGAGGACCACCGTCGCCGGTCGCGTCTGCATGGACCAGTTCGTCGTGGACCTCGGCGGCCTGCCGGGCGCCGGGCGCGCCGCCGCGGGCGACGTCGTGGAGCTCTTCGGCGACGGCGCCGGGGGCGGCCCCACCGCCGAGGACTGGGCCGCCGCGTGCGGGACCATCGGCTACGAGGTGGTGGCGAGGGTCTCCGCGCGGCTGCCGCGCCGGTACACCGGCACCGCGGGTGCGCCGGTGGGCGGGCACCCGGCCACCGGGCAGGAGGGGTAGGGGCTGTGAGCACGACCACGGACGGCGACCGGGTGCTGCGGGTGCCGACCGCGCAGGACATGCACGCGCTGGGGCGCGAGCTCGCCGCGGTGCTGCGCCCCGGCGACCTCGTCGTCCTCACCGGCGACCTCGGCGCCGGCAAGACGACGCTCGCGCAGGGCCTGGGCGACGGGCTCGGCGTGCGGGGCCCGGTGACGTCCCCCACCTTCGTCATCTCCCGGGTCCACCCCTCCCTGGTCGGCGGGCCGGCCCTGGTGCACGTGGACGCCTACCGGCTCGGCTCGGCCGCGGAGGTGGACGACCTGGACCTGGACGCCTCGCTCGAGGAGGCGGTCACGGTGGTGGAGTGGGGTGCGGGCCTGGTCGAGCAGCTGGCCGCCGACCGCCTCGAGGTGCACCTGGAGCGGCCCGCCACCGAGGCCGAGGGGGAGCTGCGCCGCGCGGTGCTGCGCGCGGTCGGCGGCCGCTGGGAGGGCGTGGCGCTGCCCGGCGCCTGAGCGGCACCCGTCGTGGCAGCAGGAGACCCGCACCCCGGGGGCCGGGGGGCGGGTCTCCTGCGTGGTCACCGCCGACGGGCGGTGCGGTGGGCCTCAGCGGCCGGCGCGGACCCGCCGGTCGTCGTCGTCCTCCTCCACCACCGGGGCGGTGGAGGTCGGTGCGGCGGCGGCCACCGCGGCGGCCGGTCCCTCGGCCGGCAGCTCACCGGGCTCCTCGCTGCGCGCCTGCACCCCGGCGGTGGTGCGCAGGGGCTTCTCCGGCAGGAAGCAGGTGACCAGGAAGCCGACCACCATGACGCCGGCCGCGATGAGGAAGATCGAGTCCATCGCGGAGGAGAAGCCGACCCGGAAGGGGTGCGCCAGCGCGTCGTCGAGGCCGTTGAGGAAGGAGGTGTCGTCGAGCGACCCGCCCCCGGAGCTGACCTGCTGCAGCACCTGGGCCTGGTCGGGGTTCGCGGCCAGCGCGCGCTGGAACTCCGCGGTGCCCTGCGCCTCGGTGAAGGCGGTGGCGATGCGGCCCACGACGATGCTGAAGAGCACCGACAGGAAGACCGCGGCGCCCAGGGTGCCGCCCATCTGCCGGAAGAAGGTCACCGAGGAGGTGGCCACGCCCATGTCGCGCGGGCTGACGGCGTTCTGCACGGCCAGGATCACCGACTGCATGTTCAGGCCCAGGCCCATGCCGAACAGCAGCATGATCGCCATGGTGGCCAGCAGCGGGGTGTCGGCGCCGATGAGGGAGAACAGGCCCAGGGCGACGGCGAGCAGGGCGGTGCCGACCACGGGGAAGACCTTGTAGCGGCCCGTGCGGCTGGTGATGCGGCCGGAGACGCCCGCGGCCGTCATGATCCCGAGCACCAGGGGGAGGGTCTGCAGGCCGGCGACGGTGGGCGAGGAGCCCTTGACCACCTGCAGGTACTGGGGCAGCAGGAGCATCCCGCCGAACATCCCCATGCCGACGATGAAGCTGGAGACGATGCCGACCGAGAAGGTCCGCTCCCCGAACATCCGCGGCGGCAGCAGCGCCTCGTCGCGCATCGCCCGCTCGGCCAGGACGAAGCCGGCGATGCCGATGGCGGCGATGACGTAGCAGGTGACGGCGTCGGTGGAGGTCCAGCCCCACTCGCGGCCCTGCTCGGCGACGATGAGCAGCGGCACGAGGGCGACGACGAGGGTGGCCGCGCCCCACCAGTCGATGCGGTGCTCGCGCCGGGTGTGCGGGATCTGCAGGACGCGGGCGACGACGAGGAAGGCGGCAACGCCGAGGGGGGCGTTGACCAGGAAGATCCAGCGCCACCCGCTCATGCCCAGCAGCTGGTCCTGGCCGGCGAGCAGGCCGCCGACGACGGGGCCGAGCACGCTGGAGGAGCCGAAGACGGCCATGAAGAAGCCCTGGTACCGCGAGCGCTCCCGCGGCGGGACGATGTCGCCGAGGATGGCGAAGGCCAGGCTCATGAGGCCGCCGGCGCCGATGCCCTGCACGGCGCGGAAGGCGGCCAGGGAGTACATCGACCAGGCGAAGGCGCACAGGGCCGAGCCCACGACGAAGATGCCGATCGCGAAGAGGTAGAAGGGCTTGCGCCCGTAGATGTCGGAGAGCTTGCCGTACAGCGGCGTCGCGATCGTCGAGGTGATGAGGAACGCCGTGGTGGCCCACGCCTGCAGGGAGTAGCCCTGCAGGTCGTCGGCGATGGTGCGGATGGCGGTGGACACGACGGTCTGGTCGAGGGCGGCCAGGAAGAGGCCGAGCATGAGGCCGGAGAGGATCGTGACGATCTGCCGGTGGGTGAAGGCGCCGGGGGCGCCGGGGGCGCCGGTGGCGGGGGGTGCCGCTGCGGTGGAGGACATCACTGCTCCTGCGGGGTCGGGGCGGGGGTGGGCAGCGCGGCGGCGGCGAGCGCCTCGCGGAAGCGGCGGAGGTCCGTCGTGAAGGTGCCGATCTGCTCGGGCGTCCAGTCCGAGAGGGCCTCGGCGAAGAGCCGGGCGCGCTGGGCGCGCATGGCCGAGACCGCGGCGCGGCCGGCGGCGGTGGTGGCGATGAGGCAGGCGCGCCGGTCGGCGGGGTCGTCCTGGCGCTCCACCAGGCCCTCCGAGACCAGCTCGGCCACCTGCCGGCTGGTGGTGGAGGGGTCGGTGTGGACGAGCTCGGCCAGGGCGGTGGTGCGCAGCGGCCCGTGGTGGGCCACCGGGAAGAGCAGGGAGTGCGCCGAGCGCGTGGCCGACTGCGCCTTGTGGAGGTGGACCACCCTCATGAGCGCCGCGAACTCCTCGACGAGGAGCTCGGCGGGCGGCGTGCGGGCCGGCGCGCTCGACGGGTCGATGGGTGTCACAAGCAAGGACTGTAGGACTGTTGTGTGCAGCGTGCAAGCAACTTCCGGGGTGTGTCGGCGGGCGGGTCGCGGGCCCACCCGGGCGGCCTACGCTGCTGGCCGTGCTGCTGCTCGCCCTCGACACCTCCTCCGCCGTCGGCGTCGCCCTCCTCGACGGGGAGCGCCTGCTGGCCCACGAGCAGCACCTCGACGCCCGCCGCCACGGCGAGCTGCTGGCCCCCGCGGTCCGCGCCGTGCTGGCCGCCGCCGGCGCCGACCGCCGCGACCTCGGCGCCCTCGCCGTGGGCGTCGGCCCCGCGCCCTTCACCGGCCTGCGCGTGGGCGTGGTGACGGCCCTGGCCCTGGGGGAGGCGCTCGGCGTCCCGGTGCACGGCGTCAGCAGCCTGGACGCCCTGGCCGCCACCGCGCTCGCCGCCGCACCGGCCAGCGCCCGCGGCCCGCTCGCCGGCGGCTTCGTCGTCGCCGCCGACGCCCGCCGCCGCGAGGTGCACTGGGCCCGGGTGGCCGTCGAGGACGCCTCCGACGCCCTGTCGGGGTGGCACCGCACGGCGGGGCCCGCCGTCAGCGCCCCCGGCGAGGTCCCGACGCAGGGCCTGCCCGCGGTGGGGCGCGGCGCGGCGCAGTACCGCGAGGCCCTGCCCGGGCCCGACGTGCTGGCCGGCGCCTCGGGGGAGGGCCAGGACGCCGTCGCGGTGCCGCTGGACGTCGACCCCGGCGTCCTCGGCGCGCTCGCCGCCCGCCGCCTGGCGGGCGGCGGGGAGCTGCTGCCCCCCCGGCCGCTGTACCTGCGCCGCCCCGACGCCCAGGTGCCCGCGGCCCTCGCCGGCCGGTGAGCGTCCGGTGAGCGCCCGGTGAGCGCCCGGTGAGCGCCGTCCTGCGCCCGCTGCGCTGGTGGGACGTCGAGGCGCTGCTGCCCGTGGAGGCCGAGCTCTTCGGCGCGAGCGCCTGGAGCGGTGAGCTGTTCTGGTCGGAGCTGGCGGCCCCCGGGCGCACCTACCTGCTGGCCGAGGACGACCGAGGGACCCTGCTGGGGTACGCCGGGCTCGCCCTGGCCGGCCCCGACGCCGACGTCCAGACCCTGGCCGTGGCCCCGGCCGCGCAGCGGCGAGGCGTCGGCGGGCTGCTGCTGGACGCGCTCGTCACCGCGGCCCGCGCCGGCGGCGCCAGCGCCGTGCTGCTGGAGGTCCGCGCCGACAACGAGCCGGCCAGGGCCCTCTACGCCGCCCGCGGCTTCGAGCGCATCGGCGTGCGCCGCCGGTACTACCAGCCCGAGGACGTCGACGCCCTCGTGCTGCGCCTGCGCCTGTCGGGCTCCCCGGGCCGCTCGTAGGGTGGCCGGGTGACCTCGGCCCCCGCCCCCGCGCCCCTGGTGCTCGGCATCGAGAGCTCGTGCGACGAGACGGGCGTGGCCCTCGTGCGCGGGTCGGCGCTGCTCGGCCACGCGGTGGCCAGCAGCGTCGAGGAGCACGTGAGGTTCGGCGGCGTGGTCCCCGAGATCGCCAGCCGCGCGCACCTGGAGGCGCTGCTGCCCACGCTGCGCCGCGCGTGCGAGGAGGCCGGCGCCACCCTCGCGGACGTCGACGCGGTGGCCGTCACCGCCGGGCCCGGGCTGGCCGGTGCGCTGCTGGTGGGGGTCGCGGCGGCCAAGGCCCTCGCCCTGGGGCTCGACGTGCCGCTGCTGGGCGTCAACCACCTGGTCGCCCACGTGGCCGTCGACGTCCTCGTCTCCGGCGCGCTGCCCGAGCGCAGCGTGGCGCTGCTCGTCTCCGGTGGGCACACCGAGCTCCTCGACGTCAGCAGCCCCGCCGGCCAGGGGGTGGGCGCCCTGCGCGTGGAGCTGCTCGGCCAGACCCTCGACGACGCCGCCGGTGAGGCCTTCGACAAGGTCGCCCGCCTGCTCGGCCTGCCCTACCCCGGCGGCCCGCACGTGCAGCGGGCCGCCGAGGGCGGCGACCCGGCCGCCTACGCCTTCCCCCGGGGGCTGACCGCCGCGCACGACCTGCGCCGCCACCCGTACGACTTCTCCTTCTCGGGCCTGAAGACGGCGGTGGCGCGGCAGGTCGAGGCGCACCGGCGCGCCGGCGGGGAGGTCGACGGCGCCTTCGTCGCCGACGTCGCCGCCTCCTTCTCCGAGGCCGTGGCCGACGTCCTGGCCCGCAAGACGGTCACCGCGGCCCTCGACCGCGGCGTGGGGACGGTGCTGCTCGGAGGCGGCGTCGCGGCCAACGCGCGGGTGCGCGGCCTGCTCGCAGAGCGCTGCGAGGCCGCCGGTCTCGAGCTGCGCGTGCCGCCGCTGCGCCTGTGCACCGACAACGGCGCGATGGTCGCGGCGCTGGGCGCCCTCGCGCTGGCCGACGGGCTGGGTCCCTCCCCGCTCGACCTGGCGACCGACCCCGGCCTGCCGGTCTCCACCGTCGTCGTCTGACCGGCGTCGTCGTCCGACCCCGTCGCCCCACCCCGGAGCAGGAGCGCGCTGTGCACGGCGAGTACAAGGTCCCCGGCGGCAAGCTCGTCGTGGTCGACCTGGAGGTGACCGGTCCCGATGAGGCGGGCGCCGGCGGGGTGCTGCGCGACGTGCGCGTCTCGGGCGACTTCTTCCTCGAGCCGGACGACGCCCTGGAGGCGATCGACGCCGCGCTGGAGGGCCTGCCCGCGGACACCGAGGCCGCGGACCTGGCCGCGCGCGTGCGGGCGGCGCTCCCGCCCGGCGCCGCCCTCGTGGGGATCACCCCCGAGGCCGTCGCCGTCGTCGTCCGGCGCGCCCTGGCCCGGGCGACGGGCTTCGGCGACCACTCCTGGTCGCTCGTGCACCGCGGCCCGGAGAGCCCCGAGCTGCTCATGGCCCTCGACGAGGTCCTGCTGGACGAGGTCGCCCGCGGGCGGCGGGGCCCGACGCTGCGGGTGTGGGAGTGGGACCGCCCGACGGTGATCATCGGGAGCTTCCAGTCGCTGCGCAACGAGGTCGACGCTGCCGCCGCGGAGGCGCTCGGCGTGGACGTCGTCCGCCGGATCTCCGGCGGCGGGGCGATGTTCGCCGAGCCCGGCAACACCATCACGTGGTCGCTCACGGTGCCGTCCTCGCTGGTGGCGGGCCTCGGCTTCGTGGAGTCCTACGCCTTCCTGGACGCGTGGGTGCTCGAGGCGCTCGCCGACCTCGGCGTGCGCGCCGAGTACCGGCCGATCAACGACATCGTCTCGGCGGCAGGCAAGATCGCCGGAGCGGCGCAGAAGCGGCGGCCGGGGGCCGTGCTGCACCACGTGACCATGTCGTACGACATCGACGCGGCCAAGATGCTGCAGGTGCTGCGCATCGGGCGCGAGAAGCTCTCCGACAAGGGCACCACCAGCGCCGCCAAGCGCGTCGACCCGCTGCGCTCCCAGACGGGCATGGCCCGCGAGGACGTCATCGCCGCGATGGCCGCCTCCTTCCGCGCCCGCTACGGGCTGGCCGACGGCGACGTCACCGACGCCGAGCTGGCCGCGGCGCGCGAGCTGGCCCAGCGCAAGTACCGCGACCCGGCCTGGACCGCCCGCGTGCCCTGACGCGCCCGCTGCGGTCCCCGGCGGGCGCTCGGTGGGCGGACCGCCGGCGGGCGCAGCGCCCGCGGGCTCGGCTCAGGCGGTGACGGCCAGGGCGACGGCGAAGGCGGCGTAGGCCGCGGCCGCCGCGGCCAGGCGCACCGCGGTGACCCGCCGGGTGGCGAAGAGCACCAGCAGGTAGCCGACGCAGCCGAGCGTCGCGAGCGCCGCCAGCAGCAGCGGCCCCTGCACGTGCCAGCTGGTGAAGACCAGGCCCAGGCCCGTGGGGACCGTCGCCTGGATGACCATCGAGCCCGCGAGGTTGCCCAGCGCGAGGGAGACCTTGCCCTTGCGCACCCAGATCAGCGCGTTCAGCACCTCGGGGAGCTCGGTGGCGACGGGCGCCAGCAGCAGCGCCACGAGCGAGGCCGGCAGGCCGACCTGCGGTGCCAGCGACTCCAGCTGGCCGACGAAGACCTGCGAGGCGGTGAAGACCACGGCCAGCGACACGAGGACCTGCGCGACGACGGCGGTGGTGGTCGGGCGCTCGCGGCGCGGCTGCGCCCGGAGCGGCTCGAGGTCCTCGGCGCTGTGGGCGTCGCCGCCGGCGCGCACCTGGCGCCAGCAGTAGACGGCGTAGGCGCCGAAGAAGAGCCACCCGAGCCACGGCTTGACGGCGAAGGCGACCAGTCCGAGTCCCGCGGCCAGCGCGAAGGCGACGAGGAACCAGGCCTGGTCGCGGGCCAGAGCGCGCGCGTCCAGGCCGGCGAGCTGGGCGCTCTCGGCGCCGGTCGGACCGCCGCCCGCCTGCGCCGCCCGCACAGCGCGTGCCGCCCGCCCCGCCCGTGCCGCCCGCCCCGCCCGTGCCGTGGCGGCGCGCGCGGGCGCTCCCGCCGCGACCGGCTGGGCGGCCAGCGCGGGGGCGTCGGCCCGGCGCGCCGCCCGCCGGTCCACCAGCAGCACGACGCCGACCACGGCGTACGCCAGGCTGCCGACCACCAGCGGGCCGCCCAGCGCTGCGCCGACCCCCACCTCGGCACCGGACTCCTCGGAGCCGAAGAGCACGGCGACGAGCGTGACGACGCTCTCGGGCAGCGCGGTGCCCGCGGCGGCCAGCACGGTGCCCACGGCGGCCGAGCCGACGGCCATCCGCACGCCCAGCCACTCCACGGCGTTGACGAACCACTCGCACGCCAGGTAGATCAGCACGGCGCAGCCGAGCAGCAGGACGAGGGTGAGCAGCACGCGGTGCCTCCGCAGCAGGCGCGCCGCGCCCTCTCGGGCGCAGCGGGCGGGCGGCGAGCCGGGGACCCCGCAGGGCCCGCGACCAGCTCACCGCCGTCGGTCAGGTCGAGTCGTGGTGGCCCGCGCGGCGGGCCCGACACGACGCTACCGGCCGCCGGCGGGGGCGCCAAGCACTTCGGCCACCCGAAAAACAGGTCACTGACCTGGGCGAACGCGCCCGGGGGCTTCGGTCGCCCGAAACCCGCGGCTCTGCGGGGCCGCGCCGGGGCGGGGTCAGGAGCGCAGCGCCGCAGCCCACTCCGGCGCTGCGCGCTCGACCTCGGCGCGGGCGCCGGACAGGTCGGCGGGCTCGCGCAGGACCCGCGGCGGGCGCACCCGCAGCCGGGGGCGCAGCCCGGGCAGCGCCGCGGACACCGCGACGGCCAGGGCGAGCAGCAGCACCGGGGCGGCGAGCGCGAGCAGGAGCGCGGCGACGGCGGTGGGCACCGGCGGGCCCCCTTCCTCGGCAGCGCGGGCGGCACCAGCGCCGCCCGGGGTTTCGGTGGTCCGAAACTACCACCGGCCGCGCGCGGTCGCAGAGGGGTCGCCTCGGCGTCCCCTGGAGCCGCCGGGGGTGGGGCCTCAGCTCGTCAGCCACGCCTCCACGCGCTCCAGCGCACCGCTCACCAGTGCCGAGGGCGCGTGCGCCGCCGCCTCGATCCCGCTGCGCGCCACCGCCGCCAGCTGCGCGTCGTCGAGCCCCAGCGCGGTGCGGCAGGTCTGGTACTCCTCCAGCAGCCCGGGTCCGAAGAGCAGGGAGTCGTCGGGGCCGACCGAGCAGGCCACCCCGGCCTCCAGCAGCCGGGCCAGCGGGTGCTCGGGCAGCGAGGGGACCACGCCGAGCAGCGCGTTGGAGGTGGGGCACACGTCCAGGCAGACCCGCTCGGCCGCGAGGCGCTCCACCAGCGCGGGGTCCTCCAGCGCCCGCACGCCGTGGGCGACGCGACGGGCGCCGAGGTCGTCCAGGGCCGAGCGCACGCTGTCGGGCCCCAGCAGCTCCCCGGCGTGCGGCGCGGCGACCAGGCCGCCGGCCCGCGCCACCGCGAAGGCGCGGGCGAAGGGCGCCGGCGGGCCGAGCACCTCGTCGTGGGCCAGCCCGAAGGACACCACGCCGCCCTCGGCGCGGGTGACGGCCAGCTCCGCGAGCGCCTCGGCGTGCTCGGGGGGCAGCACGCGGATCGCCGTCACCATGAGCCCGAAGCCCACGCCCAGGCGCGCCGCGGTCGCGCGCCCCTCGTCCAGCGCGACGTCCAGGACGAGCCCCGAGTCACCCAGCAGCGGGCTGTCGTAGTGCGGCCACAGCTGCGGCTCCACCCACACCGCGCCGTCGGCGGCGGCGTCCTCGACCACCTCGCGCACCACGCGGCGCAGGTCGGCCTCGGACCTCACGCAGCGCGCCGCGGCGTCGTAGAGGCCGGCGAAGGCGGCGAAGGAGCCGTAGCCGCGCGTCGCCGGCACCGGGACCCCGTAGCCGGCCGCCAGCTCCGCCAGCGTGGAGGGGCGCATGCAGCCCTCCAGGTGCACGTGCAGGGAGGCCTTGGGCAGCAGGCGCAGGTCGCGGGTGCTCACGCCGCGCGCCGGCAGGCCGCGAGGACGCGGCGGACCACGGCCTGCGCCGCCGCGGCGGCGTCGACCCCGACGGCCACCCGCACGGTGCCCGCCGGGTCCGGGACGTGCACCGCCGCGCCGCGGGCGTCGACCTCCACCCGCCCGGGCGGACCGAGCTCCAGCACACCGGGCTCGACGAGCAGCAGCGCGGTCACCGGGTCGTGGGGGACGCCCCACGGCTCGTCCCACAGCTCCCACCACTGCCGCACCTGGGCCGCCAGGGCGGCGCCCAGGGGGCCGGCGGCGGCGATCCGCTCCACGTCGCCGGTCTCCAGGCGCACCTGCTGGGTGACCTCCAGGCCGACGACGAGGGTCGGGGCGCCGCACGCGAGCACCTCGGCGGCGGCGACGGCGTCGCTGCGCAGGTTGTGCTCGGCCTCGAGCCGCCCGTCCTGCTCGCGGGCGCCGTCCCAGCGGCCGCCCATGACCACCAGCGAGCGCAGGTCGGCGGCCAGCCCCGGGTGGCGCCGCAGCGCGGTGGCCACCTGGGTGAGCGGGCCGATGGCCAGCAGGTCCACGCCGCCGCGGTCCGCGGCCGCGGTGGCCGCCAGCCAGTCGGCGGCGTCCTCGGCGGCGCCCGCCCCGGGCGCGGGGGGCGTCGTGGGCGCCGTCGCCAGGTCGCCCAGCAGCGTCCCCTCGTGCCCGGCCCACCAGACCTCGGCGCCGGACAGCGGTGCGCCGGCGCCGGCGCGCACGGGCAGGCCCCCCGGCGCGCCCGGCCCGGGCGCCCCGGCCAGCTCGAGCAGGCGGGAGGTGGCGCGGGCGCGCAGGCCGGTGTCCCCGTAGACGGTGGTGACGCCCAGCAGCTCCACCTCCGGGGAGCCGAGCAGCAGGGCCAGGGCCAGGGCGTCGTCGACGTCGCTGCCGAGGTCGGTGTCCAGGGCCACGCGCCGCCGCCCGGTGGTGTGTTCCGTGCTCACGCGCCCCAGCCTGTCAGCCCGCGGTGAGGGCCGGGGCGGGCGCGGCCGGGCGGCACAGCAGGACGTGCTGGCGGCCCGCCACGCGGGTGAGCACGAGGGTGGCCCGGTGCGGACCCGCCAGGCGCAGGGAGCGGCGCAGCTGCTCCACGTCGACGGCGCTGCCGCGCTTGAGCACCTCCACGGCGCCCACGCCGCGGTCGCGCAGCCGGGTGCGCAGCGCCTTCAGCCCGAAGGGCCACACCTCCTCCACCGCCAGGGCGCGCGCCAGCGGCGTGCTCACCAGCCGGTCGGAGGTGACGTAGGCGATGGTCGGGTCCAGCAGCGACCCGCCGACGAGCGCGGCGACCTGCCCCACCAGCCCGGAGCGCACGACCGCGCCGTCGGGGTCGTAGAGGTAGGCACCGACGCCGTCGGGGGAGGCGAGGGCCGGGGGCACGGGCAGGTCGGCGTCGTCCAGGAGCGTCGCGGCGCCGCCGCGCCCGGGGGAGCGGAGCACCAGGGCGCTGGCGGCGCGGCCCGGGCGGGCCAGCGGCCCGAACCAGCAGACGGCCTCGACGACGTCGCCGTCGACGGAGACCCACTGCACCTCGGCGGGCAGGCCGGAGCCCGCGGCGAGGTCGCGCGGCACGCCCGGCGCCAGCTTGGCGCCCGTGGCCGGCACGCGCCGGGCGACGTCGAGCACGGTGCTCCACGGGGGCGAGGCGCGGTGGGGGTCGAGCACCCGGCGCCCGGCCGCGGTGCGGCGGGCGGGGTCGAGCCACGCGCCGTCCACGCCGGCGTCGCGGCCCAGCTCGGCGACGACGTCGAGCACGTCGGCGCGGTGCACCTGCGCCTCCGGCCAGTGGCGCAGGTTGACGGTGGCGACGGCAGCGGTGGCCTCGTCCCGCTCGACGGCGAGCACGCCCAGCCCCAGGGAGGCCAGGGCCATGGCGTCCCCGCCGATCCCGCAGCCGAGGTCGGCCACGCGGGTGCACCCGGCGTCGCGGAACCGCTGCGCGTGGTGGGCGGCGACCTGCAGGCGGGTGGCCTGCTCGAGGCCCTCGGCGGTGAGGAGCATGCCGGCGGCGAAGGGGCCGAACTTCGCCTCGGCGCGGGCGCGCAGGCGCGACTGCGTCAGGGCGGCGGCGACGACGGCGGGGTCAGCGCCCTCGGCGCGCAGGCGCTCCCCGAGCGCCATCGCGGCGTCGGGGCCGCCGTAGGGCGGCAGGGCCTCCAGCAGCGCCCACCCCTCGGGGCGCAGCAGGGGCGCGACGCTCGCGGCCGAGGGCGAGGGGGCGGGCTCGCCGGCGGGTCCCTCGTGCACGCGAGGATCCTCCCAGCACCCGGGCAGCGCCGGGCGGGGGAGGCGGCTGGCACTCGGGTTGACCGAGTGCTGACGCCCTCACTAGTGTCCTTCTTGGCACTCTCCCCGTGAGAGTGCCAGCGCCCGAGGCTGGAGCGGCACCCGCGACGACGCCCCGGCCCACCGGCGCGCGCACCCGTCCGTTCCGCACCACCAGCGAAGGGGAGGTCCGCCCGTGTCGGTCTCCATCAAGCCGCTCGAGGACCGCATCGTCGTCAAGCCCCTCGACGCCGAGCAGACCACCGCATCCGGCCTCGTCATCCCGGACACCGCGAAGGAGAAGCCCCAGGAGGGCGAGGTCCTCAGCGTGGGCCCGGGCCGCATCGACGACAACGGCAACCGCGTGCCGCTCGACGTCAAGGTCGGCGACAAGGTCATCTACTCCAAGTACGGGGGCACCGAGGTGAAGTACGGCGGCCAGGAGCTGCTCGTGCTCTCCGCGCGCGACGTGCTCGCCGTCGTCGCCTGAGCGCGGCACCGCAACCTCTGATCGACCTCTGATCACGGCTCGCCCCGGCGGCCCCACCGCCGTCGGGCGGGGGCCCCGGGGCGTTCGCCGTCCCTGAACCAGCCACCAGGAAGAAGGACATGGCCAAGCAGCTGCAGTTCGACGAGAACGCCCGCCGCGCGCTCGAGCGCGGGGTCGACGCCCTCGCGAACGCCGTGAAGGTGACCCTCGGCCCCAAGGGCCGCAACGTGGTCATCGACAAGAAGTGGGGCGCCCCCACCATCACCAACGACGGCGTGACCATCGCCCGCGAGGTGGAGCTGGACGACCCCTACGAGAACCTCGGCGCCCAGCTCGCCAAGGAGGTCGCCACCAAGACCAACGACGTCGCGGGCGACGGCACCACCACCGCGACCGTCCTGGCGCAGGCCATGGTCAAGGAGGGCCTGCGCAACGTGGCCGCCGGCGCCAGCCCCGCCGGGCTCAAGCGCGGCATCGACAAGGCCGTCGACGCGGTCTCCGAGCAGCTGCTCGCCACCGCCCGCGAGATCGACGACAAGGGCGAGATCGCCCAGGTCGCCACCATCTCCGCGCAGGATTCGGGCGTCGGCGACCTGCTCGCCGAGGCCTTCGACAAGGTCGGCAAGGACGGCGTCATCACCGTCGAGGAGTCCAGCTCGATGACCCTCGAGCTCGACTTCACCGAGGGCATGCAGTTCGACAAGGGCTACATCTCGCCCTACTTCGTCACCGACTCCGAGCGCATGGAGGCCGTCCTCGAGGACGCGCACGTGCTGCTCTCGCAGGGCAAGATCAGCTCCGTCCAGGAGCTCCTGCCGCTGCTGGAGAAGGTCCTGCAGACCTCCAAGCCGCTGTTCATCATCGCCGAGGACGTCGACGGCGAGGCCCTGTCCACGCTCGTCGTGAACAAGATCCGCGGCACCTTCACCGCCGCCGCCGTCAAGGCCCCGGCCTTCGGCGACCGCCGCAAGGCGATCCTGCAGGACATCGCCATCCTCACCGGCGCCCAGGTCGTCAGCCCCGAGGTCGGCCTCAAGCTCGACCAGGTCGGCCTGGAGGTCCTCGGCTCGGCCCGCCGCGTCGTCATCACCAAGGACGACACGACGATCATCGACGGCGGCGGCGACGCCGACGCCGTGGCCGACCGCGTGCGCCAGGTCAAGGCGGAGATCGAGAACACCGACTCCGACTGGGACCGCGAGAAGCTGCAGGAGCGCCTGGCCAAGCTGGCCGGCGGCGTCTGCGTCATCAAGGTCGGCGCTGCCACCGAGGTGGAGCTCAAGGAGAAGAAGCACCGCATCGAGGACGCCGTCTCGGCGACCCGCGCGGCCATCGAGGAGGGCATCGTCGCCGGCGGCGGCTCCGCCCTCATCCAGGCCGTCTCCGCGATCGACGCCCTGGAGCTCACCGGCGACGAGGCCACCGGCGCGCAGATCGTGCGCCGCTCGGCCGCCGAGCCGCTGCGCTGGATCGCCGAGAACGCGGGCCTGGAGGGCTACGTGGCCGTGGAGAAGGTGCGCGGCCTCGACGCCGGGCACGGCCTCAACGCCGCCACCGGCGAGTACGTCGACCTCGTGGCCGCGGGCGTCATCGACCCGGTCAAGGTCACGCGCTCCGCGCTGCGCAACGCCGCCTCGATCGCGTCGATGGTCCTCACCACCGACACCCTCGTGGTGGACAAGCCCGAGGAGGAGGCCCCCGCGGCCGCCGGCCACGGGCACAGCCACTGAGCGACCCGCCCCACGGCGCAGCCCCCCGGACCTCGCGGTCCGGGGGGCTGCGTCACGTCGGGGCGCTGCGGCGTCCAGCGGGTCCGCCGGGGACGACGAGGGCCCCGGACCTGCTGGTCCGGGGCCCTCGTCCGTCGGCGTCCGCCGCCGGTGGCGTCAGCCGACCTGGGCGATCCGGGTCTCGGCGACCACCGGGTTGGGGGTGCGGCGGGAGCGCTGGGCGGCGTAGATGCGCTCGCGGTCGTCCTCGGTGAGGCCGCCCCACACGCCGTAGGGCTCGCGCACGGTCAGGGCGTGCTGGCGGCAGTCCTCCACCACGGGGCACGCGGAGCAGATGGCCACGGCGGCGGCGTCGCGGTTGCGGCGCGCTGGGCCGCGCTCGCCCTCGGGGTGGAAGAACAGGTTGGTGTCGTGCTCGCGGCACGAGCCCTGCAGCTGCCACTCCCAGATGTCGGCGACGGGGCCGGGGAGGCGGGAGATCTCAGCCATGGGGTCCTCCGGGAGGCTCGGTGGTGCGTGGTCGGGGTGGTGCGGGTGGTTCGCAGACGTCGGGTGCAGCGCGCGGGTGGTGGCCGCGCGCAGCGGGTGTGGAACGGCTCCCCGCGGGGTACCCCCTGCTCAGAGCGTCCTCGCGGCCGCTCCGGGCTCAACGGGGACGACACTACAACCGCTTCAGGGGTTGTTCAAGGACCTGGGGCTGGGCCGTTCGTGTGAACGGCGGCCGGCCGGCCCCGCGGGCCAGCGCGCAGAGGACCGGAGGGTGCCCTGGAGGGGCGCCGGCGCGGTGGCGACGCCAGGGCCGCCCGACCACACTGGCGGGGTGCCCACCCCCGACGCCGCCCCCTCGGGCGTGTCGCTCGGCGTCGCGGCCGCGGCGCGGCGCCTGGGGGTCGCCCCCGCCACCCTGAGGACGTGGGCCCGCCGCTACGGGCTGGGCCCGAGCGAGCACGAGTCGGGCTCCCACCGCCGCTACACCCCCGAGGACCTCGCCCGCCTGGTGGTCATGCGCCGGCTGACGCTGGAGGGGGTGCCCCCGGTCACCGCCGCCGCCTCCGCGCTGGCCACGGACCCCAGCGACGCCGCGCTGGCGCTGGCCGCGGGCGGGGCCGACGGCGCCGGCGGCCCCGACCCGGACGAGCCCGACGAGCGGGTCACCACCGGGGACGTGCCGGCCGTGGTCGCCCTGGCCGGTGACCTGGGCGTGTGGAGCGCCGTGCTGCCCGCCGACCGCACCCCGCTCACCCGCCGCCCCTCTCCCGCCGGCCAGGGGGCGCTGCAGCGCGCCGTGCTCGCCGGGGACGCCCCCGGCGCCGCGGCGGCCGTCCTGGCCGCCTGCTCCTCCAAGGGACCGCTGCGGGCCTGGGAGGAGGTGGTCGAGCCCGCCCGCCAGGCGCTCGGCCGCCGCTGGGAGGCCACCGGCCCCGGCGTCGACTCCGAGGTCCTGCTCACCGCCGCCACGCTGGAGGCGCTGCGCGCCCTGCGCCGCCCCCCGGAGCGCACCACCGCCGTCGTCCTGCTCGCACCGGCGGAGGGGGAGGCCGACGCGCTGCCCCTGCACGTCCTCGCGGCCGCCGTCGCCGCCCGCGGGGTGCGCCCGTGGGTGCTGGCCCCCGGCCTGCCGCGCGAGGCGGTGGCCGCCGCGGTCCGCCGCACCGGCCCTGCCGCGGTGCTCGTGCACGCCCAGCGCCCCGTGGCCGACGCGGGAGCCCAGCTGGCGCCGCTGCCGCGCCTGCGCCACCCCGCCCGGCTGGTGCTCTCCGGGCCCGGCTGGGACGGGACCGACCTGCCGGAGGGCCGCGCGGCCCTGCGGGCGCCCGCGCTGGCCGGGGCCCTCGAGGTGCTGCTGGAGGCGACCGAGGCCTAGCGCTCAGGTCGGCGCCTCCCGTGCCGATGACACCTCCAGGACAGCCGACCGCACGGGTCGGCGCACACGGAGGTGGCGAGAGTGTCTGCGACGGCGACGGTCATGGTCTGCGACGACTCCCCGCTGGTGCGGGAGAACCTGCGACGCGCCGTCGCGGGGGTGGCCGGCGTGGGGCGCGTCATCGGCGCCAGCTCCGGTGAGGAGGTCCTCGCCCGCTGGCCCGTCGAGCGCCCGGCGCTGGTGCTCATGGACGTCCGCATGCCCGGCATCGGCGGCGTCGAGGCCGCCCGCCGCCTCCTGGCCCGCCACCCCGGCGCCGGGGTGCTCATGCTCACCGTCGCCGAGGACGTCGAGGGCGTGGCCCGCGCCGTCTCCGCCGGCGCCCGCGGCTACGTCGTCAAGGACGCGACCCGCTCGGAGCTGGTCGCCGCCGTCATCGGCGCCATGGGGGAGGCCGGTGCGCGCGGCCGCGGCGCCCGCCGCACCGAGGCCGGCGCCGCGCCGGCCCTGACCGAGCGCGAGCTGCAGGTGCTCACCGGCATGGGCGAGGGCCGCAGCAACGCCGAGATCGGCAAGCAGCTGTTCCTGTCCGAGGACACGGTGAAGACCCACGCGCGCCGCCTGTTCCGCAAGCTGGACGCCGCGGACCGCGCCCAGGCGGTCGCCAAGGGCTTCCGGCTGGGCATGGTCCACTGACGCCCCGCTGAGCCCCGCGCCGCGGGCCCCGCACCCCCGGGGTGCGGGGCCCGCTCGCGTCCTGCGGCCCGCGCGGCGGCCCCTACGATCGAGGGGTGCCGTCCGACGACAGCCTCCTCGGTGCCTCCGCCCTCCCCCTCGACGGCCTCGGCCTCACCTTCGACGACGTGCTGCTGCTGCCCGGGCAGAGCGACGTCGTCCCCAGCGCCGCGGACACGGCCTCGCGGGTGTCCAAGCGCGTGGAGGTGGCCGTCCCCCTGCTGAGCTCGGCCATGGACACCGTCACCGAGTCGCGCATGGCCATCGCCATGGCGCGCCAGGGCGGCCTGGGCGTGCTGCACCGCAACCTGTCCCCCGAGGAGCAGGCCAACCAGGTCGACCTGGTCAAGCGCTCGGAGTCGGGCATGGTCACCGACCCTGTGGTCTGCCCCCCCGAGGCCACCCTCGACGAGGTCGACGCGCTGTGCGCCCGCTACCGCATCTCCGGGGTGCCCGTGGTCGACGAGGGCGGCCACCTCGTCGGCATCGTCACCAACCGCGACCTGCGCTTCGAGACCGACCGCTCGCGCACCGCCGGCGAGGTCATGACGCGGATGCCGCTGGTCACCGCGCCGGTGGGGACCTCGCCCGAGGACGCGATGGCGCTGCTGGCCAAGCACAAGGTCGAGAAGCTGCCGCTGGTCGACGGCGGCGGCCGGCTGCGCGGGCTGATCACCGTCAAGGACTTCACCAAGCGCGAGCAGTACCCGCTGGCCACCAAGGACGAGGCCGGCCGCCTGCGCGTGGCCGCCGCCATGGGCGTCTTCGAGGGCGCCTGGAAGCGCGCCATGCTGCTGGTCGAGGCGGGCGTCGACGTGCTCGTCGTCGACATGGCCCACGGCCACTCGCGCGCCGTGCTCGAGATGGTCGCCGCGCTCAAGGCCGAGCCGGCCGCCGCGCACGTCGACGTCGTCGGCGGCAACGTCGCCACCCGCGCCGCTGCCGCGGCGCTGGTGGAGGCGGGCGTCGACGGCGTCAAGGTGGGCGTCGGGCCGGGCTCGATCTGCACCACCCGCGTCGTCGCCGGCGTCGGGGTCCCGCAGGTGACCGCCATCGCCGAGGCCGCGGCCGCGTGCCGCCCCGCGGGGGTGCCGGTCATCGGCGACGGCGGCCTGCAGTACTCCGGTGACATCGCCAAGGCCCTCGTGGCCGGCGCGGACACCGTGATGCTCGGCTCGCTGCTGGCAGGCTGCGACGAGAGCCCGGGCGAGCTCGTCTTCATCAACGGCAAGCAGTACAAGTCCTACCGCGGCATGGGCTCCCTGGGGGCCCAGCAGACCCGCGCGGGCGGCCGGGGCTTCTCCAAGGACCGCTACTTCCAGAACGACGTCGCCGCCGCCGACCAGTTCGTGCCCGAGGGCATCGAGGGGCAGGTGCCCTACCGCGGCCCCCTCGCCGCGGTGGCCCACCAGCTGGTGGGGGGCCTGCGGCAGTCGATGTTCTACACCGGGGCGGCCACGGTGCCCGAGCTCAAGGAGCGCGGCCGCTTCGTGCAGATCACCTCCGCGGGGCTCAAGGAGAGCCACCCGCACGACGTCCAGATGGTGCTCGAGGCGCCCAACTACAGCGGCCGCTGAGCGGCGCCGCACCGCCAGCACCCGCCGACCAGCACCCGCCGACCAGCACCCGCCGACCAGGAGCCCCCATGGCCTACGAGATCGAGATCGGGCGCGGCAAGCGCGGCCGCCGCGCCTTCTCCCTGGACGACGTCGCCGTCGTCCCCAGCCGCCGCACCCGCGACCCGGAGCTGGTCAGCGTCTCCTGGCAGATCGACGCCTACCACTTCGCCCTGCCGGTGCTGTCGGCTCCGATGGACTCGGTGGTCAGCCCCGAGACCGCCATCGCCATCGGCCGCCTCGGCGGCCTGGGCGTGCTCGACCTCGAGGGCCTGTGGACCCGCTACGAGGACCCGCGCCCGCTGCTCACCGAGATCGCCGGGCTGGAGGGCGAGGGCGCCGGCAGTGCGCAGGCAGTGACCCGCCGCATGCAGCAGATCTACAGCGCCCCCATCGACCCCGACCTCGTGGCGCTGCGCCTCAAGCAGGTCCGCGACGCCGGCGTCGTGGTGGCCGGGGCGCTCTCCCCCCAGCGCACCGCGCAGCTGTGGAAGACCGTGGTGGACGCCGGCGTGGACCTCTTCGTCATCCGCGGCACCACCGTCTCCGCCGAGCACGTCGCCGGCGACGACGGCGGCGCCCCGCTGAACCTCAAGCAGTTCATCTACGAGCTCGAGGTGCCCGTGGTGGTCGGCGGCGCCTCGACCTACACCGCTGCGCTGCACCTCATGCGCACCGGCGCGGCGGGCGTGCTGGTCGGCTTCGGCGGGGGAGCGGCGCACACCACCCGCGGGGCGCTCGGCATCCACGCCCCGATGGCCACCGCCATCGCCGACGTCGCGGCAGCGCGCCGCGACTACCTCGACGAGTCCGGCGGCCGCTACGTGCACGTCATCGCCGACGGCGGCATGGGCCGCTCCGGCGACGTCGTCAAGGCCGTGGCCTGCGGCGCCGACGCCGTCATGCTCGGCGCGGCGCTGGCCCGCGCGGCCGAGGCGCCCGGAGGGGGCTGGCACTGGGGTCCCGAGGCCCACCACGGCGACCTGCCCCGCGGGCGCCGGGTGCGCGTGGGCACCGTCGGCTCGCTCGAGGAGATCCTCCTCGGCCCGGGCACCACCCCCGACGGCACCACCAACCTGCTCGGGGCGCTGCGCCGGGCGATGGCGACGACCGGCTACTCCGACCTCAAGGAGTTCCAGCGCGTGGAGGTCGTCGTCAGCCCCTACCAGCCGACCTGACCCTCCACCGCCACCGCGGTCGTGGGCGACCGGCCACCGGGAGTGGCCGATCGCCCATGACCACCGAGGGGGCTAGGCGTTGAGGAGGGGCCGGGAGTCGGGCGCCTCGCGGCGGGCGGCGTCGGCGGCCTCGTCGTCGGGCAGCTCCTGGCTGGCGCGCTCGGCCGCCACGCGCTCGCTGTAGCTGCGCACCTCCTCGGCGATGCGGTCGGCGTCCCACCCCAGCACCGGTGCCACCAGCTCGGCCACGGCCTGCGCGGAGCCCACGCCGCGGTGCCCGTACTCGATGGACATCCGGGTGCGGCGCGCCAGCAGGTCGTCCAGGTGCAGCGCCCCCTCGTGGGTGGCGCCGTGCACGACCTCCACGCGCAGGTAGTCCTCAGCGCCCTCCAGGGGCTCGAGCAGGTCGGGCCGCTCGCGCCCCAGGTCGAGCAGCTCCAGGGCCTCGGAGCCGTAGCGGTTCAGCAGGTGCAGCACCCGGTGCTCGGGCACCCCGTAGCGGTGCGCCAATGCGGGGACCTGGTTGACCAGCGCGCGGTAGCCGTCGGCGCCGACCAGCGGCACGTGCTCGGTGACCGAGTCGGGCACGTGCGAGCCGAGGTCGGCCTTGGCGGCGTCGACGGCGTCGGCGGCCATGACGCGGTACGTCGTGTACTTCCCGCCCGCGATGGAGACCAGGCCCGGCTGGGGGCGGGCGACGGCGTGCTCGCGCGACAGCGAGCTGGTGCCCTCGGACTCCCCGGCCAGCAGCGGTCGCAGCCCCGCGTAGACGCCCCGGACGTCGTCGTGCGTCAGCGGGGTGCGCAGCACGGTGTTGGCGTGCTCCAGGATGTAGTCGATGTCGGCGCGGGTGGCGGCGGGGTGCGCCCTGTCCAGCGACCAGTCGGTGTCGGTCGTCCCGATGATCCACCGGGTGCCCCAGGGGATGAAGAAGAGGACCGACTTCTCGGTGCGCAGGATGAGCCCGGTCTCGGAGGCGAACCTGTCGCGCGGGACGACGATGTGCACGCCCTTGGAGGCGCGCACCCGGAAGCGCCCGCGCCCGCCGGCGAGGTGCTGCATGTCGTCGGTCCACACGCCGGTGCAGTTGATGACCACGGTGGCGTGCACGTCGGTGGTGTCCCCGGTCTCCACGTCGCGCACCGTGGCCCCGACGATCCTGTCCCCCTCGTGCAGCAGGGAGACCACCTCGGTGCTGTTGCGCACCACCGCGCCGTAGTGGGCAGCGGTGCGCACCACGGCGAGGGTGTGGCGCGCGTCGTCGGCCTGGGCGTCGTAGTAGCGCATCGCCCCGACGAAGGCGTCCGGCTTCAGCCCCGGCGCCAGCCGCAGCGCGCCGCGGCGCGTCAGGCTCTTGAACCCCGGCACCGAGCGGGCCCCGCCCATGGTGTCGTACATGGTCAGGCCGGCCGCCATGTACGGCCGCTCCCAGATCCGGTGGTTGAGCGGGTAGAGGAAGGAGACCGGCTTGACCAGGTGCGGGCAGATGCGCGTGAGCATGAGCTCGCGCTCCTTGAGCGCCTCGCGCACCAGGGAGAAGTTCAGCTGCTCCAGGTAGCGCAGCCCGCCGTGGAAGAGCTTGGAGGAGCGCGAGGACGTGCCGGAGGCCCAGTCCCGCTGCTCGACCACCGCGGTGCGCAGGCCGCGGGTGGCGGCGTCGAGCGCGACCCCGGCGCCGGTGACGCCGCCGCCGATGACGAGGACGTCGAAGGGCGCCTCCCCGAAGGCCCTCCACGCGCGCTCGCGGTAGTCCGGTCCCAGCGTGCTGTCCTGCGTCGGTGCCGCCATGACGATCGCTCCTTCGCGCCCTCGGTCCACGGGGACGGCGTCCGCCGGGCACCGTCCCGCTGCGCGCCAGGGTAGATCGGCTCGCGGCGGCCTGCCCGTCAGCCGGCCCTGCGGCCCGGGGCCCGCGAGGCCAGCAGCTCCCGGGCGGAGCGCTCGTCCAGCACGAGGTCGGTGACCAGGCCCGCGGCCAGCGCCGCGAGCAGCCCCGGCACCTTGGCCTCGTCCGCGACGGCGCAGATGCGCCGCGGGACGCGGCGCAGCACCGGCGGGACCGGCCCCGAGGAGCGCGCGTTGAGCGGCAGCCCCTCCCACGAGCCGTCGGCGCGCAGGAAGACCGTGCACACGTCCCCGACGGCGGTGGCCGCCAGCGCCGCGCGGTCCGGACCGGTGAGGTACCCCTCTGCCCACACCCGGCTGGGCACGGCGCCGCCGAACGCCCCGACGCCGAAGAGCGCCACGTCGGCGGCGTGCTGCAGGCGCAGCACGCGCTGCACGCTGCGCTCGCGCCACATCGCCCGCCGCGTCTCGACGTGGTCGAAGAAGGCGGGCACGGGGAACAGGTGCACCTGCGCGTCCCAGGCGTCGGCGAACCTGCCCAGCACGTCGCTGCCGTAGCCGACGCCGCTGCTGTGGGTGTTCATGGCGCCGTTGAGCTGCACCACCTGGACGTCGCGCACCGGGCGGGCGAGCAGGTGCTCGCTGACCGCGCCGGTGGTGGTGCCCCACGCGACCCCGACGACCATCCCGGCGCTGACCGCCTGGTCGAGCACGCGCCCGGTCATCCGCGCCACGTGGTGCAGCCTCTCGACGGGTCCGACGCCCTCGGGCAGGGGTACCACCCGCGCCGCGACGCCGTGGCGCTGGGCGAGCTCCTTCTCCATCGCCGCTGCACGTCCGTGCACGGGGACCACCTGGATGGAGACGATGCCGGCGGCGCGGGCGGCCTCGAGCAGGCGCGAGACCGTGGAGCGCGACACCCCCTCCTCGGCGGCGACGGCCTCCATGGTCTGCCTGCCCAGGTAATACTTCCGCGCCACCCGCTCCAGGCGCTCGTCGTCGCTCACCGGCGTCCTCCGTCCCGGCTCGGCGTCCCCGCCGCGGAGCGGTCGCGCGTGCACGTCCGTGCACCACATTGCCCGCCCGGGGCCTGCCGCGCCAGGGTCGGGGGGGAGCAGACCGGGCCGCGCGACGCGGGCGGCGCCTGACGGGAGGGACCCATGACGTCCACCACGACGCGGCCCACGAGCGCGCCGGGCAGCACGACGAGCAGCACGACGGGCAGCACGACGAGCACCACCGGCAGCACCGCGCTCTCGCCGGCCGCCCGCGAGCGCGCCCTGGAGCGCCTCGCCGCCGAGACCCTCGACGTCCTCGTCATCGGCGGCGGCGTGACCGGCGCCGGGGCGGCGCTGGACGCCGCCAGCCGCGGCCTGTCCGTGGGGCTGCTCGAGCAGCGCGACTGGGCCTCGGGCACCTCCAGCCGCGCCAGCAAGCTGGTCCACGGGGGCCTGCGCTACCTGGAGATGCTCGACTTCGCCCTGGTGCGCGAGGCGCTGCACGAGCGCGGCCTGCTGGTCGGGCGCCTCGCGCCGCACCTGGTCCAGCCCGTGCCGTTCCTGTACCCGCTGCAGCACCGGGCCTGGGAGCGCGCCTACGTCGGCGCCGGCATCGCGCTGTACGACGCGCTGGCGGGCGTCCTGGGCCGGGTCGGCGGGCGCGGGGTGCCGCTGCACCGGCACCTGTCCCACCGCGCCCTGTCCCGGGTGGCCCCCTCGCTGCGCCCCGACGTCGCCGTCGGCGCGATCCGCTACTGGGACGCCAAGGTCGACGACGCCCGCTTCGTGGAGGTGGTCGTGCGCACCGCCGTCGGGCACGGCGCGGCCGCGGCCAGCCGGGTCCGGGTGACCGGCTACCTCGAGGAGGCCGGCCGCGTGGCGGGCGTCACCGCCGTCGACCTGGAGACCGGCCGCGAGCTGCGGGTGCGCGCCCGCCACGTCATCGGCGCCACCGGGGTGTGGACCGAGGAGACCCAGGGGCTGTTCCGCGCGCGGGGCCTGCAGGTGCGGGCCTCCAAGGGCGTGCACGTCGTCGTCCCCCGCGACGCCGTGGCCGGTGAGGACGGCTTCATCCTCAAGACCGAGAAGAGCGTGCTGTTCATCATCCCGTGGCGCACCCACTGGGTGATCGGCACCACCGACACCCCGTGGGACCTGGCCAAGGACCACCCGGTGGCCAGCGCTGCCGACGTCGACTACCTGCTCGAGCACGCCAACGCCGTGCTGCGCCGCCCGCTGACCCGCGACGACGTCCTCGGCGTCTACACCGGCCTGCGCCCGCTCATCCAGCCGGTCTCCTCCGACGGGTCGGCCACCACGAAGGTCTCCCGCGAGCACACCACGGCCACGGTGCGCCCCGGGCTGACCGTCATCGCCGGCGGCAAGTACACGACCTACCGCGTGATGGCCCGCGACGTCGTCGACGTGGCGCTCGCCGACCGCGCCCCGGGCGACCCCGCCGGCGCCGCGCCCGCCTCCGCCACCGAGCACCTGCCGCTGGCCGGCGCGGACGGGTACGCCGTGCGCTGGAACCAGCGCCACCGCCTGGCCGCGGCGCGGGGGTGGGGCGAGGAGCGCGTGGAGCACCTGCTGCACCGCTACGGGACCCTGGTCGACGAGGTGCTCGCCCTCGTGGACGCCGACCCCGCCCTGGGGGAGCCGCTCGAGGGCGCGGAGGACCACCTGCGCGCCGAGGTGGTCTACGCCGCCACCCACGAGGGCGCCCTGCACCTGGAGGACGTGCTCACCCGCCGCACCCGCCTGTCCTACGAGCGGGCCGACCGCGGCACCACCGCTGCCCGGGCCGCGGCCGAGCTCATGGCCGGGCCGCTGGGCTGGAGCGGGGAGCAGGTCGAGCGCGAGGTGGCCACCTACCTCGCGCGCGTCGCCGCCGAGCGGGCCGCCGAGGTCGAGCCCGACGACGCCTCAGCGGAGCGCGCGCGCCTGCGCGCCCCCGAGATCCGCCCGCTCGGAGTGGACGCGAGCGCCTGATCGCAGGAAGGTTCCTGCGAGCACCCGCCGTCCTCCCCGGACGGGGAGGCCTGATCAGAACAGCAGGGAGACCCCCGCGCCGCGCGTGCGGCGCGGGGCCGACCGGGACAGAGAGGTCCGACTGTGTCACTCACCAACGTGTTCTTCTCCGAGGTCTTCGGCACCGCCATGCTCATCCTCTTCGGCGTGGGCGTGGTGGCCAACGTGCTGCTCGCCCGCACCAAGGGCAGAGGAGCGGACTGGCTGCTCATCAGCTTCGGCTGGGGCTTCGCGGTCTTCGTCGGCGTCTGGGTCGCCTGGCGCTCCGGGGCCCACCTCAACCCGGCCGTCACGCTCGGCCTGCTCTCCTCGGGGGCCGAGGAGTACGCCCCCGACGTGCCGGTGACCTTCCTCAGCACGGTGGTCTACCTGGTGGCCGAGTTCCTGGGCGCCTTCATCGGCGCCGTGCTGGCGTGGCTGGTCTACCGCAAGCACTACGACGCCGAGGAGGACCCCGGCCTGGTGCTGGGCACGTTCTCCACCGGCCCGGAGATCCGCTCGTACGGCTGGAACGTGGTCACCGAGGTGATCGCCACCTTCACCCTCGTCTACGTCATCCTGCAGTTCGGCAACACGCCATCGCAGGTCGGCCCGCTCAACGTCGCGATCCTCGTGGTGGCCATCGGCGCCTCCCTCGGCGGCCCGACCGGCTACGCGATCAACCCGGCCCGCGACCTCGGCCCGCGCCTGGCCCACGCCGTCCTGCCGATCCGGCACAAGGGCTCCAACGACTGGGGCTACTCGTGGGTCCCGGTCGTCGGGCCGGTCATCGGCGGCGTCCTGGCGGGCCTGGTCGCCCAGGTCTTCTGACCCCCACCCCTGCTGACACCCACCCTGCAACGACGCACCAGGAGGTAACGACGTGGCACGAGTCATCGCCGCCATCGACCAGGGCACCACGAGCACCCGCTGCATGCTCTTCGACCACGACGGGAAGGTCGTGGCCGTCGGCCAGAAGGAGCACGAGCAGATCTTCCCCCGGGCCGGCTGGGTGGAGCACGACGCCGAGGAGATCTGGAGCAACACCCGCGAAGTCGTCGGCCAGGCCCTGGGCAAGGGCAACGTCAGCTCCGGCGACATCGAGGCCGTCGGCATCACCAACCAGCGCGAGACCGCGGTGGTCTGGGACCGCACCACCGGCAAGCCGGTCTACAACGCCATCGTCTGGCAGGACACCCGCACCGACAGGATCGTGCGCGAGCTCGGCGACCTCGGTGGTGGTGCGGAGCGCTACAAGGACAGGGTCGGCCTGCCCCTGGCCACCTACTTCGCCGGGCCGAAGGTCAAGTGGATCCTGGACAACGTCGACGGCGCCCGGCAGCGGGCCGAGGCCGGCGACCTGCTCATGGGCACCATCGAGACCTGGCTGATCTGGAACATGACCGGCGGGACCGACGGCGGCCTGCACATCACCGACGTCTCCAACGCCTCGCGCACCATGATCATGGACTACCGGTCGCTGAGCTGGGACGAGGACATCGCCGCCGAGATGACCATCCCGACCTCGATGCTGCCCCGGATCGTGTCCAACTCCGAGGTCTACGGCAAGGCCCGGGCCCAGGGGCTGCTGGCGGGCGTGCCGATCGCGGGGTCCCTGGGTGACCAGCAGGCCGCCACCTTCGGGCAGGTCTGCTTCACCAAGGGCATGGCCAAGAACACCTACGGCACGGGCAACTTCATGCTGCTCAACACCGGCGAGGAGGCCGTGCCCAGCAAGAACGGCCTGCTGACGACGCTGTGCTACCAGATCGGCGACCGCAAGCCCGTCTACGCCCTGGAGGGCTCGATCGCGGTCACCGGCTCGCTGGTGCAGTGGGTGCGCGACAACCTGCGCATGATCGGCGGTGCGCCGGAGATCGAGGCCGTCGCGCGGTCGGTGGACGACAACGGCGGGGCCTACTTCGTGCCCGCGTTCTCGGGGCTGTTCGCGCCGCACTGGCGCTCCGACGCGCGCGGCGCCATCGTCGGGCTCACCCGGTACGTCAACCGCGGCCACCTGGCCCGCGCGGTGCTGGAGGCGACGGCCTACCAGACCCGCGAGGTGCTGGAGGCGATGAACGCCGACTCCGGGGTCGACCTGACCGAGCTGCGCGTGGACGGCGGCATGATCGCCAACGAGCTGCTCATGCAGTTCCAGGCCGACGTGCTCGGCGTCCCGGTGGTCCGCCCGCAGATCGCCGAGACCACGGCGCTGGGCGCCGCCTACGCCGCGGGCCTCGCTGTCGGCTTCTGGGCCGACGAGGACGAGCTGACCTCCCAGTGGGCCGAGGACAAGCGCTGGGAGCCGGCCATGGACCGCGCCCAGGCCGACAGGTACTACCGCAAGTGGGGCAAGGCCGTGCAGCGCACCCTGGACTGGGTGGACGACGACGACGACTGATCCGCCCCACCCCTCGTGATCATGGGCGTCCGCCACCCTCT